>WRMX01000001.1 GCA_009776905.1 Oscillospiraceae bacterium
TTGTAGTGTACCCTTGCCTCAGCATTATTATAGCAAAACATAAAAGGCACAGCCCGGTTTCATCCCGTTTTGTGCCTTTCGCAGAAAGGAATGGACTATTAGTATGAAAAAATCTCTATGTTTTTGTTTGGCTATAATTCTTTTGGTAGTAAGTATTGTCGTTCCGCCTTCGATTTACGCAGCATCGGCAAATTCTTTTAGTTTGGATCGTTACCCTGAATATCCAACGACGGGTCAAACATATTGGATCATATTCAATGAGGGATATCGTAATTCCAGACTGGAAATGACTACTTTTAATATTGAGAACACTCAAATGGATCCCTACATTGTTTGGAATCGAAACCTTGTTCTTAATGTGCAATCAAAATCTTCGAGATGCAACCAATATTTCCTGAACGATAGCGGTGAATGGGAACAAATAGGTACATATGGTATCATAAGTGACTGGGCAACCGGTGTTATTGCTAGTAACCTAAACGTATATGACGGAAACGGGAACTTGATTATTCCGGCAAGCGAATATATCTATCAAAGTAGCATTTCACCAAACACAGCCATACCTTCAGATGCCGTTATTTACAATGGGCATTCGTATAAAGTTTTTGATGTTGGTATGACATGGGACGAGGCGAAAACGTACTGTGAGAGTATTGGTGGGCATCTGGCAACTGTTGCTTCGCAATCAGAGCAAGATTTCATATCTAGCCAACTATCAACAGGAGTGAAGAATAGCTATTGGCTTGGCGGATTCCGGACACAAGGACGTGATTTTACTTGGGTCACAGGCGAACAGATGCTTTACACTAACTGGGCTTCCGGGCAGCCAGATAATTTCACAGGCAGAGAGAATTGCCTTATGATATACAGAGTCACAAACCCTTTAGGGGGAGAACAGCTTAAGTGGAACGATCTACAGGATGATGGCGAGTGCAAAAACGAAGTGTTTTTTGGTGTATCGAATTTTGGCTTTATCTGCGAGTGGGATGCTGGTTTATCAAAATCCCCGGAGCTTGGCTCGCCGGATACAAATGAAAGCTCGTCAGATAGCGCGACAAAAGTAAGCATATCAGACAGAATATATGTTGTTAACTTGAACGATACCGAGCTTGTTGTCAGCGGGCTGATATCCTCCTCTTCTTTTCTCCCAACGCGAAGTAATGTCAAATGGTTCTGTAGCGACCAGTCAGCCATATTTTTTACAACAGAAATGATGTCATTTGTTGATTCTACTGATGGAACTCACGTATCTGTCCCTATCTGGTGCAGAAAAGCTGGCCATTACACGATCGAATTGTCTGCGGACGGGATGACTGCGACAGCTGGTATAACAATTGTTAATGATGGTTTCACGGAGGGAAATGTCAATATCTTTTGGGGAAGCGAAGGCAGAAATTATAACTTTCACTATAGCGACAATTATTTTTCGCAATCAAGCTACATCTATAATCATGATTTAGCTCGCCTCTCAATTGGGCTGGAAGCGGCGAGTTTTACTGCTACTGGTGCGGATACTTACACCATAGAGGGGACGCAGGACAGCCGCGTCGGTCGCGATGCCAATATCAGGGATACCCACGCAAAGATGGGGTTTACCCACTCAGCATATTTTAACTACGAAATCCCATTGAGCGAAGCATCCAGCAAAGTCGCGTATTCTTTTGCAGCGAAACAAATAAATAATAAAGACACCTTGATTGCAGTCTCCATCCGGGGCGGCGGTTATGGCGCGGAATGGGCGGACAATTTCTATGTCGGCGATGAATCCTTCCATGTTGGTTTTTTTCTCGCTTCCCGTTCTGTGTACAATAATCTTCTTGCGTATATAAGCACGCTAAAGACTAGCGGTGTCATTATAGGTGAAACAAAGATATGGATAACCGGGTACAGCAGGGCAGCGGCGGTAGCTAACTTAACAGCGATGCGGCTCAATGCTAATATGGACATCGACCCCAACAATCTTTTTGCGTATACATTTGCGACTCCGAGAACTGTCAACAAGAATAAAGTTGCGATTAATAACAGCGATTACAACAGTTTGCTCGGAACCAATGTCAACTCGGACGATAACATTCATAATATCATCAATCCGGCTGACTTTGTTCCTACACTGCCGCTAAGCAAATGGGGTTATGAAAGGTTTGGAGTCAGCTATACGCTTCCAAAATATGTCTATTATATCAGCAATACAAGCAAAGATATGGAGCGACTGAACGAGTATCTTGAAAATACCATAAAACCGGTCGAGAAAAAGTATAAGGAAATAACAGGTAATGACTTTCCAATAAAAGAACCGACAAACTATAGCGGAGTTAATAAAGTAGAAAATATCTTGAAAAAACTTGCGAAAGATACCGGACAATATGAAAAAAAACTGCAAAGTATTATCGTTGACTTTATATCGGTCTTAACTGTAAATCAAGATTTAGTAAGCAGTATCCCACACGACATATTAAATGAATATAAATTAAGATTTGGCGATGAAGCTTTTGGTAAAATGCTCGTTGATATATATGAAGCCGATGATGATTTTTATCAAGAAGTAGTGGAAACAGTTGTAACAATGCTTTTAGGTGGTGACGAAGATTACTTTAAAGTATTTATTGCGATTTGTAACAAAAACGGAATGAACGCGACGGATATCCTGAAAGAAAAGTTAACAATCGCAAATATCATCAAAGTGATAGACCTGTATATTACCGGTTTAAGCGACATGGGCGCTCAGCATAATATTGAAATATATATGGCCTGGTTATTCGCGCATGATGCCGCTTCCTTATTTGATTCCCGTACGCTGAATAAGTATACGATCAGATGCCCTGTCGATGTTGTGGTTTACGATAATAAAGACAATCTTGTCGTCAGTATAGTAAATGATGTAATCATAACGGATTTGCTTCCTGTAAGCGTTTCCGGCGACGCGAAAGAATTGTATATACCTTCTGACGGTGATTACAGAATGGAAATAACCGCGAGAGACAGCGGTGAGATGTCATTTATTGTAACGGAATATGATTCTGAGTCAAATGAAACGAGAAAGGTCAATTTTTACGAAATCCCTTTAACGCCGGGTCTGAAACTTGCCTGTTATACCACTTCCGGCGATTCGATATTGAATAACCGGCTTTCAGCGGCGTTGAATAGTGAAACATGGACGATCCCAGCGGATGATATACTAACAGGCAGTGATTTGTCCGCCATTGGTATAACGTTGGATGTGAGCGGCTACGGCAGCGCTTTTGGTAATCAAAACGTGTCGAAAGGCGATTATGTAACTGTTGAAGCAAGCGCGCTCAATGGCTCATCATTTAGCGGCTGGTATAGAAACGGAGATAAAGTCTCAGATGCCCCTGTATTTAGTTTTGTCGCGCTGGAATCTCAAATATTGGAAGCAAGATTTCATCCTAATTTCAACCCCTTCACCGATGTGGCCAAATCCGCATGGTTCTACGACTACGTATTGAGTGCGTACAATATGGGCCTAATCAACGGGAGAACAGCGACTACTTATGCTCCCTATGGCGAGCTCAGCTACGCCGAGGCAATAAAACTGGCAGTCTGTATGTACGAAATACACACAGAAGGATCTGTCAAAACAGGGAACAGTAGCGGATCGACATGGTATCTCAACTATGTTCTCAGCGCGTTATCATATTATATCATCGACGACAGAAACTATAATTGGGACGCGCCCGCAACGCGGGCAGAGTATATGGAGATATTCGCAAACGCATTGCCGGACGAAGCGCTCCGGGCGATAAACACGGTAACGGACGGAAGCATCGCCGACGTGCCAATGACCCACCCGCAGGCAGCCGCAATATATAAGCTCTACCGCGCCGGCATCCTTAATGGCGTCGACTCGGACAATAATTGCAGCCCCGCGTCCAACATCATGCGCAGCGAGGTCGCGGTCGTCATCATCAGAATGATGGACGAGAGTACAAGGATCAGGTTTAGCATGTAGGCATCCATATCTATTAAATATCTATATCACCCACGGTATTGTTGATATTTTAGTACAATAAGCGTATAATCGTTTCTGATAATCAAATTGCTATGCAACTGCTCGCAACTATGTAAAGGTCGGTGTTCGTTCTGTATTTGAAATCCATTGAATTGCAAGGATTCAAGTCGTTTCCCGAAAAGACGCGCCTGATGTTCGAAAAACCGATCACAGGCATCGTCGGCCCCAACGGCAGCGGAAAGTCCAACATTTCCGATGCCATTCTTTGGGTTATGGGCGAGCAATCGACAAGGTCGCTGCGCAGCGGCAAAATGGAAGACGTCATTTTTGGCGGGACTCAAAAGCGCAACCAGGTCGGTTTTGCCGAAGTCTCGCTCATTTTGGACAACTCCGACGGCCGCCTGGGGCTCGAAAACACCGAAGTTATGATCACGAGGCGATATTACCGTTCCGGCGAGAGCGAGTATTATATCAACCGCACGCTTGTCCGCCTGAAAGACGTCAACGAGCTTCTGATGGACACGGGGCTCGGGCGCGAGGGGTACAGCATAATCGGGCAGGGAAAGATAGCCGACATTCTGTCTTCTAAAAGCAAGGACCGGCGCGAGATTTTCGAGGAGGCTGCGGGAATTTCGCGTTACAGGCACAGAAAAGAGGAGTCGGAGCGCAAGCTCCAGCAGACCGATGAGAACCTTCTCAGGATCGGCGACAAGATCGGCGAGCTTGAGCTGCAAATAGAGCCTTTGCGCGAGCAGGCCGAGACTGCGCGGAAGTACCTTCTCTTTCGCGACGAGCTGCGCGGGCTCGAGATTTCCGTTTGGTTACGGGACTTGGAGACGCTGCGCATCAGGGCGGCAAAGGCCGAAGATGACCAAAAGACCGCAAAGCTGGCGTTGGCCGAGGCCACGCGGGCCTTTGAATCGGGCTTTGAGGAGTCGGAGGCCCTTTCGGACGAAATGCGCCGTTGCGACATCGAGGCCGATTCCGTGCGCGAGATGATTTCCTCCGAGGAATCCCGCCTCAATGAGCTGGAGAGCGCGATCGCCGTTTCAAAATCGCGCATGGAGGGCAACGCAGGGCAAATCGAGAGCCTGAGCTTGGACATACAGTCACAGGAGAACAGGCAGGGCGGCGTCGGGGCGCAGATCAGCGAACGCGAAAGCAGGCTGCGGGAAATTGCTTCGGACAGGCTGGCGTTTGACGCGCGGGCGGCAGAGCTAGCGTCCGAAATGCTTGGCATATCCAATTTGGCAGGCGGCGCGTCCGAGGAGCTCGGCGCGCTGATGAATATGGAGAACGAGGTCCAGTCCGCGCTTTCGGAGCATAGATCGACTCTTTCCGCCTTAGCATCGCAGGCGCAGGAGTTGTTTGACATGGACAACTCCGTCAAACAGGAGTTGTCGGCTGCTGCTTCGACGCTTGAGGCTCGGAGCAGTGATTATGAGTCGTTCTCTGCCGAACTCAGCAAAGCGCGGGAAGACGCCGCTTCGCTCGTCAATGTAGCGAACGGCCTTGCGATTAAGGCACGCAACCGCGCGGACAAGGCCGTGATGAGCGCGGAGCAATTGGAACGCCTCTCTTTTGAACTTAAGACGATTGAGTCGAGGAGGAACCTCCTTGCCGATATGGAAAAGGACTACCAGGGCTATTCCAAGGCCGTCAAGCTTGTGATGCAGGAGTCCGCTCGCGGTTCTTTGAAAAATATCCACGGCACTGTCGCGAGCCTTATCAAAGTCGAGGACAAGTACACCGTCGCCATCGAGACCGCTTTGGGGGGAGCCATGCAAAACATTGTCGTCGATACGGAGGAAGACGGCAAGGCTGCCATCAATCTTTTGAAGAAAAGGGATGGGGGCAGGGGGACGTTCCTGCCGATATCGACGATTTCAGGCAACATACTCAAAGCGTCCGACGTCGGGAGCGATGACGGATTTGAGGGCGTGGCGCTCGGTCTTGTCGAATACGATAAAAAATATGCCGGAATCTACGCGAGCCTGCTGGGGCGCGTCATAGTCGCGGACGATTTGAACAGCGCCGTCAGGATCGCCAAAAAGCATGGCTATAGATATAAGGTCGTGACCCTCGACGGGCAGGTCATGAACACAGGCGGTTCCATGACCGGCGGTTCTGCCGCCGGCAACGCGGGAGTGCTTTCACGCGCTAATGAGATAGCGCAATTGTCCGGCAGGATCGACGTTTTGGGCGCCGATGTCGCCAAGCTGAGCCGCGAACACGCGGAGCGCGTCAGGGAGAAGACTGCTGCCGAGTATGAGATGACGACCGCTCAATCCGAGCTGCGCGCTGCGGAGGATCTTCTCATCAAGCTAGAGGGCGAGGATACGTTGTTTACGCAATTGCTGGGCGCCGCGAAAGAGCAAATGGAGGCTTTCGGCGCCGAGATTGCTTCGATAGAAAAGAGAATTGCCGCCAACAGCGATGATACGAAAGCCGCAAGGGATGCAATACTTTCACTCGAGGCCGATGCCGCAGCGGCAAAAAGCAAGATTGAGGTAGCTATCCGCGGCCAGGAGCGCCTGACGGAGGAGCGCGAGCGCGTCAATGCGGCGATGTCCGAGCTTCGCGCCGGACGCGCTTCCATAGATGCCGAATATGAAGCATTGACGAAGGCCGTCGTCGAGCTGAGCGCCTTACGCGACGAAATGTCGGGCAACCGTGACCGCCAGCTGGAAGCAATCGGCGAGCTGAAGAGCCAAAACGACCGGATTCGGGACGAGATACTCAAAAATGAGCGATTGTGCGAGGCCGTCGCAAAACAGATCGACGAATATAGGCAAAGGCTGGCCGGCGTCAACACCGCAAAGCTGGACATAGAAGCCAAGCGCAGCAGCTTGAACAAGGACATACAAAACATGAACCAGGAAATGCTGGAGCAGGAGCGCGAATGCTCGAGGCTCGAGCAAAGGATTCTAGCCGCGAAAATGGAAGAAAACCAGATTATAGACAAGCTCTGGGACACATATGAGCTCAGCCGCAGCGCGGCGATGAGCACCGGCACGCGCATTGAAAACCTTGCAGAGGCGCAGCGCCGCATTTCGGCGTTGAAGCGGCAGATTTCCGAGCTTGGGAACCCGAACATCGGAGCCATCGACGAGTTTGCCCGGGTCAACACAAGATACTCTTTCCTCACGTCGCAGCGCGACGATGTGGAAAAAGCTAAAGGCGAAATCATCGAAATCATCAATGATATCACAGAACGAATGCGCGAGATTTTTACTCGCGAGTTTGCCGTCATAAACGAGAGCTTCGGCAAGACGTTTAAGGAACTGTTCGGAGGCGGGCGTGCATCGCTCGTCCTCGAAGACCCGGACGATGTTTTGAATTGCGGCGTCGAGATTCAGGTCCAGCCACCCGGCAAGTCGCTGAAGACGCTTACGCTGCTTTCTGGCGGCGAGAAGGCTTTCGTTGCCATCGCGATATATTTCGCGATATTGTTCGTGCGTCCACCGCCGTTTGTTGTCATGGACGAGATTGACGCGGCGCTTGACGACGCGAACGTTCTTCGGTTTGCCTCGTACATGCGCAGAATGTCGTGCAATACGCAGATGCTTGTCATTTCGCATAAAAGGGCAACGATGGAAGAAGCCGACGTTCTATATGGCGTGACGATGCAGGAGCTTGGCGTGTCCAGCATTCTCAGGATCGATCTTGATGAGGCGGAGCGGCAGATCATGACGCGCAACGCGCCCGTTTCGGAAAGGTACCAATAGCTAGTGCCTTAACGACTCGCAACGCTAATTAATAACAAGACAAATTTCAGTCGCTAAGGCGCTATCGCCGCGCGAAGCGCGGGTGATTTAATGAATAATCGTCTTATCATTCCTTGCTGCGCAGATAAGACTTTACATTAACGTTATGTGCCGTTGCGCAGCGGCGGAATGGACGATTAATATGGGTATATTGTCTAAATTGCGCGAAGGCCTGGCCAAAACAACAAAAAGCGTGTCCGCGCAGCTAAGCGGCCTCTTCGCCGCATTTACCGGCGCAAACGATGAATTTTTTGATGAATTGGAAGAAAGATTAATCGTTGCCGACCTTGGCGCGCAAACTTCAGCAGATGCTGTTGAGCTGCTGCGCGAAAGGGTCAGAAGCGAGGGGCTGCGGACCAGCGCGGACATCAAGGCGGCCCTAGCCGACATACTCGTCAAATTTCTGGACGTTGGCGATATTGGGCTGAAGCTCGGCACAAAGCCGGCCATCGTGCTGATTATCGGCGTGAACGGGGTGGGGAAGACCACCACCATCGGCAAGCTGGCTACAATGTTCCGCGATGACGGAAAAAAGGTGCTGTTATGCGCGGGGGACACTTTCCGCGCGGCGGCCGGGGAGCAGCTGAGCATTTGGGCTCGCCGCGCCGATGCGGACATTGTTCGCAAAGACGAGGGCGCTGACCCTGCCGCCGTCATATTTGACGGCATCAACGCCGCGAAGGCGCGGGGAGCAGACGTCATTATATGCGACACCGCGGGGCGGCTGCACAACAAATCCAATCTTATGAACGAGCTGAACAAAATCAGCCGGGTCATAGACCGCGAACTGCCCGATGCGGACAGGGAAACGCTGCTCGTGCTTGATGCTACGACCGGACAGAATGGCTTGATCCAGGCTCGCGAATTTAATGCCACCGCAGGCATTACAGGCATCGTGCTGACAAAACTCGACGGCACCGCAAAGGGCGGCATTGTCTTTGCCATTGCGGAGCTTCTGAAGGTTCCTGTCAAGCTCGTTGGAGTCGGGGAGAAGCCGGATGATTTGGCTGTTTTTGACAGCCGCGAATTTGTCGAGGCGATATTAGAATGAGCGGACGTGGGAGCGGACGTGGGAGCGGGAGCGGGAGCGGACATGGGAGCGGGCGTGATGCGGATGTCGTGCTTGCGACGTCCGGCAACGCGGAGAGCCGTGCGGAGAGCCGTGCGGAAGGCGGCATGGAGAGCAGCGCAGGTAATATAGAGGGCGGCTTTGGCAAAACAGTGTTCGTGCTTGCGACCGCAAACAGCGGGAAAATCCGGGAGATGCGCTCAATATTGGGCGCGGCAGGCATTGACGCAATCGCCAGAAGCGAGGTAGGCATCGAAAGCGACATAGAAGAAACAGGCGGCACGTTCCGCGACAATGCGCTCATAAAAGCCCGATACGTATGCAAGCTCTCCGGGATGCCTGCGATCGCGGACGATTCGGGGCTTGTCGTCGAAGCGCTGGGCGGCGCGCCCGGGGTCGATACCAGCTCATACGGCGGCATTGCTTTAACAAACGATGAAAGATGCCGGTTTCTGATTAAAAATATGGAGAACGTGGAACATCGAGCGGCAAAATTCGTCTGTACTGTTGTGTGCGTATTCCCAAACGGCGATGAATTGATTGCTGAGGGCGAGTGCAGCGGGGAAATCGCGCGGTCTTTGTCGGGAGAAAACGGCTTTGGATTTGATCCGGTGTTTTTTATACCGCAGATCGGGAAGACATTAGCGGAGATTTCACAGGAAGAGAAGAATGGCTTGTCGCACAGGGGGGCCGCTTTGCGCGCGCTTGTGCGATTGATGGCGGAATAGCGTGTGCCACGCACGGCGGCTGCGCGCCAAGTATGCCGCGCCCGGCAACAGGTGCGAGGCCAGCAACGGATATAGGTGATTAGTTGAAAATCGGCATATTCGGCGGGACATTCAACCCGCCCCACATCGGCCATTTGCAGTCGGCCAAAACAGCCGCGAAGCAACTGGGCCTCGACAGGCTGCTGATCGTCCCTGCGGGAGCGCCCCCGCACAAGCCGCTGCCGGAGGGCACCCCTTCGGCGGATGTTCGGCTGTCGCTCGTGCACGCGACGTTCGACGATGTAAGAGGCGCGGCCGTTTCGGACATTGAAATTAAGGACTCAAAGTTTAAATATACTGTAGATACGGTCAAAGCGATTAAAAAAGAGTATAATGGAGCGCGGATGTTTCTTTTAGTCGGCGCGGACATGTTTTTATCGCTCGGAACGTGGAAGGACAGCGAATCATTGCTAAAAAGCGTCACTCCTGCAGTGTTTTCACGCAACGCGGACGACAATCGGAACATCAGCGTTTACTCGGACGAGCTGCAAGAGCTTTTCGGAACGCGCACGGAGATAATCGAAAACGACGTCCTCGACATCTCCTCCTCGCAACTGCGCAGGCTCCTTCCGCAGCGAGAAGGAGTAAGATACATAACAGATACAACTTATTCATATATTATAAAAGGCAGGCTTTATGGCGCGAAACCTGACTGGGCTTGGTTGCGCGGCAAGGCATATGCGATGCTCGACCCCAAAAGGGTGCCGCATGTCGCGGGCTGCGAGTCGGAAGCCGTGAAGCTGGCGGAGAGGTGGGGCGCCGACGTTGACGACGCGCGCGAGGCCGGCATCCTTCACGATATAACAAAAAAGCTGGATACCGCCGAGCATATCGGCATCCTCGCGCAAAATGGGATATACATAAAAAACCTTCAAAACTCCGAAGAAAAGCTCCTGCATCCAAAAAGCGGCGCGGCGCTCGCAAGGACGGTTTTCGGCGTTTCCGATGAAGTTTCGAACGCCATTATGTGGCATACGACCGGCAGGCGCGGAATGTCCTTATTGGAAAAAGTCATATATCTGGCAGATTACATCGAGCCCGAGAGGGACATCCCGGGGATCGACGAGCTCAGGAAAGAGGCTTACGCGGACATCGACAAGGCCATGATTAT
The DNA here is from genome assembly GCA_009776905.1 of Oscillospiraceae bacterium. Lineage (GTDB taxonomy): Bacteria > Bacillota > Clostridia > Oscillospirales > Oscillospiraceae > WRMH01. The sequence continues at coordinate 10,682 of WRMX01000001.1, forward strand.
GGGCATGGAAATGAGCGTTGACGACATGAGGTCGCGAGGCATAATTCCAAACACAACGACATTTGACGCGCTTGATGATCTGCGCGAGCGCACGGCACCCGGAGCGATAATCCGGGAATCTCGCTGAAGGACGAGCGTTTGGGGCTATTTTCCCGGACTCCCGTTAAAGAAAGGGCAAATAAATGAAGTTGACCGGCACGAAAAGAAAAGGGCATCACCTGGTGAAGAACATCAGCAATGACACCGATGATTTCAACGGATTCGCCAGCGATGACAATATCGATGAAAAGGCATTTAAGTCAAAAAGAAGAAAAAAGCGCATATTGACGATTATTGCCATTGTTTTCGCAGTTTTCATCGTTACCGGCGTGTATCTTGCATATTTCGTCAAGACGGCCCGCGAAAATCCTCCACCCGTCAGAGAAGCGCCTTTTAGCAACGAATACGTCAACCCGCTTGAAATAGGCAAGTCAACCCCGCCGCAGCAAGCGCAGAGCGATTCAAAAACGAATAAAGTCTATACAAGGCCGACCGACGAGCTGAAATTCACGTTTTTGCTCATGGCGCTCGACGATGGCAACGGCAACACCGACGTCATCATGGCAGCGACGCTTGACGCGACGAAGCATACGCTCAACATCGTCAGCATCCCGCGCGACACGCTTGTCAACGTCGGTTGGGACAATAAAAGGGCGAACGCAATTTATGCCAACATGCGATACCAGCACGGCGGGAACAACAGCGACCTTGACGAGGTTATGGACGCGACCGTCGATCGATTTTCGGATGTGCTGGGGTATAAGGTCGATTATTGGGTTCTTGTGGACCTCAGGGCCTTCATCGAGCTGGTCGACGCGGTTGGCGGAGTCGAATACGACGTGCCTGTGGATATGAGTTACGATGACTACGATGCCGGCCTCCACATACACTTTGCAAAAGGGCCGCAGCTTTTGTCGGGGCAAAAAGCGATGGAAGTCCTCAGATTCAGGAAGGGGTATGCGAATGCCGACCTTGGCCGCATCAACACCCAACAGGACTTTCTGTCCACTGCCGCGCAGCAGATTCTCGCGAAAAAGAAATCATTGAACATATATGAACTAGCCAAAATTTTCCTGCAATACGTCAAGACTGACCTGACTCTATCGTATCTAATTTGGATTGGCGAGGAAATGTTGAAACTGGACGCAGAAAACATCAATTTCTACACAATACCCAACAGTTATTACGACTCTACATATTTATCGATAAATGTGGAAGAATGGTTGGAACTCTTAAACGAAAAGTTGAACCCATTTAACGAAGATATTACGCCGCAGGACGTCAGCATAGTGACTCGCGGCTCCAATGGCGTCACATACGTCACGGACGGCAATGCGCGGTCTTCAATGGGCGCGGGCAACAGGGGGTCAAGCAGTGCGAATAATTCGCAGCAGAACGCCACTCCGAGCAGCAACCAAAGCACGGATTCAGATGACAGCCAGCAGAGCAATTCCGCCAATACCCTGCAAAGCAACCAAGGCGAGACACAATCTTCCGAACAGGCGTCGAACACTGAATATGATCCTGACGCTGAGCCGGGCGATGCGTTGCCGGGCGATGCGTTGCCGGGCGACAACGATGGCGATCCGGATCATGATGATGGCATGACTCCCGATGATGCCCCGGAAATCGACCTCGGCGAGCAGACCGGTGAACAAACGGGCGAGCAGCCGCCTGACGGCGAGCAAACGGGCGAGCAGCAAACCTTGGATGCTGAGGATGGCGCTGAGGACGCGGCCTCCGAAATTCCTCCCGCTACGCAGGCCGATCCTGCGGATGGCGCGGGTACCGATCCCGCGCAGTCCGGCGAACAGCGGCCCGAGACAAGGATTGATGATCCTGCGCCTCCCGCGCAGCCGGTCGAAGAAGCGCCCCCCGCATCCGCGCCGGAAATAGAGGAATAGTAACTCAAAGGCACGAAACCTTGTTTCACGGAGACATAGCAGGCTTTGCGCAGTAACCGGGCGAATGTTCGCCAACCCGATGTGGGCGCATCTGATGGCCAGTTTGCGACACGCCGCGGCTACGTAATAAACAAATTGAAAGGGGCATATTAGTGCTGACTCCTAAAGAAATCGTCGGTTTAATTTATAACGCGCTTGACAGCAAGAAGGCAAAAGACATAAACCTGCTGCGGACTAGAGAAATCACCATACTCGCCGATTATTTCATAATCTGCACAGCGACATCCACCACGCACATGAAGACGCTTTCCGACGAAGTCGAGAAAGTGCTCAAGGAAAACGGCGAGACGCCCCGCAGGCGGGAAGGCCGAAGCGCGGGCGGATGGGTTCTGCTCGACTTCGCTTGCGTGGTCATACACATTTTTTTGCAAGAAACGCGCGAGTTCTATTCACTGGAGAGGTTATGGAGCGACGCGGAAAGCATAGATCCGGCGACTGTTATAACGAGGAGCCCCGCGCTTCCCATGATATAGCCGGCACGCGCGGCCGCGCGCTCCAGCTAATTCGCTCTATGAAAATCCGGATAGGGGTTGGATATGGGCCTGAATTTGAACTAGAATCTGAATTTGAATCTGAACTTGAAGAGGAGCATGATCATAATGAATCGAATGCGCAGACAAACAACTATTTTCATCGTAATAATATTGGTATTGACAACAACAATTCCTTTACAAGCCACTGCGGCGGACGTCGGAGGCCGCACGATATCTTCCAAGGGCGCATGCGTAATCGATTTTGAAACAGGCATAGTGGTTTACGGATATGAGGCGGATACCCAGAGGGTGCCAGCCAGCATGACGAAGCTCATGTCGGTGCTCGTCGTCTATGACGCGATAAAGGCAGGGGAAATCAGCCTGGATACCATGGTAAAGATCAGCGCCGGGGTCAGCAAGCTGTCGTACAACCTTGAATACTCCAACGTGCCGCTGCCGGAAGGGATTACAGTCGCGGTGAGGGATCTGCTGAATGCGGTCATGGTTTGCTCCGCCTGCGCTGCGGCGACCGCGCTTGCAGAAGGCATATGCGGGAGCGAGTCCGCATTCGTCTCGCGTATGAACAAAAAGGCGGGCGCGCTCGGCATAAGCGCGTCCTTTTCGGATTCGCATGGGATTTCATCGAGCAATAAAATAACGCCCGCAGGGATGGCGGCGCTCACGCGCAGCCTCATCACGGACTATCCGGAAGTAATCAATATTTCATCGAAAAAGGAAATCATGTTCCGAGGGCTGGTATATAAGAACACTAACCAGCTGCTGAACGATTACAGCGGCGCTGATGGGATAAAGACGGGATATACCGATGCGGCGGGGTATTGCCTGACCGGCACTGCAAAGAGGGACGGGCGCCGGATCATAGCCGTCACGATGGGGTCGACCTCCGCATCGCGCTTTCAGGATGTGCAGATATTGCTCGATTATGGTTTTGCGAACGCGGAGAGCGTTATTTCCGTGTATATGAGCAAGCAGATCGAAGAAGGTCCCGATGAAGAGGATTTGGCAGGCAGCGAACCGGGAGGGGAGCCCGGTAGCGAGCCCGGCGATGTGACAGATGCCGCGCTGGGCGGCGAAGGCGAGACACAACCCGGCGGCGAAGCAGGGGAGGGGTCCGGCGAAACAGGGACTGTGACAATATACTCATCGGCGTCGCCGTCGAGCGCGAACCTCATCCTCAACGGCAAGGAGATGCCGTTGAACGCATACCTCATCGGCGGCAGCCATTACTTCAAGCTGCGCGACGTCGCGTTCCTGATGAAGGGCACCGAGTGCAGGTTCAACGTCGCATGGGACAACGCCGCGAAGTCGGTTGTCATGACTTCCGGCGTGAATTATCCGTATACGGGCAATATCCAGGGCGAGATCGGCGAGGATGCCCGGGCTTGCGAGCCCTCAACGTCAAGATTCTTCCTCGATGGCGTGGAATATGAGCTGGAGGCTTATTTGATCGGCGGCAACAATTACTTCAAGCTGCGTGAGCTCGGCGATCTTTTCAACTTCGACGTCGACTGGATAGGGGAGACCCGCACGGTGATAATAGACACGGCGCAGGATGTGCAGAATGCAGCGTAGCGGACCCGCTCCGATGGATTTCGTACTGTGGTTGATGCTTATATCCAACGCACATCGTACGTTTTTCATACGATGAATGTAGTGGTCGGCATCTCGAGTAATATAATATATGCATGGAAGCGCCGCGCCTTGATACGAGGCGCGGCTGCATTTTTGTTTTAAACAATGGGCGAGCAATCACCGACCGCGGCGCGCAGCAATTGCAAAGTGGTGAAAATACCGCTCGACACCGTCATAGTCCGTGGAGTCGCCAAAGAACAAACGCAAAAACTCGTCTCGGGAACGCAAAATCTCACGCAACCGCGCCCCGCTGTGGCATTCCGCCGTCGCTGCAAACAGATCGAGAGCGCGGTCGATGGCGCCGTCGCGTCTGGCGGGGTTGTCGCGCGAGGCTATAGCTCTCCCAACCTCCGAGCCGATATTTCCCATCTGCTCGACTATGCTCAGAGTAGCCCATCTTTCGCGGTCAATCATCTTTCACCGCTCCTTCCTTTTTATATCCCGATAGGGGGGAACGCATGGCGGCGTCGCGGAGGCTGCTGTTCTCAATGTGCGTGTATATCTGCGTCGTGTTGAGGTGCTCGTGGCCAAGCAGCTCCTGCAGCGTCCTGATGTCCACGCCGCTCTTCAGCATTAGCGTCGCGGCTGTGTGGCGGAGCTTGTGCGACGAATACTTCGTGCTGTCGAGCCCCGCTGCGAGCAAGTGCTTCTTGACGAGGCTGTGGATCGTCGACGTCGTGATCCTCGTGCGGCGGCTCGACAGGAACAGCGCCTTTTTGTCCAGAGGAGCGATCTGCTTCCTCACGAGCAGATAATCGTTTATGGCCGCTGCGCACGCGTCGTTGATATAGACGATGCGTTCTTTGTTGCCCTTACCAAGGACCCGGATCGAGTCTGCGCGTAAGTCCGTCAGATCGAGCCCCGCGAGCTCCGAAATGCGAAGTCCGCAGTTCAGGAATACTGTCAGTATGCAGAAATCGCGCTCTTTGTGCATCCCGGCGACGTTGTCCAGGAGCTTGAAGCTTTCGTCCAGATTGAGATATCGCGGGAGCGACTTCCGTAGTTTTGGTGAATCGAGGTCGGCGACGGGGTTCTCGCTCAGCATGTTGGCTTTCAGGGTGAGGTATTTGTAGTATGACCTGATGACGGCGATTTTGCGGGCGCGCGAGGCGGCGGTCAGGCCGTATTCAGTGTTGCGGCTGTTGCCGTGCTTCGGCCTGTCGCGCGACAGGAACGCAAGGTATTCGTAGACGTCCGTAACTGTGACAGATTTGACGAGATCGATGTCGACGTCCATAATCGAAATTTCGTCGAACTCCGCGTTCTGCGGCGCGAGGTTCTTGTGCAGCTTCAGAAATCTGAAAAAGGTCCGCAGGTCGAGGAAGTATTCGTCGATGGTCCTTTTTGAATGGCCTTTTATCGTTTCGTGGTAGAATAGGAACTCCCGGAGTATTTCGGGAGAGCCGGCTCTGTAGTCCATGGTTGTTTTCACCTCTGAATGCGTGTGGGTTCATGATGCGGCATGGGGGGCGGGCGGCTATGTCGTTGTGTTGTCCCAAGCCATTGTATTAAACCCACTACTTTGAACAAAATCTTTATTTTGTTCAATCGGCTGTGTGGGATAAATGCGGCCGGTCCAAGCGGCTCACGGCATTGCGCTCATATCCCCCCTGCGCATGCGAGGAAAGATTCTTCGCTGCGCCCGGAATGACACGGGTCGGTAAATAACTTTATTATCGAACGAAGCGAGTGTCGCGTCGCGCTAGCGCGACATGACCGAGCAAGTGACGATATCAAAAACTCTTATACCGCGCGGCTGTGCCGCGCATAGCGCGCCGAAGGCGCGAAGTCCAGGGCTCTGCCCTGGGGTATATAGTTTTTACTTTATAATTAAGTTCACCAGCTTGTTCTTGACGACTATAGTGCGGACGATTTCCTTCCCATCGATAATGCGCGCGATCTTTTCATCGGCGACGGCCGCGCTTATAACAGTCTCATCGTCAGAATCCGGAGCAACGAACACAGTCCCCCGCAGCTTCCCGCCGATCTGCACTGCAATCTCGCGCACGGCGTCAAGGGTTTTGCTCTCGTCGAACACCGGCCAGGGCTGCTCTGCAGCAAAGCCGTCAAACCCCTGCATCTCCCAAAGCTCCTCGGCTATGTGCGGCGCAAACGGAGATAATAGGTTCAGCAGAACCTTTAAATCACCGCGCGACGGTGCCTTTTCGTAATAATCGTTGACAAGCGACATTAGCGTCGCAATTGCCGTGTTGAACTTCAGCGCCTCGATGTCGCTCCCGACCTTTTTTATCGCGCGATGGATCGCGAGCTCATGCGCGGCGGAATACTCGTCGCCGCCGCCAACGCGCTCTTCTGAAAGATTCCACACGCGGTCCAGAAACCTCTTGCAGCCTTTTACCGCGCTTTGCGACCACAAAGCCGTCTTTTCAAAGTCGCCAATGAACATTATATACAGGCGCAAGGTGTCCGTCCCGTATTCGCCGATGATATCATCGGGATTTATGACATTTCCGCGCGATTTGCTCATTTTTTGCCCATCTTCGCCGAGGATCATGCCATGGCTCGTCCGCTTCATGTATGGTTCGTGGAAAGGTACGACTCCGATGTCAAAAAGAAACTTATGCCAAAAACGAGAATAGAGCAAATGCAGCGTGGTGTGCTCCATCCCGCCGTTGTACCAATCCACGGGCGTCCAATAATCCAATGCCTTGTTTGAAGCCAGCGCGTTTTTGTTCGCAACGTCCGTGTAGCGGAGGAAATACCAGCTCGAACCCGCCCATTGCGGCATCGTGTCCGTCTCCCTCTGCGCAGGTCCGCCGCATTTCGGGCAGTCCGTCGAAGTCCACTCCGGCATCGCAGCCAACGGGCTCTCCCCTGTTTCTGTCGTCTCATAATTTTCGACGTTAGGCAGGAGCAGCGGCAGGTCGCTTTCCGTAACCGCGACATAGCCGCATTTTTCGCAATGGACGATCGGTATCGGCTCGCCCCAGTAGCGTTGGCGCGAAAAGACCCAGTCACGCAACTTGTAGTTGATTTTTTCTTCTCCCAGACCTTTGTCCGCAAGCCATTTCGTGATGGTGGCGATGGCGTCGTTTACAGGCAGCCCGGATATGAAGCCGGAATTGACCATAACGCCATTGTCGCAGTCCGTATAAGCTTCCTTTTCAATGTCGCCGCCGGCGACGACCTCGACAATCGGCAGATCGAATTTCTTTGCGAATTCCCAGTCGCGCTGGTCATGGCCGGGCACCGCCATAATAGCTCCCGTCCCATAAGATGCGAGCACATAATCCGATATATATATTGGAATCTCGCGCTCGGTCACCGGGTTTATCGCGCGAATCCCCTTGATTTCCACGCCTGTCTTGTCTTTCGCCAGCTCCGTCCTCTCAAAATCGGATTTTTTGGCAGCAGTCTCCTGATATGCCTTGATCTCATCCGGATTGTCGGCGAGCCATTTTTGCAACAATTGATGCTCCGGCGAGATGACCATGTAAGTCGCGCCGAACAGCGTATCCGGCCTGGTCGTAAAGACCCGCAGAGCGTCGCCCGCCGTCGTTTTGAAGTCCACTTCGGCGCCGACAGATCTGCCTATCCAGTTGCGCTGTTGAATCTTGACACGCTCGATGTAATCGACGTCGTCGAGGTCGTCCGCCAGCCGCTGCGCGTATTTCGTGATCCGCAGCATCCACTGGCTCTTTTCGCGCCTGACGACCGGCGCGCCGCAGCGCTCGCACTCGCCGTCGACGACTTCTTCGTTCGCAAGGACGCATTTGCACGACGTGCACCAATTCACGGGTATCTGCGCTTTATATGCCAGCCCGTTTTCAAACAGTTTGAGGAATATCCACTGCGTCCATTTATAGTATTCGGGGTCGGTCGTGTCGACGCACCTGTCCCAGTCAAAGCTGTAGCCGAGCATTTTCAGCTGCTCGGAAAAACGTTTGATGTTGTTGCGCGTGACGTCCGACGGGTGCAGCTTGTTTTTGATCGCATAGTTTTCCGTCGGCAGCCCGAACGCATCGAACCCTATGGGAAACAAAACGTTGTAGCCTTGCATGCGCCTCTTCCGCGCCACGATGTCCATGGCGGTGTATGGGCGCGGATGCCCGAGGTGCAGCCCGTCGCCCGATGGGTATGGGAATTCCACCAGTACGTAATATTTTGGCTTTGCGCTGTCGTTTTCGGCGGCAAATGGCCGCGTGGCTTCCCAGCGGTTTTGCCATTTCTTTTCAATTTGCTTGAAATCATATTTCATCGGTTGTGGTCCTTCCATCCGTAAATTCATTCATTCATTCATTCATTCATTCATTCATTCATTCAATCAGTCATTCAGTCAGTCAGTCAGTCAGTCATTCAGTCAGTCAGTCAGTCAGTCAGTCAGTCAGTCAGTCAGTCAGTCAGTCAGTCAGTCAGTCATCCGTCAATGGTGCCTTGCCCCTGTCTCCCAAGACTTCATTTCCTTTGCTTGCTCGTATAATTTCAAATAGCTGCCGTAGCGTGTTTCCTGAATGTCGCCTGATGCAAGCGCCTCCAGCACCAAGCAGCCCGGTTCCTTCACATGCGCGCAGTCCGGGAAGCGGCAATCGCCGATATATTGCTCAAAGTCCGGGAACAAGCATTGCAACTCCTCTTTTTGCGACAGCCTGTCCGTGTCGAAAGCGGAAAAGCCGGGAGTGTCCGCGACAATCGCGCCGCCGGGCAGCTTAAATAGCTCGACATGGCGGGTCGTGTGCCTCCCCCTCCCCAGTTTATAGCTGACATCGCCTGTCTTAATGTGGAAATTCGGGTCAAGAATGTTCAAAATGCTCGACTTCCCTACCCCGGAATTGCCTGTGAACACAGAAACCGCGCCTTTGATCGCTTCCAGCAGCTCATTAACGCCCTCGCCAGTCTCCGCGCTTGTCCTGACCGTCCTGAAACCAGCGGCGCTGTAGATGTCAAATAGTCGTTTGGCGGGGTCGAGGTCGCATTTGTTGATGCATATAACCGCCTCGCAGCCGTTTTTTATGGCAGAAACGGTCATCCTGTCTATGAGATATGGGTCCGTCACAGGGATGGCCGCCGATGCGACTATGACCATGATGTCGACGTTCGTGACCGGCGGCCTGCTGAAAATGTTTTTTCGGGGCAATATTTCCATGATGTAGCCTTTGCCGGGCTCCGTGGGGGCATATGCGACGCGGTCGCCAACGTATGGGGAGTTGCTTTCGAGCCTGAATCGCCCGCGCGCCCTGCATTCGACGATTTCGCCCGGCATGCCGGTGTTGGCGCCCATTGTGCCGACGCCGCCGTCGTCCGCCAAGCCAACGCTGCCGGCCGTTAAGTCCGCGCCGCCGTCTGTCAAGTCCGCGCCGCCGCCCGCAAAGCCCACGCCGCCGTCTGTCAAGCCCGAGCCGCTGTCTGTCAAGCCCGCGCCGTCGTCTGCACGTTGCGGCGCATTGGCCGCCATCCGCGCGGCGGGCTCGACGTAATAAAACCCGCTCATCGCCTTGAAAATGATCCCCTCCGCCAAAGGCGGCGCGTTTCCAAAATCACCCTCCATCAGGCTCAAGGCTCCTCGACGGCGCCACCGTCAACATCGTCAGGCGTGGGCGCTTCCGGCGGCATCACGGCGCCATCGCCATCCGTAGGCGTATCCGTGTCCCCGGGGTCGACCGGATGCTCCGGCTCCTCGGGCTCGGCCGGTGGCTCTTCCTCCCCCGGTTCGTCTGGGGGCTCTTCCTCCCCCGGTTCATCGGTGGGCTCCTCCTCCAAGGGGTCCGGAGAAGGTTCCTCCTCCACAGGATCCGGAGACGGCGTTTCCTCCGGGCCTGCCGAGATATGCACTTCGATCGAGGCGGGCACGGTGATCATCTGCCCGATTTTTTCAATGAATATCACGGTGCCTTTCGGCATGTCGGAAGCATATTCAAAGAAAATCGGCGTAATGTCATTGCTCCTGAACGCGGCCTCAAGCTGCTCTTTCGTGCTTCCTTTCAGATCAGGCACTTCCGCCTTCACGTTTTCCGGCCCCGCGCTGTAAATAATCGTGACGCTGTTGCCGCGCGCAAGGCTGCTTCCCGCATCCGGAATCGTCCTGATTACATATCCTTTTTCGATGTCGCTGACAACGGGTTCCTCGATAATGGAAAGCCCGATGCCTAGGCTGTCAAGCTCGTTCCTCGCCTGGCTGAAATGCAGTTCGATCAAATATGGCATCTGTATCGACGGCTCGCCGCCCAGCGACACCGTCAGGTCGATATTGCGCTTGTTCCCGGGCAGCGGCGCGTCAATTACCGTTCCTGCCGCAGGGCTTTGCGAAATAATGAGGCCTTCGGGAACTTCGTTGCTGAAAACATACTCAGGGCTCCTGAAATTATAATAATCGACGAAATCTTCTTTGATGATTATATCGGCATATACCCTGTTCACGAAATCGGGAATCTCCAGCTGCTCGCGTTCCTGCGGGCTGAAAATGTCCTTCAACAAATAGTTCCACATGAACACGACGACGGCAATCAGAAACAAAACTATGAAGAACACTCCGACGAGGGTCGACGTATTCGCCGCCTTCTTTTTGGAAGCGCGGTATTCGTCGGCGGTCATGTCCGGCTTCTTTTTGGAAGACGCGACCTTTTGCCCGGCGGCAGCCGCAGGCCTCCGTTCCGGCCTCGGATCGAGAGCCGTTGACGCCCGCCTTTCGACCCTTTGCTCCGGCGCGGCGGCGTTGCCGCCGGCGGATGAAGGCGATGCGCCGCCTGCCAGGGAGGAGCCGGGGGCGGCGGAGGATGGGCCCGAGCCGGCGGAAGCCCTCGACGCGGAAGCCCTCGACGCGGAAGCAGATGCGGATGCGGAGGGGGACGCGGAGGGGGACGCCAAAGCGGTAGGGCCGCCGCGTTCCGACCTGCGCGAAGGCGCGATCACCGACGCCGATTGCACGACACGGGTGTCCTGCTCGTCATAAACATCGGCGAGCTGCCTGTCCCTCGGTTCGGAAGGGGTATATTTAAACACTATTGACGGGTTTTTACGGAACTCTTCAAGATCGTTCAGCATTTCATCCGCAGTCGTAAAACGCATGTTCAAGTCCGGCTCCATGGCGTGCATCGTGATATCCTCAAGGCCGACGGGGATATCGGGGTTGAGCTCACGGGGCATCAGCGGAATCGCGCTTATGTGCTGGATGGCTACCGAAACCGCGGACTCGCCGACAAACGGCAGTCTGCTCGTCAGCATCTCGTACATGACCACGCCGACCGAATAAATATCGGACCGCGCGTCGACATGCCCGCCCTTTGCCTGCTCGGGAGATATATAATGGACAGATCCGAGAGCCTCCTGCGTCAGCGTGTTCTGCGCCATCAGCAGCCTCGCGATGCCGAAATCCGCCACCTTGACGCTGCCGTCCTTTAGAATCATGATGTTATGTGGCTTGATGTCGCGGTGGATAATGCCCCGCGAATGCGCGTGCCCCAACGCTTTAGTGACCTGCGTCGCGAAATGCAGGGCCTCTTTCCAATTGAGGAGGCCTTTGCGGTTTATGTATTGTTTAAGCGTAATGCCCTCAATGAGTTCCATTACGATAAATTCGATGTTGTCTGAACGGCTGACATCATATACCGCGACTATGTTCGGATGCGAGAGCATGCCGACGGCCTGCGACTCCGTGTGGAAACGGCGCCTGAAATCCTCGTCGCCCGCTAAGTCTTCTTTAAGAATCTTTATGGCGACATACCTGTTCAAGCGGTGGCATCGCGCCTTATACACCAGAGCCATGCCGCCGGTGCCGATGAGCTCCAGTATTTCATACCTATTATCAAGAATCCTGCCTATGTACTTTTCAGTATTATCCATATGCGTATCTCCTAACCTGAGGAATTCGCCCATACAACCCAAGATAAATGCCGGGCACTGACGCGGGGTTGAGGTTTGGACGCGAAGATAGCGAAAAATTTGAAATATGCTGTGAAAAATCAAAAATCATTTCGTGAAAACGACAGCGGTAACATTGTCTGGGGCGCCGCGCGCAAGCGAAATCTCGATCAGGTTTTCGCAGCATTCGCGCGCATCCTTTCCGCGCTGCATTTCGATGAGTATCTCGTCATCCATCACGATGTTCGAGACCCCGTCGGAACACAACAGCAACTGCTCGCCGCTGTCCATCGCAAGGAAAAACACATCGGGCTTTTCAATGTTGCTGGTCCCGAGTGCGCGCGTGATGAGATGCTTGCTCGGGTGCATATATGATTCGGCGCGCGTGAGGTCGCCCCTGATAATCATATCCTCGACGACGGAATGGTCCCGCGTTATTTGCTTTATGTTCCCTGTTTGGATGTAATATGCCCTGCTGTCTCCGATATTTACGATGATTTCCCCGCCGGAATATGAAAGGGCAGCCGTCAGCGTCGTCCCCATCCCGGCAAATTCATCGTCACGGCTGCTTTTCATAAAGACGGCCCTGTTGGCGGCGAAAACGGATTCCGTCATCTTTTGAGTCATGCTTTTCACAGTTTCGGACTCATCGAACCCTTCGACATATTTGCCCATATGATGCATGAAGGTCTCGGCGGCAAGCATGCTTGCGACGTTTCCGGCCTTGGCGCCGCCCATGCCATCGCAGACGACAAGAATGGCGATTTTTTTGTCGTCGTCGAAGAGGGTTTTGAAGACATCCTGGTTTTGGCGCCTTATTTTTCCGCTGTTGGTCGCTCCCCAAAGCTCCATGCAGTACTCCTCTGATTATTGTATCCGTTAAACGAGTCCGGCGTTGCCGCTCACGCCCTTGCGCGGGGCGCAGGCCTCATGCCAATCCCTTGCGCGGGGCGTAGGACTCACGTCAATCCCTTGCGCGGGGCGTAGGACTCACGTCAATCCTTTGCGCGGGGCGTAGGACTCACGTCAATCCCTTGCGCGGGGCGTAGGACTCACGTCAATCCTTTGCGCGGGGCGCAGGACTCATGCCATTCCCTTCCGCTGGCGGAGCTGCCCGCAAGCAGCGTCTATATCTCCGCCCAATCTGCGGCGGAGCGTATAATTGACTCCCCTGTCTTTCAGCACCCGCGTGAAGGCATCGAAGCTCGCCTTCCCGCAAGGGGCGAACCCGCGTTCGGGCACTTCGTTTAACAAAATGAGGTTTAAATGGCTGCCGGAATGCGCGAGCCTGTCCGCAAGCAGTTCCGCCTGCCAAGAATAATCGTTGACGCCGCCTATCATTGCGTATTCATATGTCACGCGCCTTCCGGTCGCTGCGAAATATCTTTCGCACGCCGAAAAAAGCTCAGCGACTCCGCCGGAGCTGTTGATCGGCATCAACCGCGACCGCGTCTCGTCGTCGGGCGCGTGAAGCGAAACCGCCAATGTAGATTTTATATCAAGTTCAGCCATTTTGTCAATCTTTTCGACAATTCCGCAAGTAGATAATGAAATATGGCGCGTGCCGATATTCAGCCCGAGGGGATGGGTGGCAAGCTCCAAAAATTTCATGACGTTTTCAAAGTTGTCAAGGGGCTCTCCGATCCCCATCAGTACGACGTTCGAGATCCTCTTCCCTGCATCCCGCTGCGAAAACAGGATCTGGTCGAGCATTTCGGAGGCAGCAAGATTGCGCTCCAAGCCTCCGATCGTCGACGCGCAAAAAGCGCATCCCATCCTACAGCCGACTTGCGTCGATATGCAAACGGTCAGCCCATGCTCATATTCCATCAAAACGCTCTCTATCGAATTGCCGTCATCAAATCGCCATAGGTATTTTACCGTGCCGTCGATTTTGGAGGCCTGCTTTTGGAGCATTTCGGGAGCTGAAATGTAGAACTCGTCCGAGAGCCGCTGCCGCAGGGCTTCCGAAAGGTTCGTCATCTCCGAGAAAGCGGTGGCGCAGTCGTGCAGCCAGCGAAAGACCTGCTCCGCGCGGAACGGGCGCTCGCCTATCGACGCGAAATATGCTTCCAAATCCGTTGGCGACAATGACTTAATATCTGATTTCAATAATAATACCTCGTCGCAAGCTATGCCTTGCGCTGCATTTTGCATATGAAAAACCCGTCTGTGTGGTGGACATGAGGCAGGAGTTTTGCCATCCCGTCCGGAACGTCGCCAAAGCCCGGCAATGAAAAACCAGCCAAGGCGAAGTCCTTTCTCTCGCGCAGGAACGACTCGACGACTTCTTCGTTTTCTTCGTTTAACAACGTGCAAGTCGAATATATCAACGTGCCGCCCGGTTTTACGTATGAAGATAGATTATGCAGGATCTTCTTTTGTATTTCGGGGAGGCCGGCGATTTCTTCGCGGGTTTTATATCGTATCTCCGGTTTTTTGCGTATGACGCCGAAGCCGGAACAAGGCACGTCGGCGAGAACGACATCGGCAAGGGCAGCTGATGCATTGGCGAGGACGGTGCCGCCAGTACGAGCGGAATCTGTTTGGACTGCAGCGACACTGCCGTCCGCAGAAGCCGTAGCAATAACGACGCCGTCTGCAGCGACACCGCCGCCAGCAGCGACGTTGGCGTTAGAATCGGCGCCCACAGCGTCGCAGACCAAAACCTCGATGATTCCGATGCCTAGCCTCCTGGCGCCCTCGGAAACCGCATTGAGCTTCGCCGCGCTGATATCGCGAGCCTCAATGCGCCCCGTGTTGCGCATCAAGACTGCCGCCGCAAACGATTTCCCGCCGGGAGCGGCGCAACCGTCGATGACATAGTCGCCTTTGCATGGGCTTGCTGCCAAAACCGCGCAATGGGAAGAGGCATCCTGGACATAGAACAGTCCCTTCTTAAATGCGGCCAGCCTTTCGATGCCGCCCGGGCAGCGGAAGTCAACGCAATCGTCGAAGGTCTCATGCATCGAAGCCGTGATTCCGTCGGCAGCCAGGCTGGCAATCAATTCTTCCGTATTCGTCAGCAAAGTGTTGACTTGCGCGGTAATTGGAGATGAATCGTCATTATTTGATGTCAGGAGGGCTTCCGTGCCATCATGTCCAAACGCTTCGCAAAACTTCTGGACCAGCCACAACGGATGGCTGTACTTCACAGACAAGCGCTCGCATATGTCCTCGATTTCGAGGCTCGGAACAGAGCCGTCCGCCGCGCTGTCGGCAATTCTGCGCAACACAGCATTGACAAATCCGGCAGCTTTTTTGTTAGCGGACTTCGTAGCAAGCGTAACGCCCTCGTTGACGGCGGCGCTATATGGAATTTTCGACAAAAACAAAATCTGGTATATCGAAATGCGCAGTATATCAAGAACGCGCGGTTCAATCTTTTGGATTGAAAAAGTAGAAAAACACGATAAAATATAATCGCAATACGCCATGTTCTGGAGGACGCCGTTAATGATCTGCTCGGCAAGCGCCGCATCGATGGGAGAGATGCTCGATTTTGCCTTTTGCTCATATAGGCTTTTTAGCGGCCGTTTTTTGTTGCGCCTAAACTCCCCCAGCGCTTTGAGCGCGGCTTCGCGCGCGGTCAAAGCGCATGCCCTCTGAGGTATTCTGCAGCGGTCATGCGCCGGCCGCCCGCTGCCTGGAGCTCCTTGATTATGACCGATCCGTCCGAACATGCGACTTCGATTCCATGGTTTCCGTAAGAAATGATGTCGCCCGGCGTATAGCCGACCTCTGTGATATGCCCACCTGATGCCTTTTCGGCAATTGCAACGGAATGTATCTTAAAAATCGACCCGGAAAACACCGCCGTGGCGCCAGGCCATGGGCTCAACCCGCGCACCTTGCACTTGATATTATATGCGGAATCTCCCCAATCGATCGGGGAGATGCTCCTGTCAAGCTGCGGCGCGTAAGTCGCCTCCAAGTGATTCTGCGGCATGCGCGCGGCAGTTCCTTCCGTAATGCTATTGATTGTCTCAATAAGCAGCTCGGCGCCGATAACGCTCAGCCTGTCGTGCAGCTCGCCTGCCGTCTCCTCTTCGCCGATATACGTCTTTTTGCTCGAAATGACGTCGCCGGTATCAAGCTCGCGCGCCATATACATTGCAGTGACGCCTGTCTCCCTCTCCCCTTTTATAACTGCCCATTGGATGGGCGCTGCGCCCCGGTATTTCGGCAGCAGCGACGCATGAATATTTATGCATCCGAGTGGAGGTATCTCGAGAGCCTCCGCAGGCAGGAGTTGGCCGTATGCAACCACGACGATCAAATCGCATTGCAGCATACGGAGCTCGTCAATGACCTGAGGGCTGTTGAACGAATCCGGTTGGAACACCTTCGAGCCTCGTTCCAGCGCTATGGTTTTGATTGGGCTGTAGCTGACGTTCCCTCCCCTGTTGCGTGGCTTATCCGGTTGGGTGTACACGCCGACGATGTCATGTCCGCTATTATACAGGCTTTCCAGCGACGCGCAAGCAAAGGCGGGAGTGCCCATAAAGACAATTTTCAAAACTATTGACCCCCGGTATTTGTTTCTGCGGCGCTGCCCGGAGCATCGGCGTCCGTCGCGCCGGAACCCGGGGCACTCTTGCCCGGAGCATCGGCGTCCGTCGCGCCGGCACCCGGGGCACTCTTGCCGGAACCATCTGCATTCGCCGCATCGGAGCCCCCGGCCTTGCCACGTTCCTTTTCGGCGAATAAAGCTTCGACTTCCTCCTCGGTGAGGAAGTGGTCTGTCAGCGATGTGAATATTATGCCTTCCAGATGGTCGATCTCATGGCAAATCGCACGAGCTGTCAGCTCTTTGGTCCATAGTTCGAAAGTATTGCCGTTGCGGTCCTGGGCCCTGACTTTGACAAGCGCGGGGCGCGTGACGATGCCATATACGCCGGGGACGCTCAAACATCCTTCGTTCCCGGTTTGTTCGCCGGATTTTGCGAGTATCTCCGGGTTGATGAGCTCGATTATTTTCCCCTCCGGAAAACCGGAATGCTTTGTTTCATTCGCGTCGACAGCCGCATCGCCCGATTCATCGTCCACGCTCGCGCCCGCAGCAGCGTCGCCAGCAGCACCGCCCGCAGCAGCATCGCCCGCGCCCGCGCTCGCGTCACCCGTAGTAGTATCGCTTGCGCCCACATCGCCCGCGCCCGTGTCACCCATAGCAGCACCGCCGCCAGCAGCATCCCCCGCGCCCTCCTCATCGCCGCTCTCGATATCGACGATCAAGACAACGCGCCTCAAGACCCCGACCTGCGGAGCAGCAAGCCCCAGCCCGTTCGCATCAACCAGCGTCTCGCGCATGTCGTCAATCAGAATATGCAGCCGCTTGTTGAAATCGGTCACGATGCGGCTCTTTTTACGCAGAGCCGGGTCGTTGGTTTGCAAAATATTCCTTATTGCCAAATAGACCACCTCCGTGCGGGCATGCCCCGCTTTGATTTGTCATAGATAATTTTTCGCTGTTATATAGATACTTAAGCGCGGCGAAACATATGTGCGCTAAAGTGGAGTCACTATGAAAGATTCTTCGCTGCGCTTTGAATGACAACGCGGGATAGCATTGCGCTCTGAACGATAATTCACTCATATGTCCCGGCGTCCGCATATACGGAGACGCCCCTGCTGAGCTTATCGCGCGCGAACTCCCTCAACGTATGCGCGATCGTGTCGCGCACGCGCTTGGAGTTGTCGCAGCTGATCATCACCCTATACCTATATTTGTTTTTGACCTTTGGGATGGGCGCGGGCGCCGGGCCCAAAACTTTGACGTTGCCCGCATCGCCGCCAATCTCGAAATATTTAACCAGCGCCCCACGCAGCTTTGCGCACGCGGCCATAACTGCGGCTTCGTCGCCGCCGGACGCGGAAATGGCGAATAAATCGTGTATGGGCGGGCTTCCGAGCGCATCTCGGAGCATGATCTCGCGCTCATAAAACCCGATGTAATCCTGCCGCGATGCCAATGCAATGACCTCATGGTCCGGCGTGAACGTCTGGATGAAGGCCCTGCCCGGCTTCTCTCCCCTGCCCGAGCGCCCGACGACCTGCGTGATCAGCGAAAACGCCCTCTCGTGCGCGCGGTAGTCGCCCATGTACAGCATCGAATCCGCCGAAAGCACTCCCACGAGCGTCACGTTTTCAAAATCCAGCCCTTTCGTCACCATCTGCGTGCCGAGCAGAACATGCGCGCCGCCCTCGCGAAATTGATTGAGCAGCTTGTCATGCGAGCGCATTTGGGACACGGTGTCCGCGTCCATGCGGATGACGCCAATGCCGGGGAAAAGCTCCGAAAGCTCGGTTTCGACCTTCTGCGTGCCGGCGCCCATGAACCTGAGCTTTCCGCCGCATTCAGGGCATTTATCGGACGGCTTCAGCGAATGGCCGCAGTAGTGGCACAGCAGGAGGTTTGTCGCCGAATGGTAAGTCATCGAAACGCTGCAGTTGTCGCACTTATACGTGAACCCGCATTCGCCGCACGCGACCAAAGGGTTGGCCCCGCGCCGGTTTATGAACAATATGCTTTGTTCGTTGCTGCGGATGTTCGATTCAATCTCAGACTTCAATACCGAGCTGATGGACCCGTTGTTGCCGTCTTTAAGCTCCTTTTTCATATCAATGAGCCTCACGGCAGGCAGATCCCTCTTGTTGAAGCGGCTGTCGATGCGGAAAATCTTGTATTTCCCGGCGAGCGCGCTGTGCATGCTCTCGACGGAAGGGGTGGCGGAAGACAGCAGCAAAAGCGCTCCTGAGTGCGCCACGCGGTACTTTGCGATGTCGCGCGCGTGATATCTGGGAGAATTCTCGGATTTGTACGTGTGTTCCTGCTCCTCGTCGAGCACGATCAGCCCGATGTTCTCCAATGGCGCGAAAATGGCGGAGCGCGTGCCGACGACGACGCGTACCTCGCCCGAGCGGATGCGCTTCCATTCGTCGTAACGCTCGCCCGTGCCGAGGGCGCTATGCAGAACGGCGACGGAATCGCCGAAATATGAAGCAAAAATGCTGACGGCCTGCGGTGTTAACGCGATTTCCGGAACGAGCACGATGGCGGTCTTCCCGGATTCCAAGGCCTTTTCGATCAGCTTGATATACACGAGCGTCTTCCCGCTGCCCGTGACTCCGTAGAGCAGCGCCGCCTCCGGCCTGCCCCCGCCAAGCAACGGCGCCAAGCTGTCGTATGCGGCGCGCTGCTCCTCGTTGAGCGTTATATGCTCGGTATCAATATTCATCGAGCTGCCGGGACGCCTGAAGACCTCGCGTTTCTCAAAAGCCAGAATGCCCTGCTTCTCAAGCGTCTTGACCGTCGATGAAGGTGCGCCCGTTATGGTGCAAATCTCCTTGATGGGCATGCTGCCGGATGCTGCAAGCAATTGCAGCACAGCGGATTGGTGCGGCGCTCTCGACTTCCTGGCGGAGGCGAGCCCTGCGGCCTCGTCAGGCGCGATATTGAGATGGACGATGCTGACGGTCTTGTCGCCCAGACGCTTGCCGCCCCCCTTTTCCCATACTCCGGCAGGAAGCATCGCGCGCAGCGCGCTATATACCGTGCAAAAATAACGGTCGCTCATCCATAACGCGAGCTTGAGGCTGTCATCGCCCAGAAGCGGCTCGCCGTCGAGCAGCGAATCCACGCTTTTGAGCGGCTTGTCCCCCGTTTCCGGTAGCAATGACAGGATGATCCCCTCGGCCATTTTGTTGCCGGCGCCAAACGGGACCGACACTCTCATGCCGGGCAAGGCCAGCCCTGCGATATTTTCGGGAAGAAAATAGTCATAAGGCCTGTCGATGTGGTATGCAGCGACGGAAACGGCGATTTTGGCAATCATTGGCTCTGTAAATCCTCCGGGATGGTGACTCGCAGCTCGCCGGACGCGATTTCTTCGATCGCCTTGGAAACCGGCTTGCCCTCGAACGGCTCGTCCTGCTCGATGGCGTATGTCGATATGGCCCTTGCACGCCTCGCGATGATGTTGACGAGCAGATAGCGGCTGTTCACCTGGTCGAGCAGGCTGGCCAGCGATGGATAAAGCATGGTGGATCTCCCCCTTAATAATCATATGTGTACTTAAAAACTCAAAAACCTAGCAACACCAGTCATTCTGAGCGAAGCGAAGAATCTTTATCTACGTTATTAACCTGTCATTCTGAGCGAAGCCAGGATGACAACGGGAGTTTCCGAGGACACTCATAATGGCACATGACACATATGCGCTATTGCAAATCGGCGTGTTCCTGGCCGCCCTTTTCGGAAAGCCTGCCCGCGACGGTTTCGGGCTGTATCGCGGAAAGCACGATGCATCCGTTGTCCGTGATGATGACCGCCCTCGTCCGCCGCCCGTACGTCGCGTCGATGAGCATGCTCTTCTCTCTCGCGTCGGAAATGATCCTCTTGATTGGCGCGGATTCCGGGCTGACGATGGCGATGATCCTCTCAGCCGCGACCATATTGCCAAAACCAATGTTTATAAGCTTCATATAGCCATCCTCACTCGATGTTTTGCGCTTGCTCGCGGATTTTCTCGATCTCGGCCTTCAAATCGACGACGACCCTCGACATTTCGGCGTCGTTCCCCTTAGACCCGATCGTGTTCGCCTCGCGGTTGAACTCCTGCACTAGGAAATCGATTTTTCTACCGACGGCATCCCGGCTGCCGAGCAGCTCGCGCAACTGCGCGACATGGCTTTTCAGCCGGACGGTCTCCTCGTTGATCGCGACGCGGTCGGCAAAAATCGCGGCCTCGGTGAGAATGCGCTGCTCGTCGATCTCCGCAGCTTGCAGCAAATCGCGCATTTTCGCCTCCAGCTTGAGCCTGTATTCCTCAACGCTCCTTGGAGATATCTCCTCGGCCAGAGCCGTCAATCTGATTATATCGTCAAGCCGCGCCTCGATATCGCCTCGGAGCTTCTCGCCCTCCTGGATGCGCATATCGTTAAAGCCGGCCAGCGCCGATTCCAGCACGAGACAAATGTCCGCGAACAGCTGCTCGGCGTCTTCCTCGTCCTTCTCCGCCTTCAGCACGTCGGGGAACCGCGCGACGTCGACGACGCCGACGTTCCCGTCAAGCCCGTATTCATCTGCCATTGCCCGCAGCATCGCCACATAGGCGCCCGCGAGAGGGCGGTTGACCCTGATGGTCATATTGTCCGCGTTGAAAGAGTCGACGGAAACGTACACATCGACCTTCCCCCGCGTTATATTGGTGCCGACGATTTTCTTTATCTTGTCCTCAAACGCGGCATACGCGCGCGGAATCTTGATCGTGCAGTCGAGATACCTGCTGTTGACGCTCTTGATTTCGACCGATATCTCCAATGCGCTCGAAGTGCCTTTTGCGCTCCCGAACCCGGTCATGCTTTTTATCATTATATCACTGCTCCTTTGTGGCGCCGCCATTCCGTTTTGTCCGCGCCCAGCGGCGCGTCCCGGAGGACCGCAGTCAATTCCCGCGTCAGCGCGATTGGCTATTTTTTAATGCGCTGATGGATGGAACTCATGTAGAACAGCAGCAGCTTGGAATAGCCATAATCGAAAACGATGAAAACCGCGTTCCCGCCGATGTATAGCACGGGGAAGATCACGTGCATCTCAAAATCCGGGAAAACCAGGCCCCGCAGCGCGAACCAAATGACGGAGAGCGCGACGTTGAACAAAACGAGCTTCAGCGCCCACTGCGCAGCGCGGCTTCGGAGTTTTTCGGACAGGCGCTTTATAATGGGATAATAACCGAAAAAAAGGATGAATAGAAGCAAGGTCGATCTGTTCGGCAGGACAAGCGCTCCTATCAGCGAGCTCACGACATAGACGTACAGGCCGGGGGCAATACCCATCTCGATGATTGCGGCGGCTACGAAGAGGGACGAGACCGCCGCGAAGCCCAGTTGCCCGGTCGGCCATATGGAAGTGATATATAGGACGGCAATCGTCAGCGCCGAGAGCATGGCGACCAGCGTGATCATTCGTGTTTTATTGTTCAAAAAAGCCCCCTTGTCAATATGATCCTCATCAATGGCGGCGCGAGATGGTCGATACGATCCCATCGGTGGCGGCGTGTGAATGTCAAATAGCTTGAAGCTTTGCGCATGCGTCCGCGCGATGGCGCCCGCAACCCCAAGTCCGCTAACAAGCCAGCCTGTGCAACGCGTCCCCCATCAGTGGCAACGGCAGCAAAGGTTCATGCACATCATCGCCGTGCAAATGTCGCAAGCGTCGCACCCTTGGTTTGCCATCGCGCCCGAGCGATATGGGTTGTTCATTCCGCCGCTTCTGTCCATGAACGATAGAGCCTGCCTGTATTCCGGATTGCCCGGGTCCATGTTAAGGGCGGTTTGGAAATACTCACGCGCGTCGTTGAGCCAGCCCTTGCGGTAGCAGACGCTGCCCATCAGGAAATTCCATTCTGCGTTTCTCGCCGGAAAAGCCCTCAGCAGCTCCTCCGCCATCCTGATATCGCCCACGTTGATGGCCTCGCGCACCTTCGCGCCTTCAGGAGTCGCGTTCGTGGCGCCGGAATAGCTTGCGCCGGGCTGGTATCCATTGCCGCCCTCGCGCATCTTGATGATGCTGTTATACGCCTCGTTGATCTCTTTCATCTTTTCCTGCGCGAGATCCGCGAGGGGATTGTCGTGGTAATTATCGGGATGGTACTTTCGCGCAAGCTCGCGATACGCCTTTTTGACCTCGTCGTCGGACGCGGTCGAATTTACGCCGAGAACGCTGTATGGATCGCTCATGTTGATTTCTCCTTAGGTGCGTGATGTTAGCTGATTGTGAAATGCCGCATATTGCAGGCGGCAGATTGCCGCCGCTGCAATATATCGTTTATCTCAAGATATAAACCATAACCCTTCCCTTGAACCTCTCACGACTAAAGTCGCGGGCGCGTCATGCGCGCTGCGGTGTATGCTTTTTTATGATCTGATCGCATGTGGCGGGCATGCCGAGGTATATGACGTTTCTGATGATATCGGCCCATGTGTTTTCGGGCAAAAGCTCGTATGCCAGGCAAACCAGATTGTTGGAATGAGTCAGCGTCGTCTCCATGCGTTTGAGGATATCGTCGGAAATGCTCGCGCCGCTCTGTGCAGCATCCGCCGCATACCGTGCCGCGACCGCGTTGTACCGCCCATGCTCCACATCGTCATAATAATCGTCAAATGCGTCGCTTATGTATATCCACCTGCCAAGGTGGTACAAGAGCTCTTCGAACGGCCTATGTATCGCGTTTGGCGCGTCGGCGGGGGTTATGGACTTTAGTATCATGGCGAACTTATCGGCAGCGCCGTCCATGGAGCGCCTGCCCTCCGTGGCATGTCTGCTCTCGGAGAAGCGTCCGCTCTCGGCAGCACCGTCCATGGAGCGTGTGCCGTCGGTGGAACGTTCGCCCTCTGTGGTGCTTGCGCCATCGGCAGCGCCGTCCATGGAACGGCTGCCCTCCGCCTCGTAATCCGCCAGTGCGGCCAGCTCCTCCTCCACCCTCCTGCTGAACACCGGGTGCAGACGTGCAGCCTTATTATACGCTCTGTATAGGGCAATCGCAAGCATTCTGTGCGGGAGAGCTCGGAAGAAAGGCTCATCGGAAATCGTGTCTTTCAATTTCCACCATGTGAGAATGACGCTGTATGCGGCGCAAGTTTCCAGCGACGAGCTGCAGACGCAGTAGCGTTTCTTTCGCAGAGGGCTTGCGATACACCTTGCCTGCTTTATGACAGGCTTCTCGTCGTCCCCCCAGAGGAGCATGGCAAGGAATACGAGATCATAGCTCAGAATGAACCTTGACGCCAATCCATATCCTTTGCCGAGCGCGCGGCACAGGCCGCAGTAGCACGCCTTGAAGCGTTCCAGCTCGCGAACCTTCAGTTCTGCTTGCAATGGGCGAATATATCCGAACATTTCTCATCCTTTATTATCGAACGAAGCGGGAGTCGCGGCGATAGTGCCTTAGCAACTTTTTAGCCTTCTGTGCATATTATGGATACTGCGAGTCGCTTGGCGGCGCTATATCTATATCTCGCTCCTCCGTGATGGAGACGGTGATGTTATAAGTGCCGACAGCGCCGACGTCGCCGTTGATCCCATCCACATACACCCTCGCCGACACGCGCTGGGTCCCGGGATTGATGTCATCCGGCAATGTCGCGACCACCCTGATGTTCGCCTCCGACAAAGCCTCCAAGTCCTCAGTCCTACCGCGGATCCTGACATCAAGGCTCTGCGTCCTAATCTCCGTTACATAGCCGTCAGGCTCGTTGAGGGTCTGGATGTTTGAAACGCTCAAATGCTTCATATCGAGGCCCAGTATCTCAACGACGACGACAGCCTCCGTCTCGCCGGAGATTCGCGTGAAATAATTGGGGATGACGATGGAAAAAGCCGGGAAAGTCCTCGCATAATCAAAGCTGTTGAGGTCGATGGTGCCAAGGTTGATGTTGTTGAAATCCCTGATGTCCTCGACGTTCCCCGCAATCGTTACCGTCGGCGGATCGACAGTATACCTCGTGTTTTGCGAAGTAGCGCCCGCGCCGTAATTGAACTCGGCAGTCAGAACGACTTCCTTCAGCATGCGAATCGGAACGGAAACGTGTATGGTCTCATCGCTGGAAGTCAGCTGGCCCCGCAGCGCTTCCTCAAATTCCAAGCCGTTCTCGTCCAGCAGCACGAATGGAAGATCGTCCGTATACGTCGAGGACAGGTTTTCGCGGGCGATGTTGACGCGAGCGACGCTGACCCTGGCGACCACGTCGGTCGGCCCGCTTACGGTGATGGTCTGTGGGCTGAACTCCGGAGGGTCTTGAATATAGTCCTCTGCGGCGCCACCCTTATAAGGCACGTCCACGGAGATGTGCCGGGTCTCCATCCTGTCGACATAAAGCGAAATCCTGCCGACGGAGCTGGAGATCAGCCCCGCCATATCGGCGGTGATGCCGTTGGGATATATGATCTCGTAGCCAAGCGTGGCGTTGCCGCGCGAAGTAATGCCCGCGAGGTCGATATTGACGGAAAGCGTCGTGTTGTTGAGCTTCGACGCGACGGAGCGCGAACACTCGAACTTGAGCTCGACCGTTTCGGGAGTCATCGACGCGATAAGGAATCCACGGTCGCTGAGCAGATCCACGTTCTGCCGGACGACTTGGACGTTCGACACCGTGATCTGCTGCAACTGGTTTTCATTAATCTCCACATACATCCACAAAGCGATTGAAACAACTATCGAAAAGATGATGTAGAAGACCCTGCTGGAAAAAATCTTACGCAAACCGTCTCTAACCATCATGTGCCCACTTTCATCTTTTTGGCCCGCTTCGACCTGCCGCCGGGCATGAACTCGCCAATAAGGAGCTTCTCGAAAATATCGGGGTCTAAGCTGCGCTTGAGCATGCCGTCCACGGCGACGGAGATTGTGCCCGTCTGCTCGGACACGATGACCGCCACAGCGTCCGACCGTTCGCTGATCCCAAGGCCGGCCCTATGCCTCATGCCGAGGTCGCGGCTGAGGTTGAAATTATTGGTCATTGGCAGCATGCAGGAAGCGGCGAGCACGCGCCCGTCCCTCACTAGCAAGGCGCCGTCGTGAAGCGGCGAGTCCTTATAGAAAACGCTCTGGATAAGCTCGGAAGAAATGGTCGCATCCAGCCTCGTGCCCGTGACCGCGTAGTCGTTCAGGCCGACCTCCCGCTCAAAAACGATGATGGCTCCGGTCCTGTTGTCCGCCATCGCGAGCGATGCCGAAATCACGCTCCGCAAGATGGCCTCGGCGTTCTCGAGCCTGATGCGCTTCCTGAAGATGATGTTGAGCCTGCTGCTGCCGACCTGCTCGAAGAGCTTGCGCAGCTCCGGCTGGAACAGGACGATGAGCACCAAGAGGCCCATCTGCAGCATCTGGTTCAGCAGATACGTGATCACCTTCATGTTCAAGAAGTTGGAGACCCAGGCGATTACGAGCAGGAATATGATGCCCTTTATGACGCTGCTGGCGCTAGTCTTGCGCATGAGGGTCAGTATTCTGTATATGAGATATGCGATGATAAGGACGTCGACGATGTCCCAAGGGCTGATCGTCCGGCCCAGCGACAGCATCAATGTCCATACATCGTTGAGTATCTCTTTGATTTTATCCATAAAAGTGTTTCCTTAACGTGAGGCGCCGCCTTCAGTAACGAGAAGCCCCGCCTTCTATAGCGTGAGGCGTCGCACCGCTACCCGAGGGCAGTTTTAAGCGCAGCACGCGATTTTTTGCTGCTGCGCCGCCATTATACAATATCCAGACCGTTTTTACAATTAAAAAAGTGTAAACAACCTACCCGGGATACGCAAGTGCGTGAACTGTAGTACTGTCTGATCGCTGCTGTCTGATCGCTGCTGTCAAATGGTTGACAAACGTATACTTTATGTGTACAATGTGTGCGAGGTGGTAATTATGAATGAAAATGTTAAATCTGCCCAAATGCATATTAGAGTAAACCCGGAAGTTAGAGATAGAGCCATGGAAGTTCTAAATGAGATCGGTATCACTGTTTCTGATTTAGTCACTATGTTGCTTAATCAAGTTGCTATTCAAAAAAGAGTTCCTTTTGATTTACTGACAGATAAGTATATTTGCGCCCATGGATACCTGCATGATTACTCGGACTTTGCGCCACCCAATGACGATGAATATCACGTGTTTGGTAGTTGGTCAGAGGCTAAGGAGTGGTTGAATGCTTAATCCTGTTCCATCGACTCGATTCAAAAAGAACTATCAGGCAATGGTAAAGCGTGGCTACGATATGAGTCTGATTGATGAAGTCATTGACACGCTTTTGAAAGAAATGCCTATTCCCTCACCTGCAAGAGTGCCAATGGCGGCCTCCTGACAATGACCGCAGCGCCGAATAGCGAGCCAATCAAAACTGCAGCAAGGTATTGGCAAGCGAAAGCAACGCATAAAAGCATGTTCGCAGACCATGGCAAAAAAGCAATCAAACACACGCAGACAGCCAAGCCCGCCAAGTTTACAACGATCTGCTCCGAGCACAGGAGCGTCAAAGCCAGCCTTTTTGTTGTGCCGAGTATCCGCATTATTGATGCAATGATAGCATTTTGCGCCATTAAAAGCATGGAAAGGCCAAGCCCGATGATTATTGAAAGCGCAATGGCTATGGGATATGCAACATGAAGCAGGGACAGGGACTGCTCCATAGAACCGACGACAGCTTGCAGCTCTTCGTCATATATGAAGAGTTCGAGCAGCACGCCCCAGCCGGGCAAATAAGACGGATTCTCCATTATGAGACGTAAATTGTTCTTGACTTCCAACAGATCCCTGTTGTATTGCGGATTAATGCAGAGGCTCATCGACAAATACCCTATATTATCGCCGACCACATACTCAAGCGCAGATACCGGCATGACAACAGCCTCGCGCAGCTCCTCCTGTCGGATGCACGAATTATGTAAACCGACGACCTCGACGGGGCATGCTGTCCATGGTCCGGTATATATGCCATCAAGGCTCGTGCGCGGCTGATTGATGTATATAAATGCCTGATTCCCAACCTCCAGGCCATACTCGTGCGCGGCGTTTTCGGATATTATGACGGGGATGGGCTTGCCTTCGTTGAAGACAAACAATGATTCGTCATAATTATCGGTATATGCTATTTGAATGTCGCTCGCCAGGTCGTTATCGGAGTAGAGCCCGACGCCAAGATTGTTTTGGACGAATTCGCGAAGATCGCTGACGCCCATAAGAACATCCAGGCTCTCTTCGTTATATACAATGCTCCTCGCATGGTCATATCCCGCAATCTTCTCCCACTCTTTTGGAAAAGAACCGTCGGATTCCGATGGGAGAAGCAACCCCCATGAATACGCCGACTCATAATATATGCCCTGCGCATAACCGCTGTCCACAACCTCCCTCACCACCCTTGGGCGTATAAGGTCCCCTATGTTATGGAGCGGCGATGGCAGCCCTTGGTTTGTCGGAATTAACTCAGCTTTCACTGTTGTGCTATTATACAGATGATCGATTTCATTATCAGAGCGCGTAATCGCGCTATCGATCCAACACAGCGCGGCAATGAAAACCAATGCAGAAATAGCGCATAGCACCGTTTTTAATGCCGATCTCGTAATGCGCAGCAAAACAAAGCGCAACGCAAACCGTAAACGATTGCCAAACAATGCATGCCTTGCATCGCCAATAGACGGTTTAGCAATGCCCGCTCGACGCTCGACCTCCGTCTCAGCAACGCGACGCTCGACCTCCGTCTCAGCAGCGCGGAGCAACGATCCCGTTGCAGCTACTGCAGCTGCTCGGCGCGCGACTTCCACGCCCCTGTTATACAATAGCTCCATAACTGAACGGCGTGACAAGCCTCTGATGCATAATGCCGCGACAATGGCGAAAAGCGCTATTATCAAAACCATGAACACAGGCAAAAGGTAAACACTTAACGATGTATCAAGAGAGAACCCGAAGGTCGTTGCAATTTCACCAAAAGGATTGAGCGTATTTGCGGAAATATCAGCAACAAAGCGCCATCCGACCGCGCAGCCAATTATAATGGACGGTGTGGCAAATGCCACAAACGATAGTATTGTTTCAATGAATGTCTTTTTCCCGGAGCACCCCAATGCGCGCATGATCGCTATTTCCTTTTTTCTTTGCCTGATCAACAAAAATACGATAATCAGCATTGCAGCTAACATTACAACAGCAAAAATGATTACGTTATTCTCCACTGCCCTAATAATAGGTTCTGCAGCTGCCCAAAAGCCCATCGCTCCGTTGTCAATAAGGGCGACATCATAGCCGTAATCCGCCAAAGCTTTTTTGTTTTCAGCAAGAAACTCTTCGCCGGACCTTGAGTCTTTCAGGACAAAGCTGTAACGGAACTGCGGCATGTACGCTTGTTCATCATGCCATCTGTTTTCGGCGGCGGGGTATTGGACCGATATATCTGCCGGCAGGCAGGCATCGGGAACAAAGATATACGTGCTTGCAAGAGCGCCCAGCTCGTCCATGTAATACTCCGTGGTGTTTAGTATACGAAAACCAAAAATGCCTACGATGCTTACATCCAAATCATAATATCGCGTGCCGGAAGGTGGGCTGTCGATGAGGTATTCCGTAAACATTCGACCGCCATTTGCTATTGTAATGGGCGCGGCTGCAACTTGATCCTGCGGGACACTTATGTTAAGACTGTCGCCAACGGACAGCCTCATGGTATCGGCAAAAAATTCATTGACCACAACGACCGGCCGTGCGTTGATTTGGTCGTCGTAATCGAGCCACCGTCCGTCGACCAAGCTGACCATTCGGCTTTCCGGCTGAGTCAGCGGCATCAGCGTCATATCCGATGTGCTGAGCAGCTGAATCGCTCCCATGCTCTGCCTCATCAGCTTCAACTCTCTGTCCAACCATTCAAACCCGGGCGATGAGGAATCAACAACCGTCCCCTCCGGCATATCAATGTACCATTTTGGGTCCTTGGTCAATTGAATTAAGCCTCTTTCAAAAGAATCCGACGACTCCAATGAAGTATCAGCGTTCAAAGGCAGCAATGTGCTATATTCTTTACCGTTCGCGAAGGTGCCTGTCAGATATCTCGCGAAGTAGCGATCGCCGACGTGCATCCCTGCGATCACCGTCGGAAGCCAGCTCGTATCCGAAGGCAAACCCGCGTAATCAAATGCTTTTCGATATTCGTCAATTTCCGCATCTGTGAGATAATACCTTATCTCGGCAACATCCCCCTCCCTCACAGACCGGTTGCACGTCTCTAATATGCTTTCGACATAAAATGACAACTCGATGAATGGGTTGATAGTAACATAGCTTTCTGCATTTATTTTAAGGCCAAGCAGATTGCCATAAAAAAACGTGTCGGTATGATGGCGATATTGGAGTTTCGATTCCGGCGTGCCTATGTAACGATCAAGCCGCGAATTATTTAAGCCTTGAAGAATCCCCATGGCAGTCCTGCGATTGTCGGCGCGCTCCACATATTGGCTCTTTGATATGATATCCGCGCCTTGCGATATATCATCGAAAACGCTTCTGTTTTCTATATCTTGCAGATAGCCTATCGACTTATAATAGCCGCCGATGCCGTCAATTTGCTGCGTTACGACAAAATACTCCGCCAAGCGCAGTATCATGGCCATTGAGGCCGCAACGAGCAGTAACATGGCCAAAGCTGTGCGTATGGGCTGTCTCAGCATTGACAGCAAGATAACATTCCTACGTGTGGTCATGATGGTTCCTCCTTTTAAGCCGGTTATATTGCATGTGGTGCTTTCATGCGTGTCCGTCAGTCACTATCTATTCAGTTTATGTACCTCGACTACGTCGGGCGGCAAACCAAATTTATCGACAAAATGGACCATGAATAGATTCGACCCGAACGTATGATATTTGAACCACCCATCAAGCACTTGCCTGAAAACTTCCTTCCCGTAAAATTCCGCTATGAGCTTGCTGGGAACGCGCAAAGCATAAACAACATACTGCATGTACCACCCTAGGAAAAACCGTTCTTCTACGTGGTATCCATTGCCGGGTATTGGGGTATATTTATCAACGTAGATTTCAAAATCGTTTTTCCATCTGTTCCAGTAGAATGCATTGATGTTGTCCATTGGGTCGGACTCAATACGTGCTTTTGTTTTCGACATGAATAGATTGAACCAATAGTCTATGAAGTCAATATCATCAGCCAGGCTCTCAGCCCAAGCCCCCATCTTAGACACGGTAATATCCGAATACTCAAACTTCATTATACCCGCCCTCATCTAAATACTCGTAAAAATATTTTTCGCCGTCTACGTGCTTTCGATATATTTCACGTACCCGATTATGCACATTTTGCATCCTTTTTCGGTTTCTTGAAATAGCGCGATCCAATTCCATTCCTCTGAGGGAGTAGCTGCCTTCCCACCTCAGGTATTTGGCGGATTCGCGAAGCGAGTACTGGTCCCCCAGTTCTGCCAGCTCTAAACACTCCAGTAAGCGTAAATCTCCAATTGTATCCCCCATAAAAGCATTGAAGGAAGGAACAAGACGGTCATTTGCGATTGTGCCGCAGACTATTGGGCTTTTCAGCGATGTCTTAAGAGCGTTCGTGCGATAACCGATAACAACTCTCAGCCAATCTCTTCCAGTTAGACGTAGAATGTCACTCTCCGGAGCCTTTAGTACATACTTGTTGATAATCGGTGTATCTTCATTTATTACCCATTCCTCAGCTATTGTTTTATGCTGAGTAACATAAAATCCCCGACCAAAATCACAATCCGCTCGAGGGCCGGGGAACAGAATATCAGAGATATCCACAATCTTGCTACTGCCATGATACACGGGTATCTCTATTATTCTTTCATCAGAGGTATCAGGCTCTTTTTTTTGCAACTGTTGCTAACCTCCTTCCGCAATCGATGCGCCTGTCGTGCCTTAAACTAGCGGTATTGTGACATAACAGCCGTCAGCTTGTTATTTTTTCCAACAGGACGGCGGCGGTCGACGCAATGCCCGAGCCGTCGCCGGTGAAGCCAAGCCCCTCCTCCGTGGTCGCCTTCACGCTGATGCTCGTGATCGCGACGTTGAGCGCCTTTGCGACGCAGTTGCGCATATGGTAGATATGCTGCGACAGCCTTGGCGTCTGGAGGATGATAACGATGTCCGCGTTGGAGAGCGCGTACCCCTGCTCCTTGACTATCGAATACACGTCTTTCAGCATGTCTATGCTCCGAGCGTCGCGCCAGCGTTCGTCGGTGTTCGGGAAATGCTGGCCGATGTCGCCGAGCGCGAGCGCGCCGAGCATGGCGTCCATCAGCGCGTGGAGCGGCACGTCCGAGTCCGAGTGGCCATCCGGGCCGAACTCGCATGGGATCTCCACGCCGCATAATATGCATTTGCGCCCTGCTTTCAGGCGGTGCGCGTCGTAACCAATACCGATCCTCATATTCATCGCTCCTTGCATTTGGCATTATTTGTTTTGCATTTCGTGGGTCCGGGATGGACTCTCGTCATAGGTATATCGTGTTCCGGGTGGCTTGCGGTCCGGGCGGTTTGCGTTCCGGCGCAGCTGGCAGTCCGGGCGGTTTGCGGTACGGCGCAGCTTGCGGTCCAGTCGCGTCAGGCTCCATCGCGCTCTGCGAGGAATGCTTCCGCGACGCGTAGGTCCGAGCTCGTAGTAATCTTGATGTTTTCACGAGTGCCTTCCGTGATGTGTACCGGGCAACCGAGCATTTCGACAGCTTGGCAGTCGTCCGTCACGTCGACCGATTTGTTCTTCGCGTTCGTCAGCGCTGCCTTGATCAGATCCTTGTCGAAAACCTGCGGTGTTTGCATCTCATAAAGCCCTTCCCTGTCAACGGTCTCCGATATGATGCCGTCACGCGCCCGCTTAACGGTCGAACTGACGGGAATCGCAGGGGCTGCGGCATGGTGCCTCATTGCGGCTTCTATCGCGCGAATTATTGTGGCCGAGTCTACGCATGGCCTGGCCCCGTCGTGTATGGCGACAAGCTCGGCCTTTTCCTCAACTGCGTATATGCCGTTGAGCACGGAGAGCAACCTTGTTTCGCCGCCGACTATGACTTTTACGGCTTTAGTGATTCGATATTTCTCGCATAACGCGCTGACGTCAGTTAGTGCGTCGGCGCGCGCGACAACGATGATTTCATCAATAAGCGCGCACTTTTGATATGCCATTAGCGTGTACGCCAGCACGGGGGCGCCGTGCAGCTCCGCGAAGAGCTTGTCGCCACCGCCCATCCTGCGTGAGCTGCCGGCTGCAGCGATCACGGCGGTGCATGCCGGCGCATTCTTGCTCCGCTTCATAAGTTTGAAGATATTTGGCATAATAATCCACCTTGACACTCATTATCGACAGCGCTCAATGACAAAAAGCAACAAGTAATATCTGCCGGCCATGAAGTGGCGGCACAATAATATTACCTGCTACTTTTCATTGTGCGAAGCATTAAGCAAGCGCGGCGTTGAGGCGGGATTCGACTTCCTCGTATGAGAGCTTTTTTGAAAGGACGATTTCCGATAACAATATCTGCTTCGCGGAATGCAGCATCTTGCGTTCGCCGGTGGACAGACCCTTTTCGACATCGCGCGACATGAGCCCTTTCACGACGCAAGCGACTTCAAACAAGTCCCCGCTTTTCAGCTTCTGCATGTTCTCGCGGTAGCGCCTGTTCCAGTTGGAAGTCATCTCGACGACGATGTCGGGAATCGATGCCATGAGCGCATCCGCCTCGTCGGACCCGACGATCTTCCTTACGCCGATCTGCTCGGTGTTTTCGGTCGGTATCATCACGACCATGCCGCCGGCCGGCATACGCAGGATGTAATACTGGCGCGTGCAGCCGTTCATCCGCTTTTCTTCGATACTGTCAATAATGCCCGCCCCATGCATGGGATGGGCGATCATATCGCCTACGCAAAACATATGTTATTCTCTCCCAATCTTTCCCCCCGAGCAATGCCAGGCGACTTGTTAATCTCCTTCGTCAGGGACTATGTCTGTTTGTGTGTCTTCTGCCTCGTCAGCGATGGGAGCTGCGGCTGCGTCTTCTGCTGCTGCATCGTCATCGGCGGTGTCTGCTTCTTCTGCCTCGTCTGCGACGGGGGCTTCGGCGGTTGTGTCTTCGACCGCGTCTGCGGCCTCGTCATCGGCGGTTGCTGCTGCGGCTGCGTCTTCGGCTGCGTCTGTGGCCTCTTCATCGGCGGTTGCTGCGTCTTCTGCTACGGCGGCATCGACATCGTCATCGGCATCAGCGGCATCGTCATCGGCCGCGACTGCCTCGTCAACGACGTCAACAGCGGAATCATCCGCATCCGGCCCGCCATCGGACGGCGAATCGTCGTCGTCGTCGAACGCCGGCGGCGCGTCGGTATCATAAACCACGACAGGCGTTTTATCGACTGCGGCAGCTTCCTCAACATCGCGGTCGCTCAAGCGCTGCGACGACGGATCGATCAGCGCCCTGATGCTCAGGCTAACCTTCTTGCGGTCATTGTCGATCTCCGTGATCTTGACGTCGACCAATTGCCCGTCAGAGAGAATCTCCGAAGGCAGCCCGATCCTGTGGTCCGTGATCTGCGAGATGTGGATAAGGCCATCGACTCCCGGGCATATTTCCGCAAAAGCGCCAAACGGCATCATCTTGACGATCTTGACGTTGACGATGTTGCCGACAGAGTATTGCGACGTGAACCTCGCCCAAGGGTTGTCCTCGCTTTTTTTGTATCCGAGCGAAATCTTCCTGGTTTCTCTGTCAAACGAGAGGACGTATACCGAAACCTCGTCGCCGACGGACATGACCTCGGACGGCTGCTTGATGCGCGTCCAGCTCAGCTCGGAAATGTGGATCATGCCGTCGATGCCGCCTATGTCGACGAAAACGCCGTATGACGTCATGGATTTGACGACGCCGTCATACTGCTTGCCCTTCTCGATTTCCTCCCAAAGGCGATCCGACTTTTCGCGGCGCTCCTCTGCCTGCACGGCGCGTATGGAGCCGACGACGCGCCTTCTGGATTGGTTGACCTCCGTAATGCGCAGCTTGACGGTTTTTTTGACGAGGTCGGTCATTGGGGCCGATTTCGGCAGGCCCGTCTGCGATGCGGGCACAAACACGCGGACGCCCTTGACGTTGACGACGATGCCGCCCTTGTTTTCTTCCGTGACGTGCCCTTCGACAATGGCGCGGCTATCCTTGGCCGCTTCTATGTCGTCCCAGTTCTTGATGGCATCGAGCCGCTTTTTCGACAGCGTGACCATGCCCTCGACGTCATTGACGCGAAGCACGAACGACTCGATGGAATCGCCGACTTTGATGATGTCGTCGATGTTCGCGTTTGCATCGTCGGTGAACTCGCTGATGGGTATGTAGCCCGACTGCTTTGTCCCGAGGTCGACGGACACTTCCGTGGCCGTGATCGACGTGACGATGCCTGCGACTTTTTGTCCTGTATGTAATGTCTTGATAGACCTTTCGAGCATTTCTTCGAATGACTCGTCCCTTGGTTCCGATGGCGGCTCGTCAGTGGCATCGGCGGGCGGCGTTTCAATGGGAGCGTCCGTTTGCGAGGCCGCTTCCGCAGCAGGCTCATCGGCGGCGGCTTCTCCAACCGTGATGGCTTCCAAGGGTGGCTCTGCGGCTGCGACAGGCGCTGCCTCCGTAGTTTCCTCCGCAGCAGGCGCTTCCGCAGTTTCATCCGCGACCGATGTTGCCTCCGCAGCAGGTGCCTCCGCAGCAGGTGCCTCCGCAGCAGGCGCTTCCTCCTCGGCCGGCTCATCAACAAGCGCAGCCACGGCCGGCTCAGCTACCGGCGCTGCTTCCGCATCCGCGCCATCGCCCTCCGCAACGGCTGCTTCCGCGACCGGCGGCTCGTCAGCGGCCTCCACCGCAGCATCCAAATCCGGCGCAACACCCGCTTCCTGCGCAGCATCATCTTCCACCGCAACAATTTCCTCCGCATATGCCGCCAATGGCGCGTCCGTAGCGACGGCATCAGGCTCCGGCACAGCGACGGCATCGACGGCCTCCGCTTCCGCAGCAACAATTCCATCGGCAACGGCCGGCTCCACAAAGCCATCCAAGGCCTGCGCGTCGGTGGTGGTTTCGTCTAACAATTCTTCTCCGCTCATCTTATGGTTGACCTCCTTAATTATCCACGCCGGTGTGGAAGCGCCCGCTGTGATGCCGACGGTATCCACATCGCGGAAATCTGCAAGGCAAAGATCGTTCGCAGTTTCGACAAAAAAGACCCTGCGGCAGTATCTTGTGCAAATGTCCGCTAATTTTAGGCTGTTCGCGCTGTTTTTATCGCCGATGACTATCATTGCATCGACGGTTTGCGACAGCTTTTCAGCCTCCAATTGGCGTTCGCGCGTAGCGTTACATATTGTATCAAAAATTTTGAAGTTTGTACACTCTTTTTTTATGATTTCAACGATTGTGTCGAAAATGGCTCTCGTATGCGTCGTTTGGAACACAAATGACAGCGGCAAACCGGCGTTGCCATCAGTCCCGAGCCATTCCAGCAGTTCGTCGGCGGTCTCAAATATTGCATATTCCTGACACCAGCTGGCGATTGCCGATACCTCCGGATGGCTGCGTTCGCCAATGATCATCACCCGCCTGCCGCCGGAGGATTCCTCGCGCGCGATCTTATGGATCCTGCCAACGTCGGGGCATGTCGCGTCTATGATGTTTCCGCATCGCGACTCGAGCGCCTCGCGCTCGCTCCTGCAGGCGCCGTGCGACCTAATGATGACGGTGTGTCCGGGCGTGGCCTCCGCAGCGTCGGTGATAATGCCGACGCCTTTCGCGTCAAGGTCTTTGATCACGCTGTCGTTGTGGATGATCGGCCCGAAGGTGACGCAGTTGCTGCACTCCGACGCTGCTTTTTCGCATATCGAAACGGCCCTGCGGACTCCAAAGCAGAATCCCGCCGTTTTCGCGTTAATGATTTTCATTCAAATCAGTTCTCCGTTTGAATTATCGAGGACACATTATGCGTTGACTTCGGGGTTCAGCGACTTGATCTTTTCCATCAGCGCCTCGGACAACTCCGCATAATCGTCCGCCGTTCGCTTGACCTGGAGCTTTTCGACAGAATACGGCTCGCCGATGACTACCGTCACCTTGCGGAACAGCCGCTTTTTTCTCGGTATGTAAAACGGCACGAGCAGCGCGCCGGCGCGCTCGGCAAGCTTGACTGCCCCCGCCTTCGCCTCGACTGCGTCGTCCGCGGACACGCGCGTCCCTTCCGGAAATATGACGACCATCTCGCCCTTGCGAAGATATTGAAGCGAGCTCTTGACGGAATCGATGTCCAGCTTGCCCCTGTTCACGCAGATCATGCCGAGCTTTTGCAATATCTGCGAAATTACCGGTATCCTGAACAGCTCGATTTTTGCAATAACGTGCAATTGATTTGATATGCCGAAAGCGAACGCCGCCAGAAACGGGTCGGACATATGAGAGTGGTTGGCGCATACGACGGCGGCGCCGGACGGTATGTTGTCCGCGCCGTCCACGCGCAGCCGGTATAAAATGCCAAACCATGCCCGCGCGACCCTGTAGCAGCCTCTGTAGAATTTATAGCTGGGCTTCATTTGCCGAACCTCTTATATACCAGGCCGCAGAAAGCATCGAAGCTCTCATCGGCATCGAGATACGTCGTGTCGAGAATGATCGAGTCTTCCGCAGGCTTCAATGGTGCGACCTCGCGCTCGCTGTCATTTTTGTCGCGGATGCGCATATCGTCGCGGACCTTGTCAAGCGAGATGCCGGGGTCTTTTTCCAGCAGTTCGAGATGCCGCCTTTTTGCGCGGACGTCGAGCTCCGCTGTCAGGAACACCTTCAACCCTGCATTCGGCAGCACGACCGTCCCGATGTCGCGCCCGTCCATGATGACGTCATATTTCTCCGCCATCAGACGCTGCATCGACAAAAGGAAATCACGCACCGATGGTATGGCGGACACGTCTGATGCATAGGACGATGCTTCGGGCGAACGGATATCGCCCGTCACGTCGTCGGAGTTCATTAGCATCCTTTGGACTCCTTCATCGTCGTATTTCATTTCGAGGTTGATATCCGGGAGTAGCGACGCAATGCCGTCCGCATCCCTCGGGGATACGCCTTTTCTGAGCGCATATAGGCCGATGCATCGGTACAACGCGCCCGTGTCAACGTATATCATGCCGAGGTGCTTCGCCGCCCTCCTGGCCAGCGTGCTCTTCCCCGCTCCTGCGGGACCGTCCAATGAAATGCTCCTTGTTTCCATAAACCAGCCTCTTCTTTTGTTATTGTCGCTGTAATTCACCGTGTTGGCGGCGTTGCGCGGGCTCTCACCGTAGCGGCTGCGTTCTGCCACCAATCACCGCAGCGGCTGCAGCGTTCGCGGCCGCAAAAGCCGTGGACCATGCGATCTGCAGATTGAACCCGCCCGTATACGCATCCGCGTCGATTATCTCGCCGGCAAAGAATAACCCTCCGACAAGCTTCGATTCCATGGTCTTTGGATTGATCTCGCGCAAATCGACCCCGCCTGATGTGATGATCGCTTCCTCAACGGGCCTCGGTCCGATGACATCAATGCGAAACGATTTAAGCAATTCAACGAGCCGGAGCCGCTGTTCGCGGATAATCGAATGGACCTTCGTATGTGGAGGTATGCCCGATTTCCGCACGACCACGGGAATGCAGCTCTTGCTGAGCAAGTCGTCGAGCGAATTGGCGAAATCGCGGTTTGAATACTTTTCAAAGTCGCGCAAAATGCGTAAATCCAACTTTTTTTCATCAAGCCCGGGTTTAAAGTCTATAATAACATGATATTTCGTTTTGTCAAAGTCCCTCATATGGGCGCTCGCCGACAATGTGAGCGGGCCAGACAAGCCAAAATGCGTGAATAGCACCTCTCCGATATCTTCAAATATCGGTGTAGGCCCGGCGCCGTATGCCGAAAGCTTCACATTTTTCAGCGTCAGCCCCTGCATGGCACCGCAAATGTCCGACTCCGCATCGAGCGGCACGAGCGAGCCTCGAAGCGGCGTGACTTTGTGGCCAAGCGCAGCGGCCATCTCATAGCCGTCGCCCGTTGAACCGGTCGCCGGGTACGACAGCCCGCCCGTTGCCAGGATCACAGCGCCGCACCGGGCTTCCCCGCCGTCGTATGTGACGCCCGTCACGCGCGGCAGGATATGCTCCTGCTCGCGCTCCGGCGTATGTCCCGGTGTATTCTCCTGCGCACGCTCCGGCGTGTTTCCCGGTTTGCGCTCAAGCGTATGTTTCGGCATATTCTCTGGCAAACGCCCTCGCATAAGCTCCAGACCGCGCTCCGGCGCATTTCCCGGCATAAGCTCCAGACCGCGCTCCGGCTTGTTCCCTACAAAACGCCCCGCCTCTGTTTGGAGCGCAACAGCCCTGCCCCTCGCGCGCTCCACCCCTGCTTTGTCCATATATGCGCCCAGCGCGGCCACGATGTCGGACGCTTTGTCCGACTGCGGAAAAACCCTGCCTCCGCGCTCCGTTTTTAAGGGGACTCCGAGCTTCTCGAATAGCTGCATCGTATCGCCCGGGCCGTGTAGCGCGAACGCGCTGTGCAGGAACTTCCCGCCGTTTGGGATGTTTTCGATGGCCTCCGTGATGGAGCAGTTGTTCGTGAGGTTGCAGCGCCCTTTCCCTGTGATGCGAAGCTTTTTCCCCGGCCCCGCATTGCGCTCTAGCAAAAGCACCCGCGCGCCATTTTCGGCGGCGGTGGCGGATGCGAGCATGCCTGCGGCTCCCCCGCCGACGACGATTATGTCATAAACCTGCATACATCACTTCCAAATCTCGCGCCTTAATAAACCCCATATTCGTCCCATATCGTCTCGAGGCGCTCAAAGTTTGCGTATAAATCCCCCGGAGCCTTCTCGCTCACGGCAACGACCAAAGCATTGACGATGCTCAAAGGCGCGACAAGCGTGTCGAGAAACGACACCATGTCGCTCTTCGCGCACAATGGGATGTCGCCCGGCTCTACAAGCGGCGACATGCGGCTGTCTGTGATTGCGACGATTCCCGCGCCTACCTCCCGGGCATATTGCATCGCCCTGATAGTACGTCGCGAATAACGCGGGAAGCTGATGGCAATTAATACGTCGTCGCTTGAAATGCGCACTATTTGCTCGAAAATTTCGCCTGCCGGGCTCTCGCTGACCACGCGCGAATTGCTGAAAAGCAGGTTGAAATAGAACCCCATGAAGCTGGCGAGGAACGATGCCGAGCGCAGCCCGAGTATATATATGTTTTTCGCGCCTACGATCGCATCGACGGCGCGGTTGAAATCGTCCCTGTCCGTTTCTTCCATCGTAAGCCTGATATTCTCAATGTCCGTCGAGAGCACGTATGACAATATGTCGCGGTCTTCTATCAGGTCTTTCGACACTTTGATACGCTGGACGGATGTGAGGCGGCTGCGAGTCATGTCCTGCAACGCGCGGCGCATTTCGGGATATCCGCTGTATCCCAGGTCCGCCGCGAAGCGCACGACAGTCGATTCGCTGACGTCGGCAAGCCTCGCCAGCTTGCTCGCGGTCATAAAGGCCGCTTTGTCATAATTATCCGTAATGTATCCTGCAATTTTCCTTTGCCCTTTTGAGAGCTTTTTATACGAGGACTCAATTATGGATAAAACGTCACTGTCCAATAAATATCCCACCACCTTCGTTGCCGATGAATCTGTATGCGGCCTGCGCCGGATAGTAGTTTCTGTGAAAACGCAGCGGTCCTCAAACATAGAATCCCTGTCCAGCCGGCCGTTAAGGCACCCGACCGAATTTATGCTTGACTTTTGCATCACTGTTCTGTACGCTTACGAGATAGTACCAAAGTAATTAGAGAGCTTGAACCAATAATGATAACACTAAAGATGATGGTTAGAATTAACATAGCATTTGTTCTGCTGTGTACATGCATACTAAATCCTATTATAACAAATCCCAATTATATGTTTCGTGATCTGTGCAAGCAGCTCGCAGAGATAGAGCATGGCGAATATATTGATAGCATATCAGTAACGAAAACCACAATAAGAGGTTTTAATACTTACAGATTCCATGTGTATTTGTGCGATATAGTAAGCATAAGTGAAATGGACATGATAGGTCTGGAAATAATCAATAGTGTGGATGCGTGTATTCATTATGCTACTGTCGTCCACGGAAACCCAAGGAAGCACTGGTGGAGAAATATTTATGTGAGTTTGGCATATTCAAAAGATAGAACATCATTTGGTGATTACGGTGGAATCGGTGGGGAGCGCATAGCTACAAAATACTACGAGAATGAGCCGCCGGCTAATTACTGGGATTTTATGTTCTCATATGGACCTGAGCGGCTCATTACACCGTATAACCATCCATACCCATGATTCCAATCACTACTCTCATCATCCATTGCTAACCCTCATCCCGGTCTAAGTAACCGTACGCACTTCCTCGGGCGTTAAATAGCGCCAGTGCCCGGGCTCCAGCTCGCCAAGTGGTAGCCCGCCGATGGAAATGCGCTTCAATGACCTCACGCGTAAACCGCAAAGGGCGCACATTTTCCGAACTTGCCGGTTGCGCCCCTCATAAATCGCAATATGGAACGTGCCTCCCGCTCTGTGGCCGTCAATGAAGCTCACCGATGCCGCCCTGACAGTATGCCCGTCAATGTCCATGCTTTCGCCCAATAATCGCCCTGCATTGCCGACATCACCATCGACGACAACCTCATAAACCTTAATTTTGTTATACGACGGATGCGCCACTTTGTTGGCAAACGCTCCGTCGTTTGTCATCAGGAGGAGGCCTTCGGAATTCATGTCCAGCCTGCCGACGGGGAAGAGGCGTACGCCGACGTTGGCAACGAGGTCGGCGACAGTCTTCCTTCCCTTGTCATCGCTCATCGTCGTGATGTAGCCCCGAGGCTTGTTCAGCATGATATACACATGGGGCTCTTTGCTAGCAAGTAGGACCCCGTCAACGGCGATTTCATCGATGCCAATTCGGGCGCTCTGTCCCAGTGCGGCGACTTCCCCGCCGACCGTGACTCGCCCGTTGCGGATCATCTGCTCCGCTTCACGGCGCGATGCAACTCCATGAGCCGACAATATCTTCTGAAGCCGCTGGGGCGCTTCGAGCGGTCCTGCGGCTCCTTCCGGGGCATCCACCGTCGTCGCTTCGACCTCCCGGCGCCTCTCCGTCACATTGTTGGCAACACCAACCCGAGCCGTATCTAGCGCCTCCGGCGCATTGCCTTCCGCAGCCTCCGGCGCGCCCGCAGCGCCGCTGATAGGCTCTACGCTTGTTGCCATATCAAGTCCATCCATACCCGACCGCAGCTAAATCTCATCCTCGTCATCGTCGCCCTTGTTCTTGTTGATCATCCCAGTGACCTTGTCAAAGACTTCGGGCACGGTCTCGATCAACCGATCGAGCGTCGTGGCCGCAGGCGGAGAGACATGCAGCAGCTTGATCGCGCTGTCCTTGACGACGATGAAAGCGACGGGGGTCACGTTGACACCTGCTCCGATGCCGCCTCCGAAAGCGTCCTTGGGCTCCTGCTTTTTGGAGAAATCGGAGCCGCCCCCCGCAAAGCCGAAGCTCAGTTTCGACACCGGGATCAGCGTCGTGCCGTCGGCGGTCGTAATCGGCTCTCCTACGATCGTGTTCGCGTCGATCATTTCCCTGACTTTCTGCATCGTGGTCTCCATCAATTCGCTGATTGGTCTTTTTTCCATTTTAAATACACCCTTTCATCAGTTGCTACTAATTCACGCGTGACTGTTCACGCCCTTGCGCTCGGCAGACGTTTTTTTTGCTTCATTTGTGCTCAAATGAGGCATCCTTGCCTCAGTTTCGCACCGCTCCGCTTCCTTGCATGGGGCCCCCGAAAAGCCGCATGGCTTTTTGGGGAGAGGAAGAGCGACATAGTGAGTGAGCTTTTGCACTTGTGCGGAAGCGAATGATACGTAGTCCGCGATGACGACTAATGAAGCAAAAATAAACGTCTACCTCACCAGGCGTGAATTGTAACATTCACGCTCCAATGTCATCCTGAGCGAAGCCCCTGCTTCTCGCGCCCCTGCTTGCCCGATACTATGCCTATCATCGGAAGGAGAGCCACCGCGATATAGAAGACCTCCCATATCGAAAGCGATAGAACCGCCTTCAAGTATATTTGCATCTCATGCGAGTTGAAATCGGCGGATGTGCGCAAATCGCGCCGCCTTATCCTGAAAGCTCTTTCCAAGAGAGGCATGAACGTCCCGAAAGCGGCGTTTGCAGCGCCGAACATCATAGCGGTTTTGGACGGATCTTCATTCGCGGCGACGAGGTTCACCGTGAGCGTCTTGATCAGCAGCCTGCGTCGAAGCCGCCCCAGCGCTTTCATCCCTATCGGCAGCATGCTCTTGAACATTTTAAAAGACCCGGGTTTCTCCTTTTCCGCCTTCGGTTCGACCTCTTTTTTCGCCTTTTTCGCTTTCCTGGCTTTNTTTGCCTCTTTTTGTTTTTTCTTCTTTTCNGCCTTNGCNTTTGCCTTTTCCGTGCTGATTTTTTGCGGGAAGACTTTCCGCGAAAACGGGCCGAAACGAGCCGAAGCCGTGAACCCGTCCGCGTCATATACGAGCTTCACGCCGACCCGCAAAAGCGAGAGCAAAACAATTGCAGCCAATATGATGGCCAATGTGATCATATTATAATTAGTCCTCCAAGTCAACGGAGCCTTGCAAGATGCCGGCTACTGTTCACGCCCCAATGCCAGTAAGCTATGAAATGTAGGGGCGAGGCTTGCCTCGACCGTTTTCCGGTGCATTGCGGGATGGGCAAGCCCTTTGCGGTTAGTCCAGCCCCTACACGGGTGTTGCCTTAGCTCGATGATAACTCGCTGCCGCTAAGATACCGCTTTAGTAGAAAAGCGCAGAAATGTGGGAATGTGTACACATTATCGCTGTAGCCGATATTTCCTCCTGCCAGTTTGATGCCATAATGAATATCTGGATATTTATTGCCATTTATCAATGTCCTGAGCGATTTGGCTCTGCCGCCCCTTGCCTTCACCTCGACAGGAATCAGATCCTCAGCAGTCCTCACGAAGAAATCCTCTTCCATCGTCGAATCGTCGCGTTTGTAGTAATAGAGACCAAATCCACTTTTTACGAAAGCTTCGCCAACGATATTTTCATAAAGGGCGCCTTTATATACATTGAGGTTTTTATTCGTCCTTAAATCATCCTGAGCCTCCTCGTCGAGCATCGCCACAAATAATCCGTTGTCGGCAAAATAGATTTTGTATTTACTGTCGTCATAATTTGCTTTCAGCGGAAGCTCGGGAAAATTCAAGCAATAACACAAATTCACAATCCCCGCATCGCCAAGCCATTCTATGCAACCGCGGTAATCCTTGAAACGCGCGCCGGATGCAACTTTTGTAATTTGGAATTTCTTGTTGTCTTTGGCAAGCTGTAGCGGGATTTGGTTGAACACATTCAGTATCCTTGTTTGATCCATGCCATCGGCATACTTTCGGATATCTTCTTTGTAGTCTGCGAGCAGTTGGCGCTGGATATCGAGCGAACCTTCAAAGGAGCCCTTGGTTATATATTCCCTAACAACCGCAGGCATGCCGCCAAGAATGCAGAAGTCAAGAAAAAGAGCGTTTAATACCGTTATTTCAGTTTCGTTGAACTGTATCAAATTATTCATGTGACCAATCATGTCAAAGACAAATGCGCCGTCGTAACCTTTCGCCCATAAGAATTCCTCGAAGTCAAGAGAACGCATGTTATAATCTGTC
Source organism: Oscillospiraceae bacterium (assembly GCA_009776905.1). Lineage (GTDB taxonomy): Bacteria > Bacillota > Clostridia > Oscillospirales > Oscillospiraceae > WRMH01. The sequence continues at coordinate 54,973 of WRMX01000001.1, forward strand.
TTATAGCCGACGCTGTTGCTTTCAATTTTTTTATAATTGATGCCCAGCATGGAACCGCTGCAGATAACGTCGAAACGGTGGTCGATGTCGAAGAATTTCAACGAAGTTGATATATCAGGGAACTCCTGCAGCTCGTCAAAGATGATGAGCGTGATGGCTGGATCAAAACGCTTGGAAGGGTCAATGAGGGTGATGTTCTTTATAATATCGTCAGCCTTGTACCCGTCAGATGTGATCGTCTTGTACTTCGGTTCCTCAACGAAATTTATATAAACCACGTTTTTGTAGTTGGCGGCGCCGAACCTGCATATCGATTCTGTCTTCCCAACTTGCCGGGCGCCTTTGACGATAAGCGGCTTTCTGTCAGGTTTTTGCTTCCATTCCGAAAGGTATGAGTCTATTTTTCGAGTTAGATATTTCATCGAGATACCCCCCATATGCAGCCATTATACGCCGCATTTTCGGAGAACGCAACTTATGAATACAAAATTATGAGCGAATTATCGCAATATTTTCACAAAAAATGAGCGAATATCCGTGGCAAAGACGCAAAACATGAGCGAATGCCGCTAGCAAGCAAAAGACGGACTATGAAAAGTAGGGGCGAGGCTTACCTCGACCGTTTTCCGGTGCATTGCGGGATGGGCAAGCCCAGCCCCTACACGGGTGTTGCCTTAGCTCGATGATAACTCGCTGCCGCTTTCCTTCTCGCTGCCGCTTTCCTTCTCGTTGCCGCTTTCCTTCTCGCTGCCGCTTTCCTTCCCGCTGCCGCTTTCCTTCTCGCTGCCGCTTTCCTTCTCGCGCAGCGCGAGGATCGCGTTTTGGATGTTCTCCTGGTCGCCGCCCGTAACGTCGACCTGCGGAAGCTCGGGAAGCTCGCGCAGCGACTCCATGCCAAAAGTCCTCAAAAAAGCGGAAGTCGTCCTATATAATATCGGCCTGCCGGGCGCGGCGAGGCGGCCGCACGACTCGATCAGCTCCCTGTCCAGGAGCAGCCCGACCGTATACGCGCTGTCGACGCCCCTGATCTGCTCGATGTAAGCCTTCGTGGCCGGCTGGAAATATGCGATGATCGACAGCACCTCAAGCGCGGGCTGCGACAGCTGCGGAGGCTTTCTCTTCTCCAGCGCCAGCCTGATGTAGTCCGCGTATTCGGGCGAAGAGCACAACTGGACGGCGTCGTCGGTCTTCACGAGCCGGATTCCCCGCCGCTCGAAGCTGTACCTGTCCCGCATCCTGTTCGCGGCGGCTTCCGCGTCAAAGTCGCTGACGCCCAGAACGGCGGCGATGCGCGAGAGAGGTACGGGATCGCCCGCGACAAACAAAATGCTCTCTATCACGTTTTCCAGATCCTGCGCTTCCACGCCTTTAGTAGCATTATACGCGACCTGGCTCCCGCCGGCCATATCAACGAATTCCATGCTAGCCATATGCCTCCTCGATATATTCGGCGACGTCGGGGTCCCTGCCCGCGCCGGTATATGTGATCGTGATATTGCTCTCGCCGCCGGAGAGGAACACGCTTCCCACCCTGCACAATTCCAGCACGGCGATGAGCGCCGCGATGAGCTCCGTGCGGCTTTGGCTTTCATAAAACAGTTCCATGACGGGCATGCTGCCGCCGCGTTTCAAGCGTTCCAGGATGTCCGATATTTTCTCCGGAATCGAGTGGATGACCTTGCGCGGATACATCGTCTCGACTGCCGTTGGACTGACGGGCAGCTGTACTTCCCTGCTGATGATGCCGACGAGCGCGTTAAACAGGTCGCTGCTGACATGCACGTAGCTGTACCCTTCCTGCGGGAGATACTCCGGAGGCCCGGGCATCATGGCCCCGCCGCTCGTGTACATGCCGGAAAACAGCTCCGCCGCCTGTTTGATCTGCAGGTACATGTCCCCCCTGCGCAGCTCCTCCAGGGACTCCATCAGCTGCTCCAGTTCCGAGACCTCCTCGCCTCCGGAGAGCAGCATCTTCGTCTTGATGTACGTCAAATGCGAAGCCATGGCTACAAATTCGCTTGCAATGTCCAGGTCGAGCTCGGCCATCGCATCGAGATACGCGAGATATTGCTCCAGTATCAGCGATATCTTGATGTCCCTTATCTCTATCCTGTCCCTGCTCAATAGCTGCAATATCAGAGCGAGCGGGCCTTCAAAGTCGGCCATCTCGCTTTTTGTCTTAACCACGCCTTCTAGCTTAAAAACCGGTGATTCCATATAAGTACCCTTGACATGGGGGTTCCATCCCCACAACCCATCTCATCTGACGAGGCTGCCGGCGAAACGCGAAATGCCCAGCAGCCAGTCGCGCGCCGCATACGTCACCCTGCCGACAGTAACGTCAAACGCGCTGGACCACACAAAGACGATGAGCAATATCATCCCATATCGTTCATATCTCATCAGCTTGTAATAATCCCGCTCCGGCAAGAACGAGAACACTATCTTAGACCCGTCGAGCGGCGGGATCGGCAGCAGATTGAATATAGCCAATGCGATGCTCAACGTCGCGGCGCGGTAGACAATGCTCAGCACGATACCGCCCGCGCCGGTAGCGTATTCCCCGCCGAGAGGCGCATAGACCAGCCCGAACACGAAATATACGACGACCGCGAGGATTATGTTCGACATCGGCCCCGCGAGCGCCGTGATCGCCATGTGGCTCTTCGGCTTACGGAAGTTGCGCATGTTGACGGGCACTGGCTTTGCCCATCCGAATCCGACCACCACCATCATTATAATGCCAAAAGGGTCAATGTGCTTGATGGGGTTCAGCGTCAGCCGGCCCATGTCCTTTGCCGTCCTGTCACCGAGCCTGTACGCCGTGTATCCGTGCGCCAGCTCATGTATGGTTATGCAAAACAGCGCCGGAATAATGGATATCAGCGCGTTGGTCAAAACGGACCAGTCGAGGTTTCTGAAAATGTTTCCCAAGTTACGGCTCCGATCTTAGTTTTGGCACTACAATTCACGTCCTTACGCAAGGGCGTGAACGGAAGTGCTTTGGCATAGGGCTCACGCTCGGAAAGACTATGCATTTCAGCTCATGTCCCCTGCTCGCCAATGCTCGGCGGCGCTCTCGATTTCCCGAAGCACCAAGCCGCGATTTGCCCCATCCTTCGCAGAAAAAGGCACGACCAACGTCCCATCATCCAAATCCAACGCAGCGCGTATACGCTCGATGTTGGCATCGACCTCGCTCTTTTTCACCTTATCAACCTTGTTCGCAAGGACGACATACCTGCAGCCGTAAGACTTGAACCAATCAGACATCGTCACGTCGCCGCCTGTCGGGGGGTGCCTCGCGTCCACAATGAGGATGCCCAGGGAGATATGCTCATCACCCGAAAAGAAAGCGTCCATAAGCTTCGCCCATCGGGAGAGCTCGGCCTTCGGGACCTTCGCGTAGCCATACCCCGGAAGGTCGACGAAATAGATGGATTTGTCAATGAGGAAATAGTTGACATGCACGGTCTTGCCCGGAACGGAGCTGACCCTTGCGACATTCGACCTGTTGAGCAGCTTATTGATGACGGTGGACTTCCCAACATTCGATTTCCCGGAAAAGACTATCTGCGGCTGCCCGGTTGATATGAGATCGCTAGGCGCCGCAGCCGATTTTATAAATTCAACGTTATGTACGTTAATGCTCATTGCTTAATGACCGCGCCGGGTGCCTGCACGCCCGGGTCCTTGTCGAGCAAAGGCACGGAAAGCGGCATGGGCTCCCTTTTCACGATGCTGCGAAAATCAAGCGCGACATCGAGGACGTCGTCGACGTTCTCCGTCGTGATGAAGTTGAGCGCGCTGCGAACGGTCTTGTCGATCTCTTCGAGATCGGGCTCGTTCTCCGCCGGGATAATGACGGTCCTGACCCCCGCGCGCATGGCCGCCATCGTCTTTTCCTTAAGCCCGCCGATGCGCAGTATCCTGCCGCGCAGCGTTATCTCGCCCGTCATGGCAACATCGCGGCGTGCGGGCGCGCCCGTGAGCGCGGATATAACGGCTATGCACATCGTGATGCCCGCCGACGGCCCGTCCTTCGGGACGGCCCCCTCGGGGAAATGTATGTGGATGTCGTGCGTCTTATAAAAATCGGGGTCGAGCTGCAGCTTGTCCGCCCTGCTGCGGATATATGACACAGCCGCCTGCGCGGATTCCTTCATCACGTCGCCAAGGTTCCCCGTCAGTTCCAGCTTGCCCGAGCCGTCGAGCACGTTGACCTCGACCTCCAGCACCGACCCGCCCGAAGACGTCCACGCAAGGCCGTTCACCAGACCGACCTCCATGCCCTTGGAAACCGTTTCCGGGACATACTTCCGGACGCCCAGCAAACCCTCCAGCATGTCCGCGCCGACGTTTAGCGACTTTGTCTCGCCCGAAGCGATTTTCGAGGCGGCCTTGCGGCATACCGATGCGATTTCGCGCTCCAGCAGGCGCACCCCGGACTCGCGGGTATATCCCGATATCATCGCGAGAATCGCGTCATCCCTGAACTTGAGCTGGCGCCCGTTCAGGCCGTGCTTGGCGCGCTGCTTTGAAACGAGGTGGCGCTTGGCAATCTCGAGCTTCTCGATGTCGGTGTAGCTGCTGAGCTCGATGACCTCCATCCTGTCCAGCAACGGGCGCGGGATGGTCTCAGTGGTGTTTGCGGTAGTTATGAACATGACCTCCGAAAGGTCGAACGGGACTTCCAGGTAATTGTCGCGAAACGTCGAATTCTGTTCCGGGTCCAATGCCTCCAGCAGCGCCGACGCGGGGTCCCCCCTGTGGTCGCTGCCGAGCTTGTCGATTTCGTCGAGCAGCATGAGGGGGTTTCTGCTGCCCGCCTGCTTGACTGAGGAGATGATCCTGCCCGGCATCGCGCCGATATACGTCTTCCTGTGGCCGCGGACCTCAGCCTCGTCGTGCACGCCGCCCAGCGACAGCCTCGCAAGCTTCCTGTTGAGAGCCCTCGCGACGCTGATCGCGACGGACGTCTTGCCCGTGCCCGGTGGCCCGACAAGGCATATGATCGCGCCCTTGATGTGCGGTGAAAGCTGCCTTACGGCGAGGAATTCCAATATCCGCTCCTTCACCTTGTCAAGGCCGAAATGGTCATCGTTGAGGATTTTTTGCGCGTATGCGATGTCGACGCGCTCAACGGTCGTCTTGTTCCACGGAAGCTCCAGGCAAATATCGAGATAATTGCGGATTACGGACGACTCCGCCGATCCGTAGCTCTGCTTCTCGAGCCTGTCGACCTCTTTGAGAAGCTTTTCCTCAATTTCATCGGGCAATCCGAGCATGACGATCTGCTCGCGGTATATCGACATCTCCGACTGCTCGTCGCCCGCCGAGTCACCGAGCTCGGACTGGATTATCCTGATCTGCTCGCGCAATACATGCTCCCTGTGGTTGCCCTCTAGGCTCATGCGTAGCTTCGCGTCGATCTGCCGCTCGATGGCCATGACGTCGATCTCCCGCGTCAGCATGTCGCAGACGAGCTCGAGCCTTTTCATGGAGCCAAATGTCTCCAGCACCTGCTGCTTGTAATCGGGCTTCGTGTACATGCTCTGCGCGATGTAGTCCGCGACCTTGCCGGGATCCGTATACGAAAATAGGGCAAGCACCGTCTCTTTTTGGATGCCTTGAGAGAGCGCGGCATATGTGTCGAAAAGGCCTATGCCCTTTCTGATGAGCGCCTCCACCCTGGCGGTGTTCTTCCGCACGGGCTCCTCCGGCATCGGCTCGATCTCCGCGGTGGCGTACTTTCGCCCTGCGGACATGGAGACGAGGCGCCCCCTGTACTTGCCTTCGACGAGCACCTTCATCCCCCCGCCGGGGATTTTCAGCACTTGCTTCACATAGCAGACCGTGCCGACCTTGTACATGTCGCGCTCCATCGGCGTCTCTTTCGTGATGTCCTTTTGCGCGAGCAGGAACACCCTCCTGTCGGCGTTGACGGCTGCGTCCAGCGCATTCGTCGACATCGCGCGCTCCACGTCAAAATTAAGGAGCAATTCAGGAAAAACGGAAAGGCCGCGCAATGCAAGCAATGGCAGCGTTTCCGTCGCGGGGATTTCATCGTATTTGATTATATCATCCATTGGAATCCTCCAACTCTAAAGTGGGCTTCGCCCATAACCCGGACTGCGCCCATAACTCGCGCGCTCCGGCTCAAGCGGTTCTTTGCCTTTAACTTGCGTTGGATGCGTCGGGGTCGATCTGCACCTTCTGCCGACGCTTGATCTGCGGAGGAGCCGAGCCCTCGACGCATTCTTTTGTTATCGTCACCTTCTCTATCTTTTTGTCGGACGGAATGTCATACATGATTTGCAACATGGTCTTTTCCATTATGCTGCGCAGGCCGCGCGCGCCAATTTCCAGCTCAATGGCCTTGTCCGCGATGGTCTCGAGCGCGTCCTGCGTGAACTCGAGCCTGACGTTATCATAGCTCATGAGCGCTGTATACTGGCGGACGAGCGAGTTCTTCGGCTCTTTCAGAATGCGGATCATGTCCTCTCGCGTCAATGAATTCAAAGGCGCGACCACCGGCATGCGCCCCACAAGCTCCGGAATGAGGCCGAACTTCAAAAGGTCGTGCGACTGGACGTTTTTGAGGATGGCCCCGATGTCCTTCTCCTTCTTGCTCTTGATCTCTGCGCCAAAGCCGATGCTCTTTTTGTCGAGCCTGTTTTCGATGATCTTCTCGATGCCCTCGAAAGCGCCGCCGAGGATAAAGAGGATATTGGTCGTGTCGATGCTGATGAACTCCTGGTGGGGGTGCTTGCGGCCGCCCTGCGGCGGAACGTTGGACACCGTGCCCTCCACGATTTTCAAAAGCGCCTGCTGGACGCCCTCGCCGGAAACGTCGCGCGTGATGGACGTGTTCTCGCTCTTGCGGGCTATCTTGTCGATTTCGTCGACGTAAATGATCCCGCACTCGGCGCTCTCGACGTCAAAATCCGCCGCCTGCAAAAGCCTGAGCAGGATGTTCTCGACGTCGTCGCCGACATAGCCCGCCTCCGTCAATGTGGTCGCATCGGCGATGGCGAAAGGCACCTTGAGAATTTTGGCGAGCGTCTGTGCGAAGAGCGTCTTGCCGCAGCCCGTCGGGCCGATCAGCAAAATGTTGCTCTTTTGGAGCTCCGTATCGTTCTCGTTTTGGTGCACCAATCGCTTATAATGGTTATACACGGCGACGGAGAGCGCGATTTTTGCATCCTCCTGCCCAATCGCGTAATCGTCGAGCGTGGCGCGTATCTCGGAAGGCTTCGGAAGCCGCCCCAGGTCGATGGAGAACTCGGCGTCTTCCGAATGCATTATGCGCATCGGCAAAAACTCCTCGCCCAAAATATCGACGCATACCGCGACGCATTCGTCGCAGATATATGACGCGCCCTGGCCGGCTATGACGCGCGCGACTTGGCTCTGAGCCTTGCCGCAGAAACTGCACGTTACCTCTTTTGTTTGAAATGCCATTACAATCGGATATCCTTTCGAGTCAGCGTTTATATATCACGTTGTCGACGAGGCCAAATTCCTTAGCCTCCTCCGCCGTCATGAAATTGTCGCGTTCTGATGCCTCGCGGATCTGCTCAATCGACTTGCCGGTGTTCTCGGCCAAAATCTTGTTGAGCCTGTCCTTTGTTTTCAGGATGTTCTCGGCATGGATCTGGATGTCGGTCGCCTGGCCCTTGAACCCTCCGGACGGCTGGTGGATCAGAATCTCGGAATTTGGCAGGGCGAGGCGCTTGCCTGGCGCTCCCGAGGAAAGCAGGAAGGCGCCCATGCTCGCGGCAAGGCCGACGCACATGGTCGAGACGTCCGCCTTGATATATTGCATCGTGTCGTATATCGCGAAGCCCGCCGTCACGGACCCTCCGGGGCTGTTGATATAAAACTGGATGTCCTTGTCGGGGTCCTGGGCCTCGAGGTATAGAAGCTGCGCCACGACAAGGCTGGCCGTCGTGTCGTTGACCTCTTCGCTCAGGATGATGATGCGGTCGTTGAGCAGCCTGGAAAATATGTCGTACGACCGCTCCCCGCGTGATGTTTGCTCTACTACGTATGGGACTAGACTCATTAAAAACATCTCCTTTGTTTAATATGCGACGTTATATCTTACATTTCTTGGTCATTCATATCCGCTCATTCGTCGGTTTTGGCTTTTTTGCTTTTGCGTGAGGGCGCCGGTTTTGCGGCGGCATCAGCGGCGCCTTCTAAGACAGCGCCGTCTGCGCTGGAGGCGGTTGCGTCCGCAGCGGAGCCAACGGCCTCGTCTGCAGCCTCAACAGCGGGAGCGGCTCCGTCCGCATCGGCCTTCTTCGTTGTCGTCTTCTTTGTGGAGGCTTTCTTGGCGACCGGCTTTTCAGAAACGACGCCGGCCCCATCAGCAACGGCGCTGCCGGGCTCGTCAGCAACAGTGCTTGCATCGACGACGGCATCCGCAACGCTATCCGCCGCAGCGTCGGCAGCAGCTGCTTTCGCTTTCGTTGAAGAGGTCTTCTTCGCAGGAGCCTTCTTCGGCTTTGCGGCTGCGTTGTCGGCAGCATCTGCAGCTTCGGCGGCAGCAACATCAGCAGCAGCATCGGCAGCTTCGGCGATATCGTGGGCATGAGAATGGCCATCAATATGGGAATGGGCATGAGAATGACCGTCAGCATCCGCATCAGCAGACTCATCGACAGGCGGCGTGTCCAGCGCGGTCGCGCTTTCGGAGACGATCTTCATGGCCTTCGTGATCTTCGCGTCCTGAACGACGGACTCCTCGGCCATGGAATCCTTGATATCGTCGATCTCCATCCCATAACGCTCCGCAAGGGAAGCATACGCATCCGTAAGCTCCTCCTCGCTTATGACGACGCCCTCGAGATCGGCGATTTTCTCCAGCGCAAGCGATCCCCTCACCTGCTTTTCGCTTGAAACGCGCATCTTGTCGCGGAAAGAATCCGGGGTCTCCCCCATCATCTGCAGGTAAACCGACGGGTCCATGCCATAATTCGACGTCTGATTGACGAAATTGTTAAGCGCGTTTTGAAGCTGCTCGTCGATAAGCTCATCGGGGATCTCGCCATCTATCGAATCGATGATTTGCTCCATCAACGTGTTTTCAAACACGGCATCAGCGTCCGCCTGCTTGACTTTCGCGATGCTTTCCCTGATGCTCTCCTTGTATTCGTCGAGAGTGTCGAACTCGGAAACATCCTTTGCGAACTCATCGTCGAGGTCCGGCAATATCTTTTCTTTGATCTCATGCAGCTTGACCTTGAACACGACCGCTTTCCCGGCAAGATTCTCGGCGTATTCGTCCGGGAACACAAGGTCGATGTCGCGCTCCTCGCCGACGACCATGCCGTGCAGCTTCTCTTCAAAGCCGGGGATGAATGTGTTTGAGCCGAGCTCAAGCTCATAGCCTTCGCCCTTGCCCCCGTCGAAGGCCTCTCCGTCGATGAAGCCCTCATAGTCAATGAGCACCGTATCCTTGTTGATAGCGGGCCGGTCGGCCTTTTCGATGCGCGCGTTGCGTAGCCTGATGCCGGCGATCTCGCTGTCGATCTCGCTGTCGGAAACCTCGACCTTCGGCTTATAAGCCGAAAGCCCTTTATATTCGCCGAGAGCAATCTCGGGATAAATCGAAACGGAGACGGTGAGGTCGACGCCCCCCTCTTCCTTTATATCGACGTCGATAATTTGCGGGTAGCCGATGATTTTCAGCTCTGTCTCCTTGACGGTGTGCTGGACGACCGTGGGCGCCAGTATATCAAGAGCGTCGGCATGGAATATTGAAGCGCCATAGAGCCTTTCGATGATTTTGCGCGGGGCTTTGCCCTTGCGGAATCCGGGAACCGCAATGCTGTTCCTGTTTTTCTTGAATGCGTCGTTGATGGCGGAGTCAAATTCCTCCACGCTGACCTCAACGACCAGTTCCATCGTGCTTTTTTCCTTTTTTTCGCTGCTCTTAATGTTCAAAATGCTGCCCTCCTGCTGTTTGTTGTTTGATGATTCTACCAGATAATATGTATAAATGCAAACAATATTTCGTTATAATTATTGCGAAAGCGCAAGGGCGTGGACAGTGATGGCAATATTTCTACATCACAAGCTGCGGCTCGAAGTCGACGAAATCTGCTGAAACCATTTCATAATCAATGCCGCCGACGATGCCCCTGACCGCAAACTTGCGCCCCAACCCATGTATATGGCCATACCAGCACTTCTTGACGCTAAATTCGTCCATGACTTCGATCATGTCCGCGCAAACCATGTCCTTGAAGCGCGGCGGATAATGAAAGAAACACAGCTTGACCTCAGCATCGCCCGCGGCGGCCAGCGAAGCGCGCAGCCTCAACGTTTCGCGGGCCATGATCTTTTGGTTGTGCTCCGTGTCGAACTCGCCCTCGGTCAGCCAGCCCCTCGTGCCGCATATCGCCGCGTTCTCGTAAAAATAGCAGTTGTTGTTAAGTATGTCGACGCCGTTAATGCCGTTTTTTTCAAAGAACGACGCCATCTTTGACACTGTCATCCACCAATAGTCGTGGTTCCCTTTGAGTATGATTTTCTTGCCGGGCAGGGCGCCGATGAAGCGGAAGTCTTCCAGGCTCTCCTCGAGCGACATGCCCCACGATACGTCGCCGCATATCACGCATACATCGTCGGGCCGGAGCTTCGCGAAGCCGGCTTTGATTTTTTCCACATAATTGTCCCATTCGCCACCGAATACGTCCATCGGCTTGTCGGTTCCGAGCGACAGGTGCAAGTCTCCGATTGCATATAATGACATGTCTTCCACCTCCGGCAAATGAATAACGTGGGTTTCCTTATGTGTCATCGTGCGTATGATGAATTTATATGATGAAGCGGTTCTCGTTGAAGCAGAAATCCCGCGACTTTAGTAGTGGGTGGTTTAATGTAGAAAATAATTTTTCGATTCGCGATGATTTCTATTGCGCAGATTGCGCAAATCTGATAGCATGAAGGACGTGAGGCACGCCGGATGCCATGTGCGAGGCGCCAATTGCTAGGCACCGCCTCAACAAGACTTCGAAGGGAAGTGCGACATTGAAAAACCTCAAAGTATCGATGAAACTCATAGTGAGCTTTATGGTGGTTATCGTTCTCGCGATAGCCGTCGGCCTCCTCGGCATCTTTGGCATGAACTCCATCAACAAAGCAGGCCAGGACCTCTACAACGAAAATGTCCTTGCATTGACGGAAATCGGCAACCTGCGCGAAGTGCTGCAGGACCAGCGAGTCCAGTTAAGGACTTATGTCATTTATGCGGGCGACCTCAGTAAAATAGAGGAAATCAAGGCGACGGTCGGCTCCCTCGAGTCCGAAATGTTGAAGTTCTTCGCCGAATACGAGTCCGGCATGACCGACCAATCGCGGGAGTCCGTCTATTTCGCCGCAAAGCAGCTGTATCTCAACGACTATTCCAGCATCAAAAAGGACGTGTACGAAGCGAGCAAGCTGGGGTTTGACGAGGGGTATAAGGTGCTGGGCGAAGACCGCGTGGTTAATGTGATGAACGACCTCGTCGCGGATTTTGATACCGTGATGAAGCAGAACGAAGAATGGGCAAAGACTGCATTGGACGCGAACATGAGCCTTTTCAACAAGCTGCTGATAGTATTGGTCGTGCTCATCGTCATCGCCGCCGCCGCCGCGTTGTTCTTGGCGTTCTACATTTCCGGGCTCATCAGCAAGCCGCTGTCCGCGATGACGCTGTTCATGCAAAAAGCGAGCTCAACAGGCGACATTGAGCTGCTGCCCGAAGACGCGGCCATGGTCGCTTCATTTGGCGAAAACAATGACGAGGTCGGGCACGCAATCGCTGCGACGGCGGCCTTCGTCGCGCGCATAGGCGAGATCAGCGCGTTGCTGACGTCGATGGCGGGCGGCGACTTGACGGCGGATGTCAAGCTGCTTTCGCAAAAAGACACGATGGGCCTGGCGCTGCAGGAGCTATACAACCACCTCAACAGGATGTTCGGCGAGATTAACACTTCGTCGAGGCAGGTTTCCACAGGCTCAAGACAAATCGCGGACGGAGCCCAGACCCTTGCGCAGGGGGCCACGGAGCAGGCGGCGTCCATCCAGCAGCTTTCCAGCTCGATATCAGAGATATCGCAAAAGACGAAGGCCAACGCTGAAAAAGCTCACAAGGCTGCCGATCTTGCCGACACGATCAAGAACGATGCGGAAAAGGGCAGCATTCAAATGAAGGAGATGATATCCGCTGTCAACGATATCAGCGAGGCGAGCGGTTCCATCAACAAAGTTATAAAAGTTATCGACGATATAGCGTTCCAGACAAACATACTCGCGCTCAATGCGGCCGTCGAAGCCGCGAGGGCTGGGCAGCACGGCAAGGGGTTCGCCGTCGTCGCCGAGGAAGTCCGCAGCCTGGCGGCCAAGAGCGCGGAAGCGGCGAAGGACACCGGCAGCCTCATCGAGAACTCCATCGAAAAAGCGGCGCTTGGAGTGCGCATTGCGGGCGAGACTTCCGAGAGCCTCACCGAGATCGTCGCCGGCATCAACGAGAGCAACAGGCTCGTCGGAGAGATCGCCGATTCGTCCGAAGAGCAGGCCGAGGGCATCAACCAAATCAACATCGGCATCGACCAGGTCGCGCAGGTAGTGCAGCAAAACAGCGCGACTGCCGAGGAGAGCGCGGCCGCTTCGCAGGAAATGAGCGGGCAGTCGGATATGCTGCGGCAGCTCGTGTCGCAATTCAAGGTCAGGGATGCTGCGGATTCATGGGCGCTCCCCGCCGCCAAAGAGACCTACGGCAAGTATTAGTGCCTTAGCGATTCGTAACGCCAACAAAAAACAAGTTAATATCAATCGCTAAGGCACTAACGCCGCGCGAAGCGCGGTGCGCAGCGTAGCTGCGTGAGGGACAAGCGAGTAGAGCGAATTCAT
>WRMX01000002.1 GCA_009776905.1 Oscillospiraceae bacterium
ACCTGGTATTGGTGCTTGATGGCGTCGCTCGTTCCGTTGCTGACGGTTGCTTTGATGATGAGGGCGTTGGCGCCTTCGTCGGTCATCTCCCAGAGGGGGATATTGACGCGCTCGAACGCGACGCCGCTCGCTGTCTGTTTTTTCTCCGGCATCTTTTCGTCCCAAACTTCAAACGTCACCGTTTCGCCCCCCGCGAGGCTTGTGCCGTATACGTTGACGCCGATCGTCGGGGCATCGCCGGCTAGAAATTCATCGTTGAGCGTGTAGTTTATGAACATTGGGTTCGTGACTATGATGTTTTGCACCGTGTTGCCGGCATATGTGATGCTACCGGAGCTTGGGCTGCCGATTGCCGACACGGTGAGGCGCCATGATGTGATGTTGTCGGGCAGCTTGAACGTGTATGTCGCAGTGCCTTGCGCGTTCGAGCGCATTGTTTCAAAATATGCGGTATCTTTGAATATCTCTCTCAGATACGTGTCGTCCTCGTCGCTTCCTGTCGTTGGGAGGGACATCATCGGGACATCCTCATCAATGGAGTATTCGACATATTCCAGCATCTCCAGGGACGGCAGATACCCTCTGTGGGTCGATGCGGAAAATCTCAGACCCGTGCTCACGCTGCGGTATACCGAAGCTAGCGTGTCTACAGTGTAATTTCTGAGAGCGAACAGCGCTTCGTCGACGATGCTGATGTTTATATCAGCCGGTTTTGCGTTGCCATCCGCGTCTTTTGCCTCGATGGTTATCGTGCACATATCGCCGGGCTTATACGATTCCTTGTCCGTGACGGCGGTCAGCGTCAGGTTGCCTGCGGAATAGTCGTAGCGGAGCGGGGCTCTCATCCCATAATAGCCCGACTGATAATTGAACCCGTTGAAATAATACAGGTAGACCGTCGCGTTTGGGATGTAGTCCGTCGTGAATATCGACTCATAGCGGTTTTTCCCGGCTTGATAGCTTTTTATGCCGCGCATGAGCGTCACATATAGGAAGTTGCCACGCACGACTTCATCAACGCCGCGCTTGAGGGTGAGGTTTATCGCGTCGCCGACGGCATAGCTTGTTTCCGTGCCGTCGAGGTATAATTCGTTCGTGTCGGCGTTGTTATAGTAGCTCGAATAGTCGTGGCCGATGTAGAGCCTGTATGACATCGTGCGTCCGTTGCCGTCGATGCAGGTTATATTTGCGTAATAGCCCTCGAAATCTCTATTCGGGACGGTGAAATCCTTTTCTGCATGGCCGTCTTCGTCTGTCGCAATGCTGAAACTGTCGATCTTCTCTGTCTCGAGCGAGTAGAAATATCTCGGCAAGACCTTTTTTTCTATGAAATCGTAATAGTCGCCGCTCTTGAATTTGACGTAGTAAGCTCTGTATATTTCAACGTTAATGGTTTTTTGCGCGATGGGTTTGTCCAGATAGTCGTAATAATCCTTTGCCGTACCGTTGTTGAGTCTGTCGAGCGTGATGGAGTTGACATCGACCGATATCGATGCGTCTTTGCCTATGCGCGATGTTTTCGCATTGATGTCAATGTCGTTTATGAATGAGCGGACGGAGACGCTTTTTGTCGTCCTGCCGATTTCGGGAAGCGTCGCTTCCGCCGTGAAGGTTATGCTCGACATCCCTTGGGCCGTGCTGCGCGGCACGACTGTTACCGTTGTATCCACCATTCCGTCTATGTCCGTCTTTGCTTGGGAGTATATGGGAGATTCCAGGGCTCCGAAATTTGATGTGATGCGGTATGAAACGTCCAAATCGGAAACGGGCGTTCCCTCAAAGAAGCCTGCTTTCACGGCAAACGTGATCGTGTCGTCGGCGAACACGGCTTTCTTGTCTGCGCTTACATCGATTTTGTACGGTGGCTTTACGTAATCCTGCACGGAAAAGTATGTGCTGTTCAAAGCTATGCTGCCGTGATATATCGTCAGGCAGTAATAGCCGGCATCCAGATTCGGCAGTTCGATTTCGTCCGAGTATATGCCGTCCACGACGGGGACGGTTTGCGTGTATAGTATGTCCCGCGAGCTATAGAATCTGTATGCTTCGGTCATGATCGCTGTCACGCTGTCTATGTGTTCTTTGTCATTGCGGTCCTGGACGAATCCGAAAAACGACAGGGTATCGTCGCTTTTGAACAATGTGCGGTCGAGCTGCATTGCCGTCCTATACGCTTCGTTCGCACTGCCGGGGCTGATTTGATATCCTCCCCCATAGCTGCTGTAGATCGGTATGTAGACATAGCTGGGAGCGTTGAGCCATATGCATGTCTTACCGTTTGGTGATGTGATGTCAAAACGTTCGTCCTTGTTGTTTTTGACAACCCTGTCTATTGTCGCGACTCCATTTGCGTCTGTCCTGTATGTTTTTCCGTCTATTTGGTCATAGACCGACGCGCCTGCGGCGCCTTTCCCCGTGGCGATGTCGTTGACCCATATGAGCGATTTTGTGCCGTCCGCAATAACTTGCACCGGCAGATCGTTGATTTGGATGACCATTTGGTCGCGGGAGGCGCCATAAGTTGCTTCAACGAGGTAGAAGCCCGGCTGAAGCTTGTCGGGAAGTACCATGTAGCCGGAATATGAGTTTGATGCTATGTCTGAGATTTCGAATGCGGCTATTTTACTAAGCGTATTGACATCGAGAAGACTGTCGTATTTCGCGTAGCTGGACCAGGATGGCAGCCAGGCAAGCGTTTTTGCAGCGCTGATGGCCTGGTCCGTGCTATTGAATTTATACACGGCGACCGTGGGGTCCGGACGCTGCTCCGGACCTCTGTGATATGCCAGATATCCAATCATTGGCGGTTCGATTGATGGAAGCTCGCCATATCCGGAATGAAAAGAAATCGAGTCGTAGGAAGGTGGCGGCACATAGTCGGGGGCGGGCTCCGTTTCAAACGAGAACACATAGTCGTCGAGCAGTTTCTCGCCGGTGCCTTTGAGCGTGACTCCGGCTTTGAGGGTCACTGTATATACCGTGCTGTAGCTTAGAGCTCTCGGAACGAACACCGCAGTGTCTTTATGGTACTCGTACCTGCCGGCGACGTTTGGGGATATGGAGAAAAATTCATCGATCTTTGAAAAATCTTCGCATGAAAATGTTATTTCTATGCCGCAGTTTCTTGGCACGTTTGTCGCTTCGTTCCTCGGGAACGACGATGTTATCTGAAACTTGACAGCTGTTTGGAATGCCCATGTGATATCAGGCCCGCCATCGGATGCGGCGCTGCGGGCAAGCCTGAAGATATACAGCGAGTTCGAGGCCAGAGTTACAAGGGGCGTCACGATGAATTCCCTGCTCGTGTTTTGCTTTATGACCGGCATTGGCTGGCCGTCTATAGTCAGCGTGCCGTTGAGCTGGTCTGCCGTGGTATTGGCAGGGGTCGTCAATATGAACGCGCTCGAAACATCGATGCCGGACGCGCTGTATTGGAGGGGGGCGAGCGTATACCCATCTTTTGCGGGCGGGGATGCGTACCCTGACTGCGCTGCAGATGCGTATATCGGGACAAGGCCTATGCTGATGATAGCCGCGAGGCATATCGATATTAATTTTTTCATGTCATCCAACCTTCCAAGCATACACCGCAACTCGCGTCGACCGTTCGTGCAAAGGCCTCCGGATATTGTTGCTTCCATGTTTCCATTTCTTCGTCCGTCACTTTCGCGACATCAACCAGAAAACCGCTGACGACCATGCCGGTAGCTGTTTTTGAAATGATGTTCGTGGGCGTGATGAGGTTGATCGCGCCGCCCCTGTCGAGGGCCTCGGCATTTATCGGGTCGTACCGGGAGCCGTGGTCGACATATATGGCGCCGGGAATCAACCGCTCCGTGACATATGCGGCGCATAGCACAGTTCCACGTTCGTTGAACACTTTTACGACATCGCCATATTCAATGCCGTATGCTGCAGCCGTCGCGGGGTTTATCCATGCGGGCTCGTATTGGTAGCCATCCTTTGCGCGAATTTTCATCGTGTCGATTTCGCGGTGCCAGGTGACATCATCGAGATTGGCATGGAAACGCCAGCGCCCATGGTTGGACATGCATAGCAGCGGGAACTGCTTCGCCCTGTCGCCAAACAATGACTCGTCATGCGATTCGCTGCGCTCGATCCATTTTGGATATGGGGGACGTTCCTGGTCGTCGGGGAAGTGCTTTTGAATATTCGTCGATGTGAATTCAAACTTCCCGGTTGGCGTCAGAAGCGGGTTTTTCTGCGGGTCTTTGACGAATTGCGACAAGCCGGGCGGATACTTTTCGAGGTCGGTCCTCTCCGGGTCGCACGGCTGGACATATATGCCTTTTTTATGGAAATCGTCGTTGGTATCCAGATGCGCTATGCCGGAGCCGCTGTAGAACATGTCAATGATCTCCTGCTTGTCGGATATGCCTCGGGTATATGCGCCGTAATACTCCGGGCCGAGTTTCTTTGCGACTTCGGCAACGCAGTCGAAATCATCGAGGGATTCGCCGACAGGTGGACAGGCGGGATATTCGCGATACATCGACGTGACGATGCCGCCGGCGCTGTCGTCTGATATGTCGTGCATCTCGAATTTGGTCTGGACCGGCAGAATGATATCCGCCAATATGCAATCGTTTTCCAGCCACGGCTGCTGCGCGACAACGAATTCAATCTCCGGGCTCCTCATTGCCTTGACAAACCGGAAGCCATCGTTCCAGCATGTGACCATGCAAGGCGAATCTGTCCATATGGCATGGATCGTCGAACAGCCGGGCTGCGGGAACTCATGTTTGACCCATTGCTCGTCTTTCTGCCCGACGAATGAGTTTAGCCCCCACCACTCCACGCGGCCGTCCAGAATCGCGTCGTGGACCAAGCATTTCGGTATCGACTGCTGTGGAGGCGTGTCTTCCGTTTTCAGGAATTCCAGGAGTCTTTCCGTTCTCGCCATGATAGATTCCAAACGGGCGCGTTCCGCGTTGTCGGTCGGGCGCAGTTGGGACAATGATTCTTTGATGTCCGACTGCACTGCTTCGACGGTCATCGGGACGCGGCCTGTGTGCATATCCCTTTTTGAATTGGGGGGACGCACGATTTCGGCGCGGTAAAATACGTTAATGTTGCGTTTGCCCTGGTATGGCATGGGATAGTTCCTTGTGAAGAGGTTCCACTCCAGCCACTTTGCTTGGTGGCGGCCCGGTTTCCCTAAGCCCTGCATGGCAAGGAGGATCGACTGCATGCGCGCCGGCTCCGTCGAGAAAGGCCCGCGGTATCCTGCGCCGCCGTTTCCAATGGTGATGCTTGTTATTTTTCGGGCCCAGTCGCGGGCAAGCGCTTTAATCGTCCATGGCGCGACGCCGCATTTTTCGCTCGCCCAGTCGGAGGTTTTGGGGACTCCGTCCGCTTTGCCGAGCACATAGTCAAAAAATTCTTCGTAGCCGTGGCAGTTTTTTTCTACATATTCAACGTCATACGAGCCTTCAGCGAGCCATGTGTACGCGATGCCGAGATAGAGCGCGGCGTCCGTATTGGGCAGCACAGGGATCCATTTGTCGGCGAGGTAGCATGCGGAATAGTTAAGCGCCGGGTCCACATATACATATTTCACGCCCAGGCTGTGTATCCATTGGCTCAGGCGGCTTGCCATATAGCCGTCAAAACCAACGGATGTCGTTTCAGGGTCAGCTGACCAGAAGAGGATCAACTCGGTATTTTTGGCAATATCGACCCAAAGGCTGTCCATGGGGGTCATTTCGCCCACAGGTTCGCAGCCCCAGACGTTTCGCGATCCCCAAGTCATGCCTTCCCAACTGTCCATGTTGCGCATTTGCACTGTGTAGCCGCCCATCAGCGACAACAGGCGGTTCATGCAGCCGTGGGAGGGGGCCGTGTGTTTCCCTTCGCCGTGCATGTCCGCCTCTGCGAGAACAGCGGACATCCCATATTTCTCTTTGACGCGGACGAGCTCGGAGGCAATGAGGCTCGCGGCCTCGTCCCATGATATGCGTATGTATTTGCTCTTGCCGCGGTTTTGCGTGTTGCGGTCGCCGTTTGGGTCCCAGTCGATGCGTTTGAGCGGATAGCGGACGCGGTTCTCGGAGTAGACGCGTTTTTTATATGATGTGTAGTAGACTCCGGGGATTGAGCGTCTCGGCGGTTGGAGCAGGCTGCCCCTGCTTTCTATTTTCCATGGGTTGAGAGTTTCCCATTCGTTGTCTTCTTCATAATAATATGGCCTTATACGGGTGATTTTGTCGTTGTTGTCGGATTCAACGACCATTGGGGGGCCGCTGATCGACCCCATGAGGCTGCCGGTCTTGTAGACTCTTTTGGCTGCGCCTACTTTTTCGTTGAGGGCGTTGTTGTTCATTTTGGTCGGTCCTTTCCTGTGGTTTTTGCGCGGGGGGGGGATGGGCGAGGGGAAGATTCTTCGCTGCGTTCAGAATGACACGGGGGGGGGAATGGGGGAGGGGACGGTTCCTTTTTGTATGAACCGTCCCCGGAAAAATCGCCGTTATTGTTGATTTGTCGGATATATCCTTGCGATAGCAACATTGAGAGCATACTTGCCCCCTCCGCCCGGCGTGGCGGCGTAGGACAATCGCACCTCCCTGTAGGCAGAATCGCCTACTGTGCCTTTTGTGAAGATATACGCATTGAGCATGCTGCTCTTATCAAACCCACATTCTTCAAGCACTGCTACATATGTGTCGATTTCGTCGAGCGTGGCGGAGCCGTAAAAATAGGTTTCCATGTTTGCTTTGACGCTGTTTAGTAATCCTCCGCTGTTTGTGAACTGGTCGAAACTCGGGATTCCGCTGTAACCGTAATACGTTTCATATTTGTCAACCGGCGAAGGGCCTGTGCTGCCGCCACCTGTGCTGCCGCCACCAGTGCTGCCGCCGCCGGTGCTGCCGCCACCAGTGCCGCCGCCGCCGGTGCTGCCGCCACCTGTGCTGCCGCCTCCGGAGCTGCCGCCACCCGTTGAGTTGGCGGCCTCGCCGGAATACGAATAGAATGCGAGCCTCACCGCGTTTTCAATAGAAGCGTTGTCGTTAATATACGTTTCTTTGACGGTGTTGAACGATTGGTTCTTCGCAACATTCAAGTTTACATATAATTTTTCCAGCACACGGTTGCCGCTGTCGTAGAAATATATGTAGAAATTGTTATTATCGCCGCTGGCGGTGCCTTGCACGGAGAACGTCAGCTTATATTTGGAAGACTCAAATGCTTTTTCGCATTTTGTGAAGACAAACGACGTGACAGACGTGCTTCCCCAGAAGTTGCCCGTGCTGTAGTAGTTATTGATCGTGAACGGGCCGTATTCGCTGTTCAGGACAGGCACGGAGTATGCAGGGGCAGTTTGGGTCGTGCCTCCGTTGTCGCCGCCGGTGTTGCCGCCACCGGCGCTGCCTCCGCCGGTATTCGCTTCTCTGCCGGAGCGGGAGAAAAAGCCGATTCTAACAGCGTTTTTGAGCACATCGCCTTCAACAGAAAACGTGTCGACGATTATATTATATGGGACATTCGGCGTGACGCTTTTCAGGATGCCTTCCTGTGCCAGCACCCTGCCATTGGCATCGTAGAAGTAGACCGCGATGTCGCAATATTTGTCGTCCGTGACGCCTTGAATGCTGACATTGATGTAGTAGTACGTGGCAAAGTCATATTTTTTATATGACGTAAACACGAGCGAGCTGACAGTATTTGTATATGTCGTACGGCTCGACACTTCGTCGATGATGGTCAGGGGTCCGTATTCTTTATTCAACACCGGCTGATCGAACGGTGATGCTTCCGTGACCCTCACGATGCATGTGGCGGAAATGTTATTGGCTGTCTTGGCTGTAATAGTTGCCGTACCGATGGCGACGCCTGTCACGACGCCCGTGCTTGACACGGAAGCAATTGATGTGTTGGAGGAAGTCCATGTGATTGTTTTATTCTCCGCGTCGTCAGGCAGGACCGTGGCGTCAAGCGCCGCTGTCTTGCCGACCTGTACCGTGACGTCTTCATATGCCAATGTGATTGATGTCGGCATATTTGAGGGATATAGGCCGACATTTTTTGCGGCAGCCTCCGAGAATACCCCGGCTTCCATTAGCGACTGATAGAGCTGCTTATCTGAGTTTTTAAATTTCGCGCTCAGCGCATCGAACGAAACGGCTGCTGCGTCGCCGCGAGTGAATTTTGTGGTCGCGGCGTTATATTGGCCAACCGTAAAGCCCAGGTTGTCCGACAACACCCAAGAACGGTCCCACTCGAAGTCCGTCCCTGATTCATAACCGAGGGCGCGGAGCACGAATGTGAGATATTGCGCGACCGTTGTGGGGGATGAGCCTCCGAATGTCGTCGCGCCGACGCCATTGGCGAGCCCATATGCATAGGCGTAGCCTACATATGGTTTTGCCCAGTCGACCACGTCCGTGAACGGGGTCGTCCAAGTGCCGCGCAGGGCTTCGGCCTCTTTGCCGAGGAGGCGCACGAATAGCGTGATGGCTTCAACTCTTGTCGGGGCCCTGTCGAGGTCGAAATTTGGCGTTCCGTCCGCGTTGTTTCCCACGCCGCCGAATAGCCCGAGCGCATGCAGTTTTTGCGCTGCGTCGGTAGCGGAGGTCGTTCCCGCAGGTATTGATGCGGCGGTGGGAGCTGTAGCTGTCTCCGTGGTATATGCCACAGCGGCTTTGGCATCTTGCATGGTAGGTGCCGCGGCGGCGCCGGCAAGGGTGGGGGCGAGCGAGAGGCAAATCAGGATGGCGAGCGTGTAGGCGAGCATGCGTTTTTTCATTGTGGTTCCTCCGTATGATAGATTTGTGGTGTGCGTAAGCAGTGAAGATTCTTCGCTGCGCTCAGAATGACAGGGCGAGGGAGCGTCGAGGGAATGGCGGCAGATTGCCGCCGCTACGGGTGCGGTGGAGATTGACGGGGGCGGGGTGAAGATTCTTCGCTGCGCTCAGATTGACACTGCATTTGCGTAAGCAGGAAGGTAACTGGATTTTACCATATTTTGCGTCTGTTGGCAATATTTCTGTTGACAAATTGCATTCGAGGGAGTAATATCAAATTGATATTATTATGATATAGGGGACATGATTATGCTTAGTATTGAAAACCTCACGAAAACATATGGCGACAAGCGAGCCGTCGACGACCTCACGCTTAATATTGACGATGGTGAGATTTGCGCGTTTATCGGCCACAACGGCGCAGGAAAGACAACTACCATCAAGTCTGTATGCGGAATTTTGAAGTTTGACGCGGGCGAAATCTATATCGCCGGAAAGTCTATCAAAGAGGACCCCATCGGTTGCAAGTCGATGATTGCATATATTCCGGACAATCCCGATTTATATGAGTTCCTTTCCGGGATCAAATATTTGAATTTTGTCGCTGATGTGTTCGGTATCTCCGCTGATGTCAGACAAAAACGGATACGTGAATATGCCGACAGGTTCGAGCTGACAGAGGATCTGGCGCAGCCTATATCGGCTTATTCGCATGGAATGAAGCAAAAGCTTGCGCTCATTTCCGCATTGATACATCAGCCGCGCTTCATGGTGCTTGACGAGCCGTTCGTCGGTCTCGACCCAAAGGCCGCGCGCGAACTGAAGATGCTGATGCGCGACATATGTGACGCCGGGGGAGCGATTTTCTTTTCCACGCATATTCTCGAGGTTGCGGAGAAGCTGTGCGACAGGGTTGCTATCATTAAGGCGGGGAAACTGGTCGCTGTTGGAGGCATGGACGAGGTTAAAGGCGACTCTTCATTGGAGGATGTCTTTTTTGAACTGGAGGAAAAGCTATGATCGGGAAGCTCATCAAATTGAATATTATCGCGCTTTTTTCCGGGATTCTCAAAACTAACAGGAAAAGAACTAAGCCTGTTGCAAAGGCGTTGATAATATTGCTCCTTGTTTATGCGTGCGGGGTGCTCCTCGTCTCATTCGGCGCGGTTTTTTTGACAATGGCCGAGCCTTTGTTTTCCACAGGCATTGGTTGGTTTTATTTTGCGCTGATGGGGATTATCATATTCGTATTATGCTTTATCGGCAGCGTGTTTATGGTGCAGCCGCAGATATTTGAGGCGCGTGACAGCGAGCTGCTTTTGTCGTTGCCGTTGAAGCCATCCATGATACTCGCGGGAAGGATTTTTGCGCTGCTTGTCGTCGATTATGCGTTCGAGGCGCTCATAGTTATTCCCGCATTTGCAGCATTGATTATTAGCGGTTGCATTTCGTATATCCCGATGCTCGGCATGGTGTTTTTGATCGCTGCTGCTGTGCTGCTGCCGTTGGTCGCGCTCGCGGCAGGCTGTTTTTTCGGTTGGTTGGTGGCGAGCATAGCATCGCGACTGCGCAGGAAAAACATTGTGACGCTCGTATTCTCGATTGCGCTCTTTGCTGTTTGCGGATGGGGTTATTATGGCGTGCTGGGCAACATGAACAGCTTATTGACGAGCGGGGCGGAGATTGCCGAGGCTGTGCGCAGGGCGGTTTTCCCGGCTTATCACCTTGGGGTGGCGATTTCGGGCGGCAGTATAATGAGCTTCCTTATATTTGCTGCCTGTGCGGTCGTCCCATATGCATTGATGCATATGCTTTTGTCGGCGAGCTTCATGAAGCTGGCCATGAGAGGGCGCGGCGCAAAGAAAGTCAAGTATCGCGAGAAGGCTATGCATGTTTCAGGCGTGGGCGCGGCGCTGCTTGGGCGTGAGATGCGATTGTTCATGTCATTGCCGCTGTATATCATCAATTCCGGGCTTGGCGCGATCGTTACGGTTGCGATCGCGGTCGTGCTTGTCGTGCGGCCGCAACTGCTGACCGACCCTATCGTGCAACTGTCGGCATTCATGCCGTCTTTTGAGACGGGATTCATCGGCGCGATAGTATTGTCTGCGCTTGCGGTGATGAATTCTGTTTCTTCGCCGAGCATTTCGCTTGAAGGGAAGTCGTTGTGGATCGTTAAGAGCTTGCCTGTGAGAGAACGAGATGTTTTGCTCTCGAAGGTGATGCTGCATGTCGTCGTTTGTGGCGCGCCGTCGATAGTGGCGGGAGTCATATGTATATTCGCGCTGCACTTGCGCGGAGTTGCGGAGATTGCGTTGACGCTTGTTATGCCGGTTTCTGTCACGGTTTTGTTTGCGTTGCTGGGCGTCACTTTGAATCTTGCGATGCCAAAGTTTGATTGGATCAATCCAATTCAGCCTGTGAAACAAAGCGCCAGCACCATGCTCGTCATATTCGGCGGCATGGCGCTGGTTGTTGTTCTTGCTGCGGTATATGGGTTTTTGTTGAGCTCAGCGCTATCGCTCGGGGTTTATCTTGTGCTTTGCACGGTTGTTTTTGTTGCTGCTTGCGCGGGGTTATACGCGCATCTTATTTCTGCGGGTTGTCGGAGGTTTCAGGAGCTGTGATTGGAAAATATGAGTCGCAATGTGTAATCAAACGATTATTGATAAATTGCCGGCCTTTGGTATAATAGTGAATAACAAGGGCGAGACGGCTGGCATCATTACGCGAAAGCGAGGTAATGCCAATGCGGATTACGCTACATATTGGTAGATTCACGGTAACCATTGTAGTCAAGCGCAGAAGCCGCCCCCCAGTAAGGTAACGGCTTCTGTACAGAAGAAAAACCTTATGGGCTAGCCGCCAAAAAAGGAGGTTATCGCCCTTGTCTTTTGATAATACAATAGTATTGAAGGTCTGTCAATACCAATTTTCTAGTATTTTCCAGTATATCAATTTTCCAGCATTAACGCTAGGTTGATGGCCACTATGGCCATCAACCTAAATTGGTTTAAACTGAGATGCTTGATTTCAGTGCGTCCTATGATCTTCTTGACTGTGATTCCATGCGTACTATATGTGGCAACTGTGATTTTTCGCGTACTTGCCGCAAATAATATGGCATTTGTTCACCGTTTTCCATATGTTTTAACAGTTTCAAACATAGCTTCAACGTTCTCTGGCTTCGCATTGTCATAACCTGCGCCTGTCGTGAAAATATACCCGCCCCCCGGAGCAAGGATGTCGATGTGCCGCTTGACCTCATCAATGACTTGCTGCTTCGTGCCGTAATGGAGCAAGTACACCGGGAAGACGCCTTGGATGCAAGCGATATCGCCAAGCTCCTTCTTTACGTTAACAGCGTCGACCTTCTCAAAGCTATATATGACTTTCCCCTTTGGGACATCCTTGAGATATTTGATCCTGGAATCATACGGCCCCTCCGTGTACACAAACGGGACCATCCCGACATCGATGATGTGGAGGATCATCTTTTGTAGGTATTTCCAGTAATAATCCCGATATTGCTCGTCGTTCAAGAACCCATCCATGCCCTTGTGCAGGGGCATGAACACCCACTTTCCGGGAGCAAATTTCGCTTGCATCGTAATGCTTTCCAGGACATTTTCCATGTTCCAGTCGATGAACTTCTGAATAACTTCCGGATGCTCATACAGATCCAGCATCGTATCCAACGTGCCCCTGTAGAAATCGCTGTAGGCGTCAAACGGCACGAGCCCCCCGCCTCCGTTTGTGGATGGGAACCCGAGATCATGGATTTTTTTGTTCAGCTCTTGCTGCTTTTTGCCCATTTCCTCAACCATGTCGGTCACTTTCCACATGGTTTGAATCATTTCCCTCGCCGCAGGGGTCGAAAGCATGCGGCATAAGCCGGTGTAATGCTCGCCAACGAGATGCCGCGAGAAATCCCAATCGGCTATTGGCTCGAGGAGGCCGTTCGTCGCCGGATAACCCTTTTTCAACAGCCACCCTGTGTAGTCCTGCATGAAGAAATCCATATCTTCTTCCTGAAGCACGGGGAACTCAATGAACTGGTTCACGGAGTTCACGCCGATACGCCCTCCGGGCGCTCCGGGCCATGCGACATTCTTCGGCCGCATTACCTCCAGCAGCGGGCCTTGCCCCGCTATCGAGATTCCTCCGCCGGCGGCATCAGGCTCGTATTGTACCAGCGCCTTAATCACCGCATCCGCATACTTGTCAAAGTCGTATACGACATCCGCAACGGTGTAGCCCGCGTTGAAAATCGGGTAGCACATACCCGTGCCTGTGATTGGCACGCGATCAGGTTCGCGCAATGAGGCCGCGTCGTCAATGCGCTTTTGCCTTTCTTCCATCAATGTCATGCTCTTGCCCTCCTCATCTTTTAAACTGATAATATTAGTTGGCTCCGCCGCAGTGGTTCCATACAGGCTGTTCAAGAACGGAGCCGCATATCAGTATATCATATGACCTCAACCGGTTGCAACTGCAAAATTGCCAAGTGTCCAATATATCGTACACTTGGATTTTTTGGACGTATTTGTTGTTGCAATTATGTCCATGTGTGTTACAATTTGGTAAGGAGTTAATTCGCTGAAGGGAAGGCAACGGTACAAGCGCAATCGGCCATTGGTGCCCATGCCGCCGCTAGTGCGGAGATAATAGTAAGTATTAGGATCGTGACAATAATGACATTTCAACAATGGTACGATTTATATCCAAAAGTCGAGCCGCAATATGAAAGCATGAAAAAGAAGGCCGTACACCTGATATGGGAAAGCAGGGCGGAACCCAGCGGCTATATTAAAGAACCGATGATCAGGTTCACAAAACCACCGGAGCTCAACTGTTTTTCCTGGCATCAGGTATATCATGCTATGGCAATGTCGGATGTAGATATGGCTGTGCAAACGCTAATGAATATGTTTCAAAACCAGGATGAATTTGGCGAGTTGCCCGATCTTATGACTGAGAACTATATCAATATCACAGCAACGAAGCCTCCTATTCATGGTTATGGAGCGCTGCGTATCATCGAACGATATGGCGATCTGCTGACCACCGCTCATTGTGAGGCCATGTATCCCGGGCTTTCCAGGCTATATGGCTTTTGGACCACGCTCAGGGACACGGACAATGATGGCGTCCCGCAATACAATCATGGATGCGAGAGCGGGTTCGATTTTTCCACGATGTTCGCAAAGGGCGTGCCGGTTGAGACGCCTGACATTATCTGCTATGTCGCTCTGTTGGCAGAGGCTCTTGCCGAGATAGCTAATCGCCTGGGGCTTCCCGAAGCGCAGGAATGGGCGCGCAAGTCTAATTTGCTGCTGGATAAGCTTTTCAGCGAGTTTTGGAACGGCAGCCGCTTTATCGCGATGTTATCAGGGCTGCATGAGCATGTTTTGTTTGACTCTATTGAGGCATATTTTCCGTTCATGCTCGGCAAAAGGCTTCCGGCGCATATATCGGCGGTAATGGCTGACGATTTGGAAACATGCTACTTGTCTCCATATGGCTTGCGTTCAGAGCCCAAAAGCGGCAGAAAAAGCATGATTATGGGCTTTTCGCAAGTTATCATACTGCCGGGTCTATACCAAGCGGGCTATCGTGACCTGGCGACAAAGGCTGTGCGTGGATTCACGGACTACGGAGCGGCGGCGGAGCCTGTGTTTTTCTTCGCTGACGATGGCAGCAGCGCGCGCGAAAACGACTTTACAAAAATGAGCGCGTTATCTGCAGCCATGTGGCTTGATTGCGCTACATTTTTGTATAATGATGCGAGGTAACAATATGGGCGATTTGCAACTGTCGGTGACTACAGATGCCGTGCCATGGGCGCTGCGATTGTATAACACGGAGCATGATACCGAACGCTTGATTCCAATTGATTTCTTCATCGACAACAAGCGTCTGTCGAGAGCGCCTGACGGCATCAAGTTTGTCAAGAATCGACCGGATAAATTCACGGTTTATGGCAGTGGCCGTACGATATTGCGCTTCTGTTTTGAGGGGATAAAGCAATTTGAGAACGCATGTGCGCGAGAAGATGGCAGTATCGAAACTGCGTTCCTCAAAACGGGAAAGCTGCTCTTTGTGCCGCTAAAAGGCGCTATATGGCACAACGCCATGTGGATACCTGAAAAGGCTCAATCTGACGACTTTATCATCGACTTGCTCCCGTCAATAGAAACCAATGAATTTCAAGCGGCTATTTATGCGTATTATTCTAATGGGGTCAGAGATGCCTGACGCCTTGTTACCGGAGGTTCTGCCTATATGGACAAGTTTTCCGTTCGAGCTGCTGGTGAAAACGATTTTGAAACGATATGCAATATATACTCCGAAGCGCGCGCGTTCATGCGCGCTAGCGGCAATCCGAACCAATGGAGAGACAATCGTCCTGCACTGCCGACAGTCGAACGCGACATTCAAGAGGGAAAGAGCCATGTCTGCATTTGCGAATCCGGAATCGCGGCGGTGTTTTTCTACAGCGTTGAGGACGAGCCGACCTACGCAAGGATTGACGGCGCGTGGATCAACGATGCTCCATATGGTGTAATACATCGCCTCGCGCGCTCGCGTAACGCTTCCGCGAGCGGCGCGGGCGAGTTTTGCGTGGAGTGGTGCTTTGCGCAATGCGGCAATCTCCGCGTCGATACGCACCGCGACAATGCTCCAATGAGGAACCTGCTGGGCAAGCTTGGTTTCAGCTACTGCGGGGTCATTTGGTTGGAGGATGGCGATGAGAGGCTGGCATATCAAAAGACCGGGATGCTTGCTGTGTGAGCGAACAAGCTTCGCTTGGAAGTGGGTGACGTCTCCCGCGCTTATGTTGAAGTACGTATGGCTTTTCGCATATTATTCTCACACGTTGCAGGCTCTGTCGTATGCGGCGTAGTTCGCGTGCATGATGCCTTTCACCGNNTCGCAGTCGCCGATGAAATANACATTNGGATGAATGCCCTCAAATGCGCTCCTCGCGGGATTCGGCACCATGCCGAGAGCGTTCACGACGAAATCCGCTTTTATGGTCTGATAACTCCAGTCCTTGCCCTCAATTTTCACGCCATCGTCGCTGACTTCGCGGATGACATGCCCGCCTATTAGCTTGACGTTATGGTCATCGAGCAGCTTCAGCAACATGCCTCTGAGGCATACATTGGCGTCTTCGCCGAATCTTTCCTCGTCGATCATATCGACAACCGTCACATCGCAGCCTTCCATGCCGAGCGCCAGGGCTGACTCCAAGCCGCTGAGTCCGCCCCCGCAGACAACGATCTTGCCTTCGACCTTCTGCCTGCCGGAGTCAATGTCCAGGACGCTGCATACTGTCGGCGAAGGGCATGTGCCCAATGGATGCAGCGCTTCGCGCAAATCGCTTTCATTGGCAGACCCGCCCATGCCGGGGATCGGCGGATTTGCCGCGACCCCGCCTATCGCGACGATAATCGCATCCGGCTTTTCCGCCAGCACAATTTCAGGCGTCGCTTCGGTATTGAAGCGTATATCAGCTCCGCATTCCATCGTCTCCCTGATTAGCCATTCGGTGTATCTGCGCAGGTCGTCTTTGAACGGCAGTTTGTCGATGTCGTGCAGCAGCCCGCCGAGCTTGTCGGTTTTTTCAAACAGCACGACTTTGTGCCCCTTTTCGGCAAGCGTTCGCGCCGCTCCCGTGCCAGCTATGCCGCCGCCGATGACGACGACCTTTTTTTGCTTCAAAGCAGGCCACGGCCGGGAATATCTGTAGCTGCGCCCTATCTTTGGATTAACGGCGCAATGGATATGGTAGCCAACGCCGCCTATGCAGTTCCAGCATCTGAGGCAGGGGGTCGCTTTTTCCGGTTCGCCGCGATATGATTTGTTGAGCATGTCCGGGTCGCTGATCAGGGCTCGCGCTATTGCGACCATGTCCGCGCTACCCTCGTCGATGATCCTGTCTGCTTGCTCCGCTGTGACGATACCGCCGACGACGCTTATTGGTATATTGATATCGGGGCATTGCTTCACTTGCCGCGAGAGAGGGGTGTTCGCGCCCTTGGGGTGGTAATACGGCGGCATGCAATAAAAGCTATTCTTTATGTCGACAATCATTCCGCAGGAAATTGTAACGAGGTCAATGTGCTGTTGGGCGACCTTCAGGAAGTCTATGACCTCGTCTATTTCCATGCCGCCTTCAATTTTTTCGTCGCCGCTGATTCTGAGCTCCACGACGAAATCGGTTCCGACGGCTTCTCTGACCGCTTGCAGGATCATCAGCGGAAACCGGCATCTGTTGGCGAAGCTTCCTCCATACATGTCGGTGCGGTGATTGCTGAACGGAGATAGAAACTGCGCAATCAGATTGCCATGGGCGCCGTGGATCAAAACCCCGTCGAACCCGCAGCGTTTCAGCCGCAGCGCGCAATCGACAAAGCATGCGACAGTATGGTCGATGTCGTGTTGGTCCATTTCCCTGACATAATGGCCGCGCCCGGGAATCGATATGCTTGTGGGGGCGATCATTACCTCGTCGGTGCAGGCTGCGGGGTCCGCGCCGCGCCCTGCATGCACCAGCTCGACCGATATTTTGGCGCCGTGCCTGTGCGCCGCTTCCGCCATCCTGACGAGGCCGCCTACTTTGCGTTCGTTCGTCACGTCCAGTTCGGCGGGGTGGTCCGGCGCTGTTTCCCAGTTGACGGGGGTGGCGCCGATGTGGATGACTGCTGCGCCGGACTCTGCTTGTTGTTCGACGAAGTCGATGTATCCTTCGAGCGGTTCACCGAGCGAGTTTGTCATGTCGCAGACCATTGGGGAGAATTCCACGCGGTTTTTGTATGTGGTGTTGCCTATGCGGATTGGCGTGAACAGGTGTTTGTAGTTGTTGAATGTCATAATTATACCTCCGGGAGATTAATTGGGGGTATTTTATCATATTATTCTTATGGCGACAATGGTGGTTGCCGGGCGTGAATTGTGGCCCGGTGTGCTTGACTCTTTTAGGTCTATTATGTTAATATGCATTATCGGTCGCAGAGCGGCCATATGGGGGGTGTGACTATGGCGAAAGTATTGGAATTTGTCGATACGACGACCCGCGACGGTTCGCAAAGCAACTGGGCTGCCGGGATGCCCGTGGGCATGATGGAAGCGATTTTGGAAGATATCGACAAATCCGGGTTTAAGTCCATTTGCAGTCCGTTGATGCAATTGCAGTTCAAGAAGGTCATACGCGACCTCAAGGAAGACCCGTGGGCCATGGTGAGGATGTTTGCCGAAAAGGCGCCTCTGACAAAGAAGTGCGTGATTTTGCAACCTTCGCTATGGCCGTTTGATATTGTGAATTTCAACCGCGAGGCCGTCGAGCTTTTCACAAGGAAACTGGCGGAGATGGGCGCGCTGCAACGCGTGAAGATCACAGGCAATGTGATGGGACACAAGCACTACCATTGGTTTGTGCCTTTTTTGAAGAAGAACGGCTTGGAGGTCGTTTTTGCGCTGTGCTATTATATTTCTCCCAGGCATACGGATGAATATTATGCCGAGAAGACGAGGATGATGGTGGATTACGGCGCCGACGTCATGTATTTGAAGGACGCTGGGGGATTGCTCGACATCGACAATGTCCGCCGAGTATATAACATCATGAAAGCAAACAGCGGGGATTTGCCGACGGAGATCCATAGCCATTGCACGACCGGCCTTGCCGATGCCGTGTATGTGGAGGCGATGAAGCTGGGGTGCGATGCTTATCATGTCGCGCTCCCGCCGCTTGCGGAGGGAACTGCGCAGCCATCGGTTTTCACAGTCGCCGAGAATGCGAAGGCGCTCGGATTTGACGTGAACCTCGACCTCGACAGGCTGCAGCATGCCTCAAAGAAGCTATATGCAATGGCTAAGGAGGCCGGGCTGCCGACATTCGGGCCGACGCGGTATAAGGTCGCGCAATATCAACACAGGATTCCGGGCGGGGTCATTTCCAATATGATTCATCAGCTCAAGGAGCTTAGGCTGGAAAACAGGGTCGACGAGGTCATGGAGGAGGTCATCCGCGTCTGCGCGGAGACCGGGGAGCCGCATATGATCACGCCATATTCGCAATTTGTTTGCACGCAGGCCGCGATCAATGTCGCTCTTGGGGAGAGGTATAAGGTCGTCATCGATGAATATATCCAGTTTGCGCTTGGGAATTACAGCGAGGATTCAGGGTATTTGGAGATGGACCAAAACTTGAAGGACCATTTCTTGAGCCTGCCGCGCGCGAAGGAGCTTGCGGCGCAGACGAAGGCGCAGGAAGAGGCGCAGAACATGCCTCTTTCGGAATTTCGGAAGCAGTTTGGGACGAATCTTTCGGACGAGGAGTTTTTGTTGCGGTATATTATGAATGGGACAAAAGAGATCGATGTTATGCGAGAGGCGACGAAGGACCGGCCATGGCGGACGTTTTCGTGCGTCGATTCGCCGATCCTCGACCTTATTGACGAATTGGAAAAGCAGCCCCATATCACGCAGGTGCAGGTCAGACAGGGGGATGCGAGCCTGACGCTGCGGCGCGGTTAGACAGGGGTGTCGGCTTGATGCGGCGGCGCGGCGGATATGTTGAGTGATGCGAGGTTGGAGCTGCGGCGCGGTTAGACAGGGGTGTCGGCTTGATGCGGCAGCGCGGCGGTACGGCGGAGTGATGCGAGGTTGGAGCTGCGGCGCGGCGAATAGGCAAAAGAGTTGAATGGAGGGTTTTTTGTGAGCAATATCTTGAACTTTTTTGATGGTGATGATATTGGGGAGATTTCTGCGCTTATCGATAAGCTGGAGAAATCGTCATTTGATTATTTGAAACTGGAACGCGACGGGGTCTGCATTGTCATAGGGAAAAACGGAGCTGGGGATGCGGGCGCGGGAAATGTAGAGATTGCAGGCAGCATGGGCGTTTCGAATGCAGCGAGCGCGGTCTCGGCTGGAGGCAGAGTCGCGGGCAGAGTCGCGGGCGGAGTCGCCGGCAGCCATAATGCTGCTGAAATGGGAGCAAGCGTGAGCATCGGCAACATTGGAGCCCCCGGAACCTCCGGAATCTCCGGGAATCTCGAAACCCACGGAACTTCCGAACCCCCCGGAATCTCCGGAACTCCCGAAACCCCCGGAACCCCCGTTAATGGTGAAATCGTTGAGCAGGACGGATATGTCATCGTCAGATCGCCTAATTACGGGTTGTTCTATACCCAATCGGAGCCGGGAGCCCCGCCATATACCCACGTCGGAGCCATGATCAAAGCGGGCGACACCGTGGGTTTGTTGGAAACGATGAAAACATTTACGGCGATATCGTCGCCGACGGATGGCGAAGTGTCCGCAATATATGTCGTCAACGAAGAGACATTGGAACCGGGCCAACCGCTCATGTCGATACAAATATGAAGATATATAGCATGATTATTGCGAACCGAGGAGAAATCGCGGTCAGGATCATCAGAACGTGCCGTGTTTTAGGCATTGAGACGATTCTCGCGGCCTCGGAAGCGGACGAAGAATCGATGGCAGCGAGGCTTGCTGACAGGACCATCATCATCGGGCCTCCACCAACGTCCACATATTTAAATGTCGATTTGATGGTGCAGGCTGCTTTGGAGATGAGGGCGCAGGCGCTCCACCCGGGATATGGGTTTCTTTCTGAAAGAGCCGAGCTGGCGCAAGCGTGCGCTGACAAGGGCATCATTTTCGTCGGGCCGAAGGCGGAGCATATCGAAAAGATGGGGAATAAGCTGGCGGCGCGCATGATTGCCATTGAATGCGGCGTGCCAGTCGTGCCGGGGTCAGAAAAAATCGATTCATATGAACATGCCCGCAGGGTCGCCGATGCGATCGGGTTTCCTGTGATATTAAAGGCTGCCGCAGGAGGCGGCGGGCGCGGAATGAAGATAGTGACCGCAGAAGACGCAACGTCGATGAAGCAGTTATATGACGAAGCATCCGCCGAGGCTGCAGCGGCATTTGGCGACGGGACGCTTTATATCGAGAAATACATCACGCATGCGCGCCATATCGAGGTTCAGATATTGGGCGACAAAAACGGAGAGGCCGTGCATCTCGGAGAACGTGACTGCTCCACTCAACGCCGCCACCAGAAATTGATCGAGGAGGCTGGCGCGCCGAATATTTCCGATGCCTTGCGCAATGACATTTGCGACGCGGCGGTCCGCCTTGTAAAGAGCATCTCATACGAAAACGCGGGCACTGTGGAGTTTGTTTATGATATTGACGAGGAAAAGTATTATTTCCTCGAAATGAACACGCGGATTCAAGTGGAGCATCCTGTGACGGAGATGGTGACGGGCATCGACATCGTGCGCGAGCAGATCAACATTGCCTCCGGCGGAGGGCTGCCGTTCGCGCAAGGCGACATTTCTTTCAGAGGGCATGCTTTCGAGTGCCGCATTAATGCGGAGGACCCTTTCGCGGGCTTTCGCCCGACGCCGGGCGTCATCACCGGATGGGAGATGCCGCAAGGCCCGGGCGTCCGAGTGGATACGCATTGTTATCATGGGTATAAGGTTCCGTTCTTTTATGATTCGCTCATCGCAAAGATTATAGTCCACGGAGACGACCGCGAGCATGCGCGGCGGAGAATGGTGGCAGCGCTTGACGAAATCGTTGTCGACGGCATCTCCACGACCGCGCCGTTTTTGTCTGAGGTGCTGACGGCAAGCGATTTTATAGACGGGCGGGTCCATACGCGGATATTGGATGGGTTGATGGGCTGATTGGTTGATAGGTATTGCTGGGCTTTTGAGTTTTAGAGGACACATGTGTTGATATTGGGGGGCGCTTGTTTGGAACGATTTGCAAATGCGATCATCCGCCATAAAAAGGCGGTCATTGTTGTATTTGTCATCGCTGTTGCAATATGCGCCTTGTTTTCCACGACAATCAACGTCAAATATAATATGGCGGAATACCTCCCTAAAGATGCGCAGTCCACGCAGGCGCTGTCGCTGCTCAATGAGGAGTTTACGCATTCGCTCCCGAACGCCAGCGTGACGGTTTGGAACGTATCTTTGATGGAAGCACTGGCATTTAAGCATGAGCTGCAAGGGCTTGAGCACGTCGTCGAAGTGCTTTGGCTCGATGATGTTGCCGATTTGCTGCAGCCTTTGGAAATGGGAAGCAAGAGCACGATCGAGAATTATTATAAGGGCAACACGGCATACTATTCCGTCGTTATTTTAAGAGGGAGCGAAAAGGAAGGCGTCGGAGAAATCCGGGGGCTTTTGGGCGACAGGGGGACGTTGAGCGGCGATGCGACGGAAATCGAGTTTGTCCAAACTGCCGCCGGAAACGAAGTTAAAAATGCGATGCTCATCCTAGTGCCGCTTATAATCATCATACTCATCATCACGACGACTTCATGGATAGAGCCATTGCTCTTTTTCGTCTCGATTGGTATATCTGTCATATTGAACATCGGTACGAACGCGTTTGGCGAAGGGGTCAGCTTCTTGACGAATGCCGTGACGCCCATTCTACAGATGGCCGTGTCGCTCGATTATGCGATTTTCCTGCTGCATAGTTTTGGCAAGCACCGCAAAGAGTGCGAGAGCGTCGAAATTGCGATGGGATTGGCAATCAGGGAGAGCTTCAGCACCGTCGCCGCGAGCGCGTCAACGACGCTCTTTGGGTTTATGGCGTTATTGTCCATGAAGTTCCGCCTGGGCGCGGATTTGGGCATGAGCCTTGCGAAAGGCATAGTTTTCAGCTTCGTTTCGGTGATGATATTTTTGCCGGCGCTCACGCTTTGCATTTACAAAGTAATCGACAAGACGCAGCACCGCGAAATTCTGCCGTCATTTGCCAATATCAGAAAGGTTTTGCGAAAGCTGTCGATTCCTGCCATAATAATCATAATCTTGATTATCGTGCCGTGTTTCCTGGGCCAGTCGCGGACCGATTTCCTATATGGCTACCAGGCTGCATATAAGGAAATGACAAGCGGCGCGGCTGAAGGGGAGACTACGGCCGAAGGGGAGGCCATGGCCGAAGGGGAGGCCACGGCTTCCGATTCCACTGTCATGGTGCTGCTTGTGCCGAAGGGCGATGTGGTCCGGGAGGAGCTGCTGAGCAACAGTTTGATGGAGATTCCGCATGTCACGTCCGTGCTTTCATACGCGAGGACAGTAGGGTCGGGGATTCCGCCGGAATACCTTGACGATTCGATTATTGGGCAGTTTTATTCCGATAGTTTTGCCAGAATGGTCATATATATCGACACTCCTCAGGAGGGAGACGCGGCGTTTGCAACTGTTGAGAATATCAACGCCGCTGCTGCGGAATATTATCCCGAAGGTGCGTTTTCAGCAGGCCAGAGCGCCAATCTTTATGACATAAAAACGGTCGTGCAGAGCGACAATAAAGTTACGAACCTCATTGCGATTATCGCGATTTTCCTCGTGCTACTGGTGACTTTCCGGTCGGCCACGCTCCCGTTCATTTTGCTCTTCACCATTGAAGCTGCCATATGGATCAATCTTTCGATTCCATATTTTACCGGGGTGCCCATCAACTATGTGGGGTATCTTGTTTTAAACACCGTGCAGCTCGGCGCGACTGTGGATTATGCAATATTGCTGACTGTGACATATAGGCGCAACCGCAGGACATTGGAGAAAGACGAGGCGATGCATGCTGCGCTCGGGAGTTCGTTCAGGTCCATTATTGTTTCCGCAGCGACGATGGCTATGGCAGGGTTTACGCTGGCGGGGACTTCGACGAATCCGTTGATAGTCGATATCGGGAAGCTTTTGGGGCGCGGGACGATATTGTCCATGGTGATGGTCGTGGTGTTTATGCCTGCTGTGCTTGTGGGGTTGGACAGGGCGATCGGGAAGACAACGTTGGGTGGTTGAAAGAGAGGTATGTTTATGAAGATTAAGATTATTTCGGGTATTCTTGTTTTGGTGGTGGCGGTGATCGTTTCCGGAGCGACAATGCTCGCGGCGGCCGCGCCCGGTTCGCAGAGCGATCCGTTCATTACGCTTGATTATCTCGACAATAAGTTCAAACCGGCTGTTATTGCCGAAGCAAGGACTATTGCGCAAGACATTACGCAGAGCTTCGAGGGAAAGATTTCCGCTCTGGAGGAGCGGATGAAGGCAAATCAGGGGGGAGCGGCGGCTTCTGCTGCTGATGTTTTTTCTGTTGTGACGCTCAACCGCGGGCAGACGTTGACATGCTCCGTGGGGACGGAGATCATGCTGCGGATCGGAACCGCGAGCTGTTTCGGCAGCGACCCCGCGCTTGTCAATTATACGGGCGGAGCCACGTTGGAGTCGGGGGCTGCGTTGGTGCAAAACAATATGTATCTTGTTACTATTGAGGGCAATGGCATTAAGGCTTCGGCCGACTTGGTCAGGGTTTTGGCCAGGGGGAGCTATAAAATATCATAATTCATAATTTCATTGGTGACAAACCGGATAAACAGTGATACAATGTAGGAAATATCAAATATGGGCCTTATGATCCGCGATGGATGCCCTATTTCACAACAGGAGGTAATATTCTGTGTATACTCAAGAATCTGCGCACGCAGCGGCGGCAACGCTGATCGAATCGATACCGGCGACGCTGCAAGAATTCCGCTGTCCGATTTGCGACAGGGCGTTTGCAAGCCACGAAGGCCTGCGCCAGCACTATGCGGCGGAGCACCCGTCCGCGATCGTCCCGACTGTGGTTTCGTTGAATCTCAACGGACAGCAAAGCGAAGTGCTCATAGA
Source organism: Oscillospiraceae bacterium (assembly GCA_009776905.1). Lineage (GTDB taxonomy): Bacteria > Bacillota > Clostridia > Oscillospirales > Oscillospiraceae > WRMH01. Next base: position 24,509 of record WRMX01000002.1, read on the forward strand.
GCCGCACTGGACGTTGCAGCGTACGCTCCAGTTCCGCTTTGGCCTCACGGGCACGAAGCATATGTGCGACAAAGGGGTATGCGGCTCATGCACCGTCATCATGGACGGCCGCGCCGTCCTTGCTTGCACTACGCTGGCCATCGAATGCACCGGCAAGAAGATCCAGACCATCGAGGGCATCGCGGCGGATCCTAAATGGAAACCGCTGATCGATGCATATTGCCGTTGGGATGCCATGCAGTGCGGATATTGCACGCCCGGTTTTCTCGTTTCGGCAAAAGCTCTGCTTGACAAGAACCCTAACCCGACCGAGCAAGAATGCCGCGAAGCCCTTGCAGGCAATATCTGCATTTGCGGGACATACCCGCGCCATTCCACAGCGATATTGGAGGCTGCGCTTAAGATGTCGGGAGGGGAGAAACAATGAAGCCATTTCAACACACTAGCGTGACGACCATCGAGGAGGCCTCCCTCGCGCTCAGCGACGCGCAGTCGCGGGTCATTGCGGGCGGGACCGACCTTTTGGGTACTTTGAAAGATAATGTATTGCCCGTCCATCCTGCCAGGGTGGTCGATATCAAGACCATCGAGGGGCTGGACTACATCAGCGAGGACAAGGGCACGCTCAGGATCGGTGCGGTCACCCGCATTTCAGACATTGCCGAGAGCCCGTTGGTCCTGGAAAAATGGACCGCGCTCGCCCAGGCCGCCAAAGCCGTCGCATCACCGCATATCCGCGACATGGGCACAATTGGGGGCAATATCACGCAGCTTCCGCGCTGCTGGTATTTCCGCAAAGCCGACAACCGCTTCAATTGCAACCGCAAGGGCGGCAACGAGTGCTATGCCATTCTGGGCGACAGCCGCTACCATTCCGCTTTTGGCGGGAAGCGCTGCCATGCCTCGCCTTGCACGTCCGATTGCCCGGGCGGGACCGATATCCCGGGTTATTTTGAAAAAATCCGCGCAGGCGATTGGGATGCGGCCGCCGCGATCATCATGCAAGTCAATCCGATGCCTGCCATCACATCGCGCGTCTGCGCGCATCCATGCCAATCCGCTTGCAACCGCTGCCAGACCGACGAGGCCGTTCTAACGAGCGGGATCGAGCGTTCGTTGGGCGATTATATCTTTAAGAATGGCTCAAAATTCTATACCGCGCCCGCTTCCGAAAACGGCAAATCCGTCGCCATCATCGGTTCCGGGCCTGCGGGATTGGCGGCTGCTTATTATCTGCGCAAAGCCGGGAACAAGGTCACTGTTTTTGATCGTAAGGAAGAAGCCGGAGGCATGCTAATGTATGCTATTCCCGCATATAGGCTTCCGAAAGACATCGTCCGTACGTTCATCGGGTTCCTCAAGGGGATGGGCATTGAGTTCAAGCTAGGCATCGACGTCGGAGCGAGCGAGAGGCCGGAAGAGCTGGAAAAGCAGTTCGACAGCGTTTGTTACGCGACCGGCACATGGAAGCGTCCCATCGTCGGCATCGCCGGTGAAGAACTCACCGTTTTCGGCCTCGATTTCCTTGTTGAGGTCAAGCAGTGGATGGGCGGCAAGGTCGGCGAGGAAGTCATCGTAACCGGCGGCGGCAATGTCGCGATGGACGTTGCCGTGACGGCCAAGCGTCTTGGCGCTAAAAAAGTCACGCTTGCGTGCCTTGAACCGCGCGACCGCATGCCGGCCAGCGCCGAAGAAATCTCCAGAGCGGAGGCCGAGGGCATCGTGCTCATGCCGTCTTGGGGCCTTTCAAAGGTCGTTGAGGAGAATGGGGTCGTCAAGGGAATGGAACTCAAACGCTGCGTCAGCCCTTGGGACGACACCGGCGCGTTTAACCCGCAATATGACGATAATGAGAAAATCGTCGTCAGCGCTCAAAACATTCTCATGGCTGTCGGGCAGGTGGCGGACTTTACATTCCTCGATGAGAAGTATCAGCTCCAGCTCAACCAGCGCGGGCTGATCGATGTCGATGAATTTTCTCGTACTTCTCGCGATGGCGTGTTTGCTGCGGGCGATGCGACCACTGGGCCGACGACGGTCATCGGCGCAATCACCAACGGCCGCAAGGCTTCCGGCGGCGTGAACCGCTATCTTGAGATACTGCCGTTCACGGCCGATGTCAGCGCAGGGAAGTTCATCACTTCCGACAACGAGGGCAGGAAGGTCGCCACAGCCATGAAGCTTCGCGAGCTCGATGCGGATAAGCGGCAGCTCGATATTGAGGATTCCGAGACGCCGAACGCTGAAGAGGCGCTGTGCGAAGCGAGCCGTTGTCTTAACTGCGGTTGTTATACCGTCAATCCGTCAGACGTCGCTCCTGCGCTCATCGCTTTGGGGGCTGAAATTGCCACCAGTAAGCGGACGCTTTCCGCAGAGGAGTTTTTCGAGGTGAACACACTCAGCAATACTGTCCTCGATTTTGACGAGATCGTCACTGAGATACGAGTTCCGGCGCTGCCTGCCGGAGCGAAGAGCGTCTTTAAGAAGATGGCGCTGCGCAAGTCGATCGATTTCCCGGTCGTCAACTTTGCCATCGTCACGGGCAGCGACCCGCGTGTTTGCATGGGAGCCATAGCACCGCTGCCGATCCGCGCCCGCAAGGCCGAGGACGTCTTGCGCGGAAAGGCGATCGACGAGGCTGTCGCTGTTGCGGCGGGCGAGGCGGCCGTGGAGGGAGCGCATCCGTTTGAGGATACGAAGTATAAGCTGCAGATCATCAAGACGCTCATCAAGCGCGCATTGATGGAGATGTAGCTGCTGCTTTTGATGGGTTGATGTGCGCCGCTCATCAAGCGCGCATTGATGGAGATGTAGCTCTCACTCTCTTGTCTGATTTTATTATGCAAGCCCGCCTGTCGTATGACAAGCGGGCTTGTTGCGGGTGGGGGCGGGAGGGTCTCGCGTCAGTTCAGCTTTTCCGCGTTTATCTCGAAGAGATGCGCTATTTGATCCATTAGGTTCCTATTCTCATCGCTTGACAGCAAAGGATCGGCCGCTAGAACCCGGTCTGCCGCATCCTGCGCCTGCCGCAGAACAGCCATGTCGGAAGCAAGATTGGCGATGCGAAGCTCGGGCAGCCCATGCTGGCGGGAGCCGAAAAAATCGCCCGGACCGCGAATTTTCAAATCTTCCTCCGCAATTATGAACCCATCATTTGTCTTGCGCATGATTTCCAGCCGCTCGCGCGAGGTTTCGCCGGCTGCCCCGCTGAAAAGAACGCAGTAGGATGCATGCCGCCCGCGCCCAACGCGCCCTCGAAGCTGGTGCAACTGCGACAGGCCGAATCTGTCCGCGTTCTCAACGATCATCAATGCGGCGTTCGGGACGTCGACGCCGATTTCAACGACTGTCGTGGCGACCAATATATCCGCCTGACCGGAGGAGAACAGCGCCATCGCGGCGTCTTTTTCTTTCGTGGGCATCTTGCCATGGACGAGCGCGACTCGCAAGTTTGGGAAAACATAGTTTGCAAGCGAATCATAATATTCTTCGGCGGATTTCAAATCATCAGGCGATGTTTCGCCTTCCTCCACCATTGGACAGATTATGAAGACCTGGCGGCCCTCGCCGACGAGTTTTTCGATGAAATCATTGATCCTGCGCCTGTAGCGTTCATCAACGATGAACGTTTCCACCGGCTTGCGCCCGGGCGGCATCTCATCAATGACGGAAACATCCAGGTCGCCGTATATGATGAGAGCGAGGGTGCGCGGGATTGGCGTCGCAGACATGACAAGGACGTGCGGGCTGTCGCCTTTTTCTGTCAGCGTAGCGCGTTGCTGCACTCCAAATCTATGCTGCTCATCTGTTATCACAAGCGCAAGGTTTGAGAATCGGACACCCTCGGAAAGCAGCGCATGGGTGCCGATGATGAGATCGATTTCGCCGGAACTTAGCTTTTGGTAGACATCCTGTTTCTGCTTTGGCGTCATGCTCCCCGTCAGAAGGCCGACATGCATGTCCAGCGGTTCGAGAAGATCGGACAGCGAATTATAGTGCTGCTTGGCCAGGATTTCCGTCGGCGCCATGAAAGCCGACTGGCATCCTCCATACCAAGCATCCCAACAGCACGCGGCGGCGATGAGGGTCTTGCCGGAACCGACGTCGCCCTGTATGAGCCTGTTCATCGGCCTACCGGAGCTCATGTCGCGGGCAGCGTCGTCAATGGCCCTTTTTTGCGCGTTTGTGAGATTGAATTCCAATGTGTCATAGAACTCATTGAAATCCGGAATGTCGAGTATCCTGCCGGCCTTGCTCGCGCGGTTAGAACGCATGAGCTTCATCGCAGCGGCGATGGTGAATAGTTCCTCAAAAACCAGACGCTGCCGCGCCATGCCGAGGCATATGGAATCAAGAGGGAAGTGGATGTTTTCGTATGCGTTCCGTGCGCTGCACAGATTATTTTGCTCGATGACACTCTCCGGGAGGTAATCCGGCAGGGCGTCCCCATATTTATCAAGCGCGTTGCGCACGGTATTCATCATCGATTTTTGGGAGAGGCCTGCTGTGAGCGAATAGACCGGGACGATGCGCCCGGTCGCTGCACCGGCTGTAGAAGCAAGCTCATACAAAGGGTTTGCCATGGTGTGCTGCAGGAGAGTGCCGTCGACTTTGCCGTAAAAGATATATTCTTCGCCTTGCTTGATGGCGTCTTTTATGTAGCTTTGGTTGAAGTATGTGATATCTATTGAACCGGTCTCGTCGACGGCGCGGAACTTGACAAGATCCAGGCCGCTGCGGATGTGCGAGAGCTTTGGCGATTCGGCTGCCATCGCACGGATGCAGACTGTCTCGCCGAGCGTCAGATCTTCGATGTTTTTTGCGGCAGTTCTGTCTTCGTAGGCGCGCGGGAAATAGCCGATGAGGTCGCGCACGGTGCGGATGCCGAGCTTGTTCATCAGCTTTTCGCGCGTCGCTCCGACGCCTTTGATATAGCGGATTTCCGTGTCAAGAGAGTTTTTGATTTTACTTACCTCACGTTAAATTACTATGGCAATATTATAGTGTTGCATAATAAATGTCAAGATTACCGTTCACGCCCTTGCCTCACCGGGCGTGAATTGAAACAAGTCAAGAGCGCATATTGTCAACTTATCGTGATTATTGGTTGACAATTGCTGCGTGCTGTTTTAGAATTGCTTGGGAGGTGGTGGTGGTGACGACAAAAGCGCGTCTGTTGGAGATTCTCGAGAATAATCGCGGGGCGTTCACATCAGGCGCATTTTTGGCAGCGCAGCTTTCCGTCAGCCGCAACGCGATTTGGAAGGCTATTGAAGCCCTTCGTGAAGACGGTTTTATTATCCTTGCTTCCACGAATAACGGGTATAGGCTGGAAGGCAGCCGGGACGCGATATCGGACGCGGGGATATATCTGCACTTGAAGGATAAAGAGTTTTTTGTGATCGATGTGCGCAAAACGGTGACTTCGACGAACACGGTATTGCGCGATATTGCGGCAAAAGGCGCACCGGAGGGGTATGTGCTTGCAGCGGAACAACAGACCGCCGGGAAGGGGCGCCTCGGGAGATCGTTTCATTCACCTTTTGGCCATGGCGTCTATTTCAGCTTGCTGCTGAGGCCGGTTGCTCCGGCTTCCGATGTTGCGCTGATAACGCCTGCTGCCGCGGTCGCTGCAGCGCGAGCCATCGAGGAGGTTACGGGCCGGCATGTCGGGATCAAGTGGGTCAATGATTTGTTTTTGGGCGACAAAAAGGTTTGCGGCATATTGACTGAGGCTGTGTTTGGCATGGAGAGCGGGACTGTGGAGAGCGCGGTCTTGGGGATTGGCATCAATGTGACGGCGCCGGAAGAGGGCTACCCCGATGAGATTGCCGACATAGTGGCTGCGCTGAACGTGGGGGCTGGAGATGAGGCCAGGTCGGGTGCGGGTGCGAGAGCTGCTGATGGTGCGGGTGCTGGGGTTGACAGGGGGATGGGCGGCGATGTCTGCGAGGTGGCTGCTTCTCCTCTTGTATCTCGATGCGCGCTCATCGCGGCGACGCTCGAAAACTTCCGAGGCTATTATAATGACCTTTCCAAAAAAGAATTCCTTGACGAATACAGGGCTCGTTCCATATTGCCGGGGCGTGAGATACTCGTGTTGTCGCACGACAGCGAAAAAAGGGCGCGCGCGCTGGCGATAGACGATGACTGCAGGCTTGTCGTCGAGTATGACGATGGAGTGGTCGAGGCGCTTTCTTCCGGGGAAGTCAGCATTCGACAAATATGATAATGGTTGCTGCGGTGCGTCCTGCTCCCGGCTACGCCGCAACTGCCAGACATGATACAATTTCCGCATTTAGTGATATTTGCATATATCTGATATTTGAAAGGACAAAGTATGGACAGTAAAACAACGATTATTTCCACGCGCAGCATGGTATTGACGGCATTATTCGCAGCGATATTATGCGTCGTCGCGCCATTCAGCATCACCATCGGCCCGATTCCGCTCTCATTCGCAACATTTGTAATATATCTCGCTGCCGCAACGCTCGGCTGGAAACGAGGAACGCTCGCCGTCGTCCTGTATATCATGCTTGGCGCGGTTGGCCTCCCCGTATTTTCAAACTTTGGCGGGGGCTTCCAAAAAATTGCCGGCCTGACCGGGGGATACATAATCGGCTACATTCCGTGCGCGATTGCGATAGGGTTGATTGTTGAAAAGCTCAGACGGAGGTTCGTTTCATATGTTATTGGAATGGTTGCGGGCACGATTTTGCTTTATGCTTGTGGAACAGTATGGTTCGTGCTGGTCACAGGCAATACTTTGGCCTCTGCGCTGCTATTGACTGCGGTACCTTTCCTCCCAGGCGATGCTGCAAAAATCGTCGTCGCCTGCATCGTCTCGCCGCAGCTCAACGCTCTTACAAGACGCATGGGCTAGTTGTTTGCGTCTAGTTTGTGAAATTTTTGTTAACTGTTTTATTGGGGTGTTTATTGGACACCAGTTGCTATATACTGAAAATATCTTCCAATTCTCAGATATATACAGCGACGAGCAGTGACATAAATTTCTCATTGGTTATTTATACGCATCTCGCAATGTGTTATTATATCGATACAGAACAGGATCAAAAAGCGAGGGGAATGCATGACTATAGTGTCTTTATTCAGCGGTGCTGGTGGCTTGGATCTTGGGCTGATCCAAGCAGGGAATGAGGTTATTTGGGCTAATGACATCGACAAGGATGCGATAGCCACTTATTCTGAGAATATCGGTGAAAACGCTATATGCGCAGACATCAGGGGCATTAATGCTGGTGACATCCCTGCCGCTGATGTTGTTGTTGGTGGTTTCCCATGCCAGGGCTTCTCACAAGCAAATATGCTAAGGAGTTCCTCTGACGAGCGCAATCAGTTATATACATTTTTCTTACAAGTGGTAATAAAAACAAGGCCTAAGTATTTCATTGCGGAGAATGTTCGTGGCATTCTTAGCATCGACAGTGGAAATGCAATAAAAAACATCGTATCGGATTTTGAAGATGCAGGGTATTTGGTTACAGTTAATCTTGTTAATCTAGCTGATTATGGTGTGCCTCAGACTCGACAACGTGTATTCATTATTGGACAACGCATAGACATTGGAGAGGCCACTTTATTTAGGGTTCCAAAGAAAACAAATGGGAAAGATGGAAGACCTGAACCATGGGTTTCGATAAAGACCGCGCTGAGCCATTTCCCTGACCCTGACTTCCCAAACGATTATGTCAACCATGTTTACTCACAATACAAAGTTGAATACAGGGACTTTACCGGTCATCGAGCAACTGATCCCGATAAACCTTGTCCTACAATTCTTGCACGTGGAAATGGACAAGGTGGTGTATGTGCTATACCGCATTATAATGGGAAACGCAGATTGACAGTTAGGGAGAGTGCAGCAATCCAGACTTTTCCGGATGATTTCCGATTTGTTGGTTCGATGAACTCTTGCTATCGGCAGATTGGTAATGCTGTTCCCGTCCTATTTGCTAATCTATTAGGGCAGGAAATAAAGAGATTGGAGCGTGAAGTGTTTTGAGGGTTGTTTCATTGTTCAGCGGAGCAGGAGGTCTTGATCTTGGCTTTAAAATGGCGGGACATGATGTAGTATGGGCAAACGATTTGTACGCCGATGCTGTTGATACATACAAGGCTAATATAGGTGAGCATATCGTATACAAAGACATTCTCCTTATAGAGGATAGCGAGGTGCCGGAATGCGATATTATTATTGGCGGTTTTCCCTGTCAAGGTTTTTCAGTAGCAAATACCAAGCGAAGCGTGAACGATGAGCGTAATCAACTATATAAGCAGCTAATACGCATTATAGGCGCAAAGAAGCCAAAGTTTTTTCTCGCAGAAAATGTCAAAGGCATATACAGTCTTGCCAAAGGCCAAATACTTAGAATGATATTAGAAGATTTTTCTAGTTTAGGTTATGCGGTGCAGGCGAAAGTCCTCAACGCTGCTGATTACGGCGTTCCACAGTTGCGTCAAAGAGTCTTTATTGTCGGCGTGAGAAATGACATCAAGTTTAAGTACGAATACCCGAAGGAAACTAACAGTATCAATGGGGTTGGCGAAATGCCGAAGTGGGTGACCGTTGGTGATGCGCTGGCTGGTATACCTGATCCAGACGAGCCGCATAGCTTGTCGAATCATGAATACTCGAAGTATAAACTGCGATTTAATGGATATATCGGACATAGGGTAGTTGACCCACATAAGCCCGCACCAACCGTTACTGCACGAGGTGATGATAGAGGAGGCGTAGTGGTGCTTCACCATCCAAATAATAATCGGAGGATGTCTTGCCGGGAACTTGCCATCGTCCAGAGTTTCCCGATGGATTATAAATTTATGGGGACGTGTTCATCTGTATATCGACAAATTGGCAACGCAGTGCCTCCTCTACTTGCGTATGCTGTTGCTAAACAGTTCAATAACTACATGGGGGAATAGTTGCAATGCTTTCACTAAACCATGTGCCAATAATTCCTTTTACGAATTTCAAGTGGAAGTGGGCAAGCTTTCAGTGTACTGAAAGCATCAATGATCCCGTGGTTCTACTTGGTGTCCTTTTTCGGCTAAGAAAACTTGAACCACTTGGCTTAAAATATAGCTCCGAAGAATTTGCTGAGGAGTTGCGTGAGTTGTCCAATGACATAAAAGATTCTGTTGGGGTTGACCTTGCCCGCCGCACCGGCGAGCGTAACCTTATCCGCAACTCAGGACAGTACTGGCGAGCAGTTGGGCTGTTAGCAGATGGCGATAGAAGCGGGAGAATTAGACTTTCCGATTTTGGCAGACGTGTTGCCGACCATGATATATCGCAAGCAGAATTTGCGGCAATCACAATTCAAACGTTCAAGTTACCAAATTTGCAAATTCAAAGCGTCGATGAGTGCAAACAATGGGTTGATAATGGATTGGTCATCTATCCACTCCGGTTGTTGCTGTCGATTCTACGCGAACTGCACAACAAAGGACAAGGTCATATAACTGCTGATGAACTAGCGCGAATAGTTGTGCCACTATCTGCTGAGAATGCAGGTATTGAGGATTATGTCAACTTCATATTATGGTTTAGGAGCGGGCAGATAACACTGATTGGCTGGCCTAACTGCGTGCCTGGTGCAAATGATTCACGGATTATAAGGGAATTTTTATTGTTTCTGTATCACTATGGGTACATTATTCGAAATGAAGATAAATACTATTACAACNATGATATCGATTCTGAAATTGAAGCAATACTCGCCCAGCCTCCGCAAGACGAATCGTTGCAGCAAGCGGTTGATCGAATCCGCATTGACGATGTAGTTGCTGACATCGAGCGAAAACGTTCTGATATTCAACGTGCCGGGCGTCCGAATCAAGCCAGATTTCGTAAAGATGTCCTTGCAGCATATGGAAGGTGCATTATTACTAATGTTATGATGCCGGAAGTACTCGTGGCCGCTCATATTAAACCGTTCAAATATAATGGTGAAGATACGGTAGAAAATGGTTTTCCGATGCGCATGGATATCCATTTGCTTTTTGATACAGGGCATTTACGAGTTTCGGAAAATGGCGATGTTCAACTCTCAACTCGCGCAAGAATGGACTATGGCGCAGCAATTCCACCGCATATCTTTCTGCCGGAGTTTACAAGTCGAGAATTCTTGCGTTGGCGCTGGGATAACTATAATGGGATTTGATTGGGAAGCGTCGCCCTGCCGGGGCGGGCGCTGAGAATTGCGGGCTGGCCGGAGCGCTGACGGGGTGGGGCAGGGCGGCGCGTAGCCCTTTGAGCCTTGGAATTCCGTGCACGATCTGCTGTGGCGAGAACGCAAACGAAATTGTTCGTTTCATAAAGAGATTTGATTTTTCATCGGTTGTGTAGTATAATGCGGGGAGTGCGATTGCGGAGCGCTCCATGGGCATATGCAATGACGCGGAATACACTGATATCGTGATTTTACATATCTGTCGTAATCGGAAAGGAATGACCAATCTTATGCCTGATAGAAAACCGATATACAAGCGCGTTTTGTTGAAAATCAGCGGCGAGGCGCTCGCGGGCGACAAGGGCTTTGGGCTTGATTTCGATGTGATGACGAGCGTTTGCAGGGCGATCAGGTCTTGCGTGAGGCATGGGGTCGAGGTCGGCATCGTCGTCGGCGGCGGGAACTTCTGGCGCGGCGTGCAGGATGGGAGCGGCAAAATTGAGCGCACGCGCGCTGACCACATGGGCATGATGGCCACTGTAATGAACGCCCTCGCGCTTGCGGACACATTGGAACAGTTGAAAGTGCAGGTACGGGTGCAAACCGCGCTGGCGATCACGGCGGTCGCGGAGCCTTATATCAGGCTGCGGGCGGACAGGCATCTGTCGCATGGGCGCGTCGTTATCTTCGGATGCGGGACGGGCAGTCCGTATTTTTCCACCGACACTGCCGCCGTTCTCAGAGCTGCGGAGATCGGCGCTGACGTCATTTTACTGGCAAAGAATGTCGATGGCGTCTATACGGCTGATCCTAAGCTCGATCCGAACGCAAAGAAAATTGATGCGATTTCATATAGCGACATGCTCTCGCAAAGGCTTGCGGTCATGGATTCAACGGCGACTTCATTGTCAATGGACAATAATATTCCTGTCGTGCTTTTCGCGCTCAAGGATCCGGAGAACATTTTGCGTGTCGTCATGGGNGAGAAAATCGGCACGATCATTGATAAATGAGTCATTAATCAGTTTGGAGGGTTTTTTATGTACGATGAGATGTATGAAGAATATGAGAGCAAAATGATAAAGACGGTGGAGAGTTTGCAAACGCAATATTCCACCATTCGCGCGGGAAGGGCCAATGCGTCCGTGCTCGACCGCATCAAGGTCGAGTATTATGGGACGCCCACTCCGATCAACCAAATCGCCTCGATTTCGACGCCCGACCCCAGGACGCTGGTTGTGCAGCCGTGGGACGCTTCGAGCTTGAAATTGATCGAGAAAGCCATAATGACTTCCGATCTTGGGATTAACCCTGCGAACGACGGGCGCGTGCTGCGTCTTGCTTTTCCGCAGCCTACTGAGGAGCGACGCAAGGAGCTCATTAAGCAGGTGCATAAAAATGCTGAAGAGGCCAAGGTCGCCGTGAGGAACGTTAGGCGCGACGCTGTCGAGAAGTTCAAGGCGCAAAAGAAAAAGAGCGAGATTACCGAGGATGATTTGGCCGACGTTGAAAAGGATCTCCAAAAGATGACCGATGAGTATATAAAAGAGGTCGATAAAGTGGCGGAGAAAAAGGAAGCGGAGATCAAAGAGATATGAGTCCGCGAAAAGATCCTTCGCTGCGCTCAGGATGACACGCCGGGTTGGAGTAGATGCTGGTGAAGCGGGAAGATCCTTCGCTGCGCTCAGGATGACACGCCGGATTTTGTGAATAGGTTTGCATGACTTTTATGTTTAAGAAAACAAAAAAGCGGGCGTTGGAGCCGGACAGGCTCCCGCGCCACATTGCTATAATCATGGACGGCAACGGGCGGTGGGCTGCCAAACGCGCATTACCGCGTACTGCGGGGCACGCCGCCGGCGCGGAGACGTTCAGGCGCATTGCCACGTATTGCAAGGACATTGGGCTGGAGTATCTGACCGTATATGCTTTTTCAACGGAGAATCGAAGCCGCCCCGCCGAAGAGGTCGCGACGATTATGGAGCTTTTGGAGAAATACCTTTATGAGGCTCTTGAAAAAATGGAGCGCGACAGGGTCAAGATGAAGTTTTTTGGCGATGTTTCAGTTTTGTCGCCAAAGCTGCGGGAGCTCATTTCGCAGACGGAGGAACTGTCCAAGACGTTTGATGGCGTGCAGGTCAATATTTGCGTAAACTATGGCGGGCGAAGCGAGATCATCCGCGCCGCCGAAATGTACGCTCGTGATGTCACGGGAGGCGCCATGGGCACATCGGACACGAGCGGCGCGGAAGATATTGCCGGTGCTGGTGCCAGTGGTGCCGGGGACGCGCCGGTTTTGCGGGGCGCTGCGGACACGAGCGGCGCTGAAGATTTTGCCGGTGCTGGTGCCGGTGGTGCCGGGGACGCTTTACGCGCGGGGAGGCTCACAGAGGAGGCATTCTCCAAATATATGTATTCGTCCGGAATACCGGACCCCGACCTTGTGATCAGGCCGGGCGGAGAGATGCGGGTTTCCAACTTTCTTATTTGGCAGGCGGCATATGCCGAGTTTTATTTTTCCGACGTGTTATGGCCCGATTTCGACGAACGGGAGCTGGACAAAGCTATTTTGTCTTACCAGAGCAGGGAAAGGCGATTTGGAGGGCTGGGGAAGTGAAAGAGCGTATCATCGTCGCGGCAGTCTTTGTGCCGATCCTCCTGGTTATCGTGTTTTTTCTGCCGCCATATGTGTTCGTCGGCCTAGTCGCGCTGATTTGCGCCGTATCGGCTTATGAGCTGCTGCACGCAATCGGCGCAAAAGGGAACGAGAGAATAACGATTTATGCGGTGTTCTCCGCCGCGCTGATCCCCATTGGAATATATTTCGACGTCGGGCTGCACGCATTCATGGCGGTGTTTCTGGTTTTACTGTCATTCGTGTTTATCGAGACGGCGGCCGTTTTCAGGACGAAGCGCGAAATATCGTTCGCGCAGGTGATGACGAGCATGTTTGGCGGGGCGTTGATACCTCTGCTATTATCGAGCCTCGTCGGTTTGAAGAACATGCCTGAGGGACGGCTGTTCGTGCTTTTGCCGGTTGTTTCCGCCTTTATTACCGATGCGGGCGCGTATTTTTCCGGGATGTTGTTTGGAAAGAAGAAAGCGTTCCCTCTCATCAGCCCGAAGAAAACCGTCGAGGGGTGCGTTGGTGGGCTTGTCGTTGGGACGGCTGCGTTGATGATATATGGGGTCATTTTGGTTTTTTCGACGGTCTATGAGATTAAATTCTGGGCGCTCCTTATATATGGCATCGTCGGGGGAGTGGCGACGATTCTGGGGGATTTGGCGTTTTCTATGGTGAAAAGGGAGTTTAACGTCAAGGATTATGGCAGGCTGCTGCCGGGCCATGGCGGGATGCTCGACAGGTTCGACAGCATGGTGTTCACCGCGCCTGCGATTTATCTGATGGTGACGGTGATTCCTGCCATCATCGTAATATAACTTGTCTGAGCGCTTATGCAACATTGGGAGGTAAAGATTCTTCGCTTCGCTCAGAATGACAGGGTTTGCCGGGCTTTTGAGTTTTCGAGGGCATATTCTTTGACAAGGGTGGTTTCATATAAGAACTGTTGATTATAATTACGGAGATATTGCGGTGCTTGGGTCGACAGGATCGATTGGAAGGCAGACGCTGGAGGTCGCATCTGCGCTTGGGATACGCGTCGCTGCGCTTGCTGCCGGCAGAAACATAAAGCTGCTGGAAGAGCAGGTGCGGTTGTTCAAGCCCGATATTGCCGCTGTATATGATGAAGATACCGCGCGCGATTTCAAGGTTCGGATTGGCGATTTGGGGGTTAAAGTCTGCGCGGGAGGCAGCGGTCTTGTCGAAGCGGCTTGCGTTGAAGGAGCAGGAACTGTAGTGACGGCGACTGCGGGCACTGCCGGGTTGCTGCCGACGATAGAGGCGATCCGGCTCGGGAGACGCATTGCGCTGGCGAATAAGGAAACGCTCGTGTGCGCAGGGGCGCTCGTGATGGGTCTGGCGCAGAGACACGGAGCGGAGATTATCCCCGTGGATTCGGAGCATTCTGCGATTTTTCAATGTATCGGAGCGGCGGCGGAGAAGACCGTCAAGAGGATTATCCTTACTGCGTCGGGAGGCCCGTTTCGCGGTTTGAGCCGCGAGGAGCTCGCCGCCGTGACGCCGGAGATGGCGCTCCGGCATCCGACATGGAGCATGGGCGACAAGATTACGATTGATTCCGCGACGATGATGAATAAGGGGCTCGAAATCATTGAGGCTGTTCATCTCTTCAAGGTTTCGCCCGATATGGTGGAGGTCGTCGTCCATCCTGAGAGCATTGTGCACTCTATGGTAGAGTTTGTTGACAATTCTGTGGTAGCGCAGCTTGCGGCGCCTGATATGCGGCTGCCTATCCAATATGCGCTTACTTTTCCGGAGCGGAGGGCTTCGCTTGCGAAGGCGCTTGATTTTGCGGGAGCGGAGGCGTTGCGGCAGAAGAGCGCGGGTGCATCGGGGTTCGAGACTGCGTCGCAGGGGAGAATGGGAGCGATAGGTTACAAGGCAGCGCGAGAGGGCACGCGGGAAGTACCGGGAGCGACTCGGCAGGGAAGTGCGGCAGAACCGGACGCCGCGCCTAACAAAGTGGTTGCTTCGGCGTTGCATTTTGAAGCGCCTGATATTAGCGCGTTTCCGTGTCTTGGCCTTGCGATGGAGGCTGCGCGGATGGGCGGGACTGCGTGCGCCGTTCTTAATGGCGCCAATGAGGCCGCGGTTGAGCTTTTTTTGAGGGGCGAACTGGGGTTTTACGGGATTTCCGAATCGGTTCGCAGAGCGCTTGATGGCATTGCTTTTGTCGCGGAGCCGTCGTTGGGAGATATTGTCGCCGCCGGCGATGAAGCGAGGCGGATGGTATTTGGGGAATAGAATAAGGCGTGTGGGATCGGATGCGGGCGAGGAGTTTAGGAGTCAATTATGTATATTGTTATAGCGATTATTGCGTTTGGGCTTTTGATTGCGATCCATGAGCTTGGACACTTTACGGCGGCGAAAGCGCTTGGCGTCAAGGTGAACGAATTTGCGATTGGAATGGGGCCTAAGATTTTACGCAAACAGGGCAAGGAAACCCTATACACATTGAGAGCATTACCGTTTGGCGGATTTTGCGCGATGGATGAAGACGTCGCGTCTGACGACCCGCGAGCGTTTACTGCGCAGAAACGTTGGCGGCGCGTCATCATACTCGCAGCAGGGGGCATCGCGAACTTTCTTGCTGCCTGCATCATTATCATCATACTCGTGATGGGCTACGAGGGCTTTGGCGGGACAACGCTTGTCGGTTTTGCCGAAGCCTCGCCGAACGAAGGCGTTGGAAAGCTAATGGTCGGAGACACGATTGTCTCCATCAATGGTGAAAAGCTATATTATAAAGAAGATTTTTCGCTCATGATGCAAATCGCGGGTAACAATGTAGATTTGGTTATTCTCCGTAATGGTGAGTATAACAGATTTAAAAACTTCCAGTTTGAACAGAAGGAATATATTGTCGAAGGCGAGCCGCAGATGCTTTATGGCATTACATTTAATCGTATCGAAGGGACTTTTGGCGCGAAGATGAAATATGCCGCATATTCTGCGATGAATTACGTGCGGCTGATACGTTTGAGCATCGCGCAGCTTATCAGCGGCGCGGCGGGCATCACGGATCTTGCGGGGCCTGTCGCCATCGTCGATACAATGAATGGCATCGGGAAAACGGCGGGGTCGTTCGGCCTCGCTTTGGCGGAAATTGCGCGGTTCACGGCGTTCATCGGCGTGAATATCGCGCTCGTGAATTTGCTCCCGATTCCTGCGATGGACGGCGGGCGGATATTGTTCGTTTTTATTACGTGGTTTATCGAAAAGGTCACTCGGCGCAAGCTCGACCCGAAGTATGAGGGGTATATCCATACGGCTGCGATGGTGCTTTTGATGGGGTTGATGGTGTTTGTGCTGGTCAATGATGTTTTGAGGATTGTCAGCGGGTAGGTGCATGGGCGAGTACGTGCGGAGTGACGGGGGAAAGATTATGAGCGATAAATGCATTATGGTCGGAGGCGTTGCGATTGGCGGGGGCGCGCCTGTGACCGTCCAATCGATGACAACGACAAAAACCTCCGACATCCCGGAAACCCTGGCACAGATCGGCCGCCTTGAACAGCTCGGCTGCGACATCGTGCGTGTCGCCGTTCCGGACGCCGCATCGGCACACGCCATCGGAGAGATAAAAAAGCAGATCAAAATCCCGCTCGTGGCTGATGTCCATTTTGACCACAAACTCGCCATCATGGCCGCAGAAGAAGGCGCGGACAAGCTCAGGATCAATCCGGGGAACATCGGCGGGGACGAGAACGTGCGCGCAGTCGCTGCAGCCTGCCGGTCCAAGGGCATTCCGATCCGTGTCGGAGTCAACGGCGGCAGCATCCATAAGGATATTATTGCAAAACACGGCGGAGTCACGCCCGAAGCACTGTGCGAGAGCGCGATTGAGAACGTCCGCCTGCTAAATAGATTTGATTTTGACGACATCTGCATATCTGTTAAAGCATCAAGCGTGCCGCTGACCATCAAGGCATATAGATTGCTCGCAGACATGACGGATTATCCGCTTCATATAGGCGTCACAGAGACAGGCACCGAATATATGGGCTTGATCAAATCATCCGCCGGCATCGGCGCGTTGCTCGCCGATGGCATCGGAGATACGATTCGAGTGTCGTTGACAGGGCCGCCGGAGGGCGAGGTCAAAGCCGGCTTGGCGCTCCTGAAAGCCATGGGGATGCGCCCGGGGTATGAGCTCATTTCATGCCCGACATGCGGACGGACCAGGATCGACCTTGTGCCGATCGCGCATGAAGTGGAACGGAGGCTCGCCCTGCTTAATCGTGACATCACCGTCGCAGTCATGGGATGCGCCGTCAACGGGCCGGGGGAGGCTTCGCGCGCCGATTACGGCATTGCGGGGGGCGACGGCGAGGGCATAATATTCCGTAAAGGATCCATCGATCAAAAGGTGCCGATGGATCGTCTAGTCGATGTTCTTTTTCAGGTTATCGAAAGCGAGGAAAAAACGTTTTGAGTTCGATCGACTCTATTGCATTTTATGAGATGTTCCCATTCTGCATGGATAGCGGAAAGCTTTCAGCCGATTTTTCCGGAGCGAAAGTGCTATCCGTCGAAATCGGCAATGATAAAAAATCCATGAAACTGACCCTTTCGTTGGCTCAGCCTACGCCGCCGGCGGACATCGGCGCGCTCGAGGGCGTCATTGCTCGTGAATATGATTTGGCGGAAGTGTCAATTTCCGCAGTCTACGCACGCGCCGCCGCAATGCCAAAATCCGCCAAGAGCAAGGCCGCAACGGAGATAAAGCCAAATACTGTCATCATGGGCAGGAAGACCAAGAGCGCGCCGATGCCGATGGACAAGCTGACCCCTGAAATGGGCAAGGCGGTCGTAATGGGGGTCGTTTGCGACGTATCAAGCAGATTCATCGAAAAGAGCGGGGCATGGCTGCTCAGCTTTGACATTACCGATTATTTAGGGACGATCCATGTCAGCAAGTATATGCGCGACGACGACGCGGAGAAGATTACGAAGAGAGTCACGAAAGATATGTGCCTGACCGTGTCCGGCAATCTCAGCATCAGCAGGTATGACGGCGATCTTGTGCTGGACCCGGCCAATATCATCGTCGCCGAAAAAGAGCGGCGCAGCGACAATGCCGAAACGAAGCGCGTCGAGCTGCATATGCACACGAAGATGTCCGCGACGGACGCCGTGACGGACACGAAGGAATTGATCCGCCGCGCGGCGGAATGGGGGCACCCCGCCGTGGCCATCACTGACCACGGCGTCGTGCATGCGTTCCCGGAAGCAGCGGAGGAAGCGGCTGCATTGGGCGGCGCGGTCAAGGTGATTTATGGCGTCGAAGGGTATCTGCTCAACGATGTGGAATATTATATGGCGGTCTTTGGCGAGGCGTGTTCGATTGACGACGAATTTGTCGTTTTTGATATTGAAACGACGGGCCTGTCTGCGACGGACGACGTGATTATAGAAATCGGCGCGGTCATATATAAGCGCGGAGAGGAAATCGGGCGGTTCCACACGTTTGCCGACCCGCAAAGGCCCATTCCGTATGAGATCACGAAGCTGACGGGCAGACGCGACTCCGACGTCGAGAACGCCCCGCAACAGAAGGATGCCGTCATGGCTTTTCTGGAGTTTGCGGGCGGGAGGACGCTCGTGGCGCATAACGCGTCGTTTGACGTCGGGTTCATATATGAAGCCTGCATTAAGAACGGCATCGAATATGCTCCGCGTTATCTCGANACGCTCGCTCTGGCGCGGGGTCTGCTGCCGAATNTGAAGAATTACAGGCTGGAAACGCTGGCNGCGCATTTGAGCTACAGCGATTTCGGGCATCATCAGGCGGACGAAGACGCAGGCGCGACGATGCACATATTCGCGGAGCTTGTCACGCTTTTGAAGCGAGAAGGGATAGCCGACACCGGCGAAATTAACAGTTTTCTTACACGTTCCGCGGACATGAAAGCGCGGAAGGGCAGGGTCAGCCACAAGCATATAATATTATTGGCGAAAAACAAGACAGGGCTGACCAACCTATATAAGCTGGTGACAAGGAGCCATCTGGATGATTTTGACAGGCGGCCCGTCATCAGGAAAAGCGTGCTGCTGCAGCACCGCGAAGGGATCATCATAGGCTCCGCATGCGAGGCGGGCGAAGTTTTCGAGGCGGTTACGGAGCGGCGCAGCACGTTGGAGCTGGCGCGGACCGCAGCGATGTATGATTATCTCGAAATCCAGCCGATATGCAACAATATGTTCATGCTATATGGCGAGAAGCCGCGCGCGAAAAACGAGGATGACCTGCGCGGGTTCAACATCAGGATCACGGAGCTGGGCAAGCTGCTGGACAAGCCGATCGTCGCGACGGGCGACGTCCACTTTTTGGAGCCGGAGCATGAGATATTCCGCCATATATTGCTGACGGGCAAGGAGTATGACAACGCCGACGCCGACCTGCCGGTGTATTTCAAAACGACGGATGAGATGCTTGAAGAATTCGCATATCTCGGAGAGGACATGGCGTATGAGGCGGTGGTTAAAAATTCGCGGATGATTGCCGACATGTGCGAGAGCATCAATCCGTTGCCGCCGAAGAAGCTATTTCTGCCCGAACTTGAGGGGAGCGCGGCCAAGCTCAAGGAACTGGTGTTCGCAAGGCTTTATGAATTATATGGCGCGGACCCGCCCGAAATTATAAAGACGAGGGTCGAAACGGAGCTGCATGATATACTCGAGCGCGGCTATGACATCATATACATCATCGCGCAGATGCTGGTCGCGGACGCGAAGGACAACGGGTATCTTGTGGGATCGAGAGGCAGCGTCGGATCGTCGCTGATCGCGTATCTCGCAGGGATTACGGAAGTCAACGCGCTGCCGGCGCATTATAGGTGCTCCAACTGCTTCCGCACTGACTTTGACGCGGGCGCCGGATGGGGCTGCGGGGCGGACATGCCCGACATGCAATGCCCTGAATGCGGCGAAATGTATGCGAAGGACGGGTTCAATATTCCGTTCGAGACTTTCCTGGGATTTGACGGGGACAAAGTCCCTGACATTGACCTCAATTTCAGCGGCGAATACCAGACGCAGGCGCATAAATACGTGACGGACCTATTTGGCGCGGACAGCGTTTATCGCGCGGGAACTATCGGCACGATCGCCGAAAAAACCGCGTATGGATATGTTAAAAAATACTTGGAAGCGCATGAGCGGACGGTCACGAAGGCCGAAGAGAACCGTTTGGCCCGCGGATGCGTCGGAGTCAAAAGGACGACGGGGCAGCACCCCGGGGGGCTGGTCATCATTCCGCAAGGCATGGAGATCACCGACTTTTGCCCCGCGCAGCACCCTGCGGACAGCGTGGACAAGGGCGTAATAACGACGCATTTTGATTATCACCGCATGGAGGACAACCTGATCAAGCTGGATGCGCTCGGGCACGACAACCCGACGATGATAAAGATGCTGGAAGAGCTGACAGGGGTGGATTCGGCGGCGATACCATTGGGGGACCCGGCGACCATGAGCATATTTTCCTCCCCCGAACGGCTCGGCCTGCCTGACGACGACGACATCATCGGCGAGACGGGCACGATCGGCATTCCGGAATTTGGCACGGATTTCACCAGGCAGATGCTGCGCGACACCGCCCCGGAGAGCTTCGACACGCTCGTGAGGCTGTCCGGATTCTCGCACGGCGAGGACGTGTGGATCGGCAACGCTAAGGATTTGATCGTATCGGGCAAGGCGACCGTCGACGAGACGATCGGATGCCGCGACGACATCATGCTGTTCCTCATATCAAAGGGGATGGACAGCAGGGACGCTTTTAAGATTTCGGAAAACGTGCGAAAGGGGAAAGGGCTTCCCGAAGGAGCGGAGAACGCGATGATGCGCTGCGGCGTGCCGGGGTGGTATATCGAGTCGTGCAGGAAGATGACGTACCTTTTCCCAAAGGCGCATGCTGTCGCTTATGTCATGGAGGCGTTCCGCATCGCATGGTTCAAGGTGCATAAGCCGCTGGAATTCTATAGCGCGTATTTCTACCGCAAGAGCCAGAAGAATAATTTTGAGCTTGAGATCATGGCCGGCGGGAAAGAGCGAGTGCGCGCGAAAATTAAGGAGATAAGAGGGAATCCGGGCGCGAAGCCGAAGGACGAGGATTTGCTGCCGACGCTGGAGGCTTGTTATGAGTTTTATATGCGCGGATTTGACTTTGAACGCATCGATTTATATGATTCCGACCCTGTCAAATTCCTCATTGTAGGAGAAAATACGCTGCGGCCGCCGTTCGTTGCGATCAGCGGGCTGGGCGAGACCGGCGCTCGGGATCTGGCCGACAATCGGTGCGGGCGCGATTTTATCTCGATCGATGAGATTTCGGCCGCTTGCCCGAAGGTGTCGAAGACGCATCTCGAGCAGTTGCGGGCGTTGGGCGCGCTGCGCGATTTGCCGGAGACGAGCCAGATGTCGTTGTTTTAATGGTGCGGCGCGGATTGAGGTATGGTGCGGGCATGGCGGCAGGGCCAGGGGCGATTGGTAATCGCCCCTACAACATAGGCGGTTGGTAATCGCCCCTACAAAGGATAGATTTATGAATGTTTTGGCTGTTGGCGATGTGTGCACGCAGAGCGGCATAGACATATTGCGTGATAAATTGCATGGGATCAAGAAATATTATGATGTGTCCTTTACTGTGGCAAACGGCGAAAACGCCGCAGGGCTCGGCATCACGAAAATCCAGGCACAGGAGCTATTCGGCGCGGGCGCCGACGTCATCACGCTCGGCAACCATACATGGGGCAAGCGCGAGATAGCGGAATATTTGGACGACAGCCTGCACATACTTCGCCCGGCGAACTTTGCCCCGCAGGTGCCGGGGCGCGGGCAGGGCGTGTATGAGACGCAATATGGCGATGTCTGCGTCATAAACCTTATTGGGCGCGCGAGAATGGAGAATGAATGCGAGAGCCCGTTTTTTGAAGTTGACAGGATATTGCAAAAAAACAGCGCGAAAATCATTTTGGTAGATTTCCACGCCGAATTGACGAGCGAAAAGCTTGCGATGGCATATTATCTTGACGGGCGGGTGTCGGCCGCATGGGGCACGCACACGCACGTGCAGACTTCGGACTGCAGGGTTTTTCCGGGCGGCATGGGATTCGTCACCGACGTCGGCATGACGGGGCCTATCGAGTCGGTGATCGGCATCAAGCCGGAGCAGTCGATCTCGCGGTTCCTGGGCAATCCTCCAACGCGGTATGAGCCTGCGATCGGCGGCGCGAAGATCGAGGGGGCGGTGTTTGAAATCGACGCCGACACGGGGAAGTGCAACAGCGTCGAAGCGATACGAGTGATGTGAGCGCGCTTTAAAAGCGAGGGTGTCACAGAAGACTGCAGAATACGTTAATGGATGTTTTGGCGGGCTTTTTCGGCGAGGGCGATGCTGTCCTTATAGTCGCCTATGGCCTCGAACCGCTGCAGCGCGCCGGCGAAATCCCCGGCGTCCATTAGCTCGACGCCATATTGGTACCGCACCTCCAACACCATGGTTTTACTGTCCTTATAATCCCCGGCCGCGTTGAACTGCGTATACGCGCCGGGGTAGTCCTTTGCCTCGAGCAGCTGGGCGCCCCACAAATAGCGGCACTCCAGCACCATGTTGGCGCTGTCCCTATGATCCCCAAGCGTTAAAAAACGCTCGATCGCCCCTTCATAATCATGCGCGTCCATTAGGTCGCGGCCCTTGCGGTATCGGCACTCGGACATCATGAACCTGCTGTCCCTGTAGCCATCCAGCGCAAGGAACGCATTATATGCCTCGCTGTATTCGCCGGCGTCCAGGAGGTTCATCGCGGCGAAATAATCGCATTCGACGAGCTTGTCCGCGCTGTCCTTGTATGAGCCGAGCGACAAGAACAGCTCCTTCGCACGTGCGCCGTCCGACTGCATGAGCTCCGTGGCCTGGCGGTAGCGGACGTCGAGCACCATGTCCGCGCTGTCCCTGTATCCGGAAACAAGGCCGAACGTATAATATGCCTCGTCATATTTGCCGTCCGTCAGCAGTTCATGCGCGAAGAGGTAGTAGCACATATTCTTCATGCTGTCGGCGTCCTTGTAGCCTGCGAGAGCGCCGAATTTCTGCGCGGCCACCTCATATTCGCCCCGCTCAAAAGAAGCGTAGGCGCTGTAGTACGGGTATAATTCGGACATGTCCTTGTAGCCCATGGACAAGCCTTCGAGCGAAGTGAACGCCTCGATATACCATTTGTTGTTGAAGTGCTCGATTGCCCGGTCATATCGCTTCATCGGGAGTATGACGAGGAATAGGGCCGCCACGCCGGCGGCGATAATGACGACTGCGCTGATGATTATTATGAGCGCGGGCTTGACGCGCTTTTTTTTCGCGGGTTTTTCAAGATGCGTGCCGCATCTTGTGCAGAAATCTCCTTGTTTCGATTCCAGATGGCAGTTCGGGCAAACCTTCATCATTTGAGAGACCTCCAGTTGTTTCTATGCGGGTCGCGCGCGGGGTTCAGGCGTCGGCGGGCTATGCCCCGGGAGGCCCGGAGCTCGTGCGCGGCGGACTATGCCACGGGGACAAGCGCGCCTGTGCGTGTGGCCGGCTTATGAGCCGAGAGCTGCCTAGGCACCAGAGCGTTTTTTCTTGCCGCCGCTCGCCTTTGCGCCAACGATCCAAGAAGTCAGGCGGAAACGCTCCAGAACCATCGTCATGACTCCGCACACTGCAATATAAACGACGACGGCCACCGCGCAGATCAGGCCAAGCAGGATGACGTTCCTTGTTTTGAACCATTCCCTGAGATAGTGGTTCAGGACGGGGTGGGCCAGATATATCCCCAGAGAATAGCGGCCGATCCACAAGAGGGCGCGCCCGGCCCATTTTCGGGCAAAGAGGAACGCCTGGCCATGCCGAATCCCACGCTTCAGCGTGTCCCTGAGGCGGCGCGCGACCGCCAGGAGGCAGAGCGGCAGGCTCGTGACGTAAACCAGCCTGATCGTATAGTAGAAGTACGTGTGGTAGTTGATTTTCATATACAGAAGGTATCTGAGATAGAGGAAGCCGGCGGCGGATACGAGGCACACGATGATGAGCCATTTGAGGTTGCGCTCCAGCCATTCGCAAACTTTCTTGTAGTTCAGCCCGATATACAGCCCAAGGAAGAAAATGCTGAAATGCCAGAAAAAGCTCGACGAAAAGTATGGCCACGCCTTATATAGCCACAGCTTGTTGAGCCAATAGACGACATGGTGGCCGCCGACGACGATGGCGAATGCCCAGAACGGCCTGTCCCTGACCAGTTTCGCGAGTTTCAGCAGCAGGGGGAACAGCAGGTGGAACTGGAAAATCACCACGAGATAATATAGATGGTCGTACGCCCTGCCCTGCGTGATCCATTTGACCCAGTTGTCGAACGAGCGAAGGTCCGCCCGCCCGATCCTATGTACGAAAAGGTTGAACGCGATGTAGAAAAGAGTCCATGCGAGGTAGGGCAGAACGAGCCGCAAGAGCTTCTTTTTGTAATATGGCCATATCGGCGGATTTTTAGCGGAGGCGCTATATGCCGAGAGCAGGGCCCCGACAAGGAAAAACACGGGCACGGAAAAATTGAACGAGCTCTGCAGCATGGAGACGAGGAAGTGGCCTCGGCCGGCGCGGAGGTTGCCGATCGCAACGCTCGATATGTGGCTGGAGACGACGACGAGCATTGCGAAGCCGCGCAGGACGTCCAGCTCGAGCATTCTTTTATCTTGTAGAGTTTCGGTTTTCTTTGGCATTGTCATTCTCCGTTTTTGTGTATGTCAGTGCTATGGATTATATTATATAAACGTAGAATTGGCAAGTGCAAATATCCATCGCAAAAAGTGGATGACAAAGGGCTGCGGTGGAGACCGCAGCCCTCGTGATATCATAATGTGTTTTACTCGCGTTTCAGATGCTTAGGCTTGTAGGCGTATTTGCGCTTGAGCGAGACGCCGAGCGCCAACAGCAGCGTGCCAAGGAGCAGAAGCCCCGATATTTGGATGGCGCCGTCAGTCGAGGGGAGGGCATCCGCGAGGGGCGGATATTCGTCGAATATCCACATGCCGGCATCATCGTCCCAATACCAGGCGCCGAGCGGTACGTCGCCGTCGAACTCGAACCATATGTCGCCGTCATCGCTCTTAGTCAGCGTGTTGCCGCGAGCCGTGGGGACGGGGGGAAGGTTGATGTCTGTGCCGCCGGCGACCCAAGTCTCTTCGCCGTCGTCCTGAATTACCGGGTTTGTTCTGATTGTGGGCTGACCGCCGTCGTCGCCGCCATCATCTTCTTCGTCGTTTTCATCGTTTCTATCGCCGCCGCCATTGTCGCCGCCGCCTTCATCGCCGCCGCCTTTTTCCTCTTCGACGACTTCTTCCTCTTCCTCATCGTCCTCGTCCTCGTCTTCTTCTTCATCTTCGGTCTCGGTCTTTGGAGGCGTGTAGTCGCCGCCCTCGACCCTCACATCGGCATTGTCCTCGTCGTCCTCGCTGGAGACATTGTTGCCTGGGGTCGAATCTTCGTCGTCGATGAAGTGGTGGTTCTCATCGCTGTGCCAGTTGATCTCCGCGATGTTCCTCAGCCTGGCTCCGGGAGCCGCTGTCTGGCTGACGGTCAGGGTGATATCAACTGTTTTCGAATCGCCTGGTTTCAAGAGAATCGCATTGAGGTCGTTTGTATATGCGCAGCGAGTGGCCTCGTCATATCGCCAATCAAAATCTGTGTTGTCGGCGGGATCGAATTCCAGACCTGCGGGGATCCTGTCTACGATTTCTTCGCAATACCCATCGAGATAGCCTTCGTTTGTGATGGTGATTGTATATGTCACTTTGTCGCCGCGCTTAACGGTCGGCAGCGAGCCGAACGGGGGGTCGTAAACAGTCGTTCCGGAGACTATTTTTGAGATGTTCTTTGACAACGCAAGGTCGAAGTAACCGACTTTCATTGTATATTCGTTATCAAAGGTTAAGTCTTCGGCCGTGAGGGGTATCAGGCATTCAGAGTCGCTATATGCTGCTGCGCTTAAATTACCTCCTGTGCTAGTGACTTCGATGTATATTGTTTTTGCAACGGTCTTTGGAGTCCAATTTGGTCCCCAGATGCTTTCTGACACAACGAAAGTGTAAGTGCCAGTCGCTATGAACGACAATGGACTGAAGGTAAACTCACCCGCTCCATTGATGGTAGCAGTAGCTTCGACCTCTCCCCCCAATGTGTTGATGGAAATCGCAAATCCAAATTCTTCACTTGGGGCACCAAAGGAAACTGTCTTCGTACCGGAGAGAGTGAGGCTAACTGAACCGGGTACCGGTGCGGTATATTCATTATTGAATGTAATAGTCGAATCGAGGTATGGATTGCTGGAGGTATTATTCCATGATCCAAACGAACTACCGCGGCCTTGCCTGAACTCTATCTTTGACACAGATAACGATCTATTGATAACCGAGACAGTAACCCGTAGGTGGTATATCGTCGGATCGACTTTCCATGTGCTTGTGTTAGCGCTTGTTTCCTTGATCAGGAAGTAGTACGTGCCGGCTGAATCGAACTCCACAGAATCGAATGATGTTACCGGATCTACATCGGTCGCAGATGTTGTTTTCAATAATTTACCTTGTGATCCGCTTGAGTTTGATTCATACAAGCCAAAATCGAACGACCAAGATGAGGAATATGTGTCACCAGTGATTGTTTTTGTTACCACAAAGTCCATCTCGGTCGGGTCTGCAATGAATGAGTTATCAAACTTGATATAGCTATTTGTCAGTGTTGTTGTAAGAGCTGCATTTGTATATGCAGTCGCGCTTAGTTGACCTCTGCCATTGTCTGTAACTCGGACATAAATAGTGTATTTTTGCGTATTCGAAGCCCACCCCGGTGCTGGTTCCGCTTCCGTTATTTCAAGAATGTACGTTCCTGTTGTGGGGAATCTAAGTTGAGAGAAATTTATTTGGCCGCTCCCTGCGCGTGTAGCTGTGCCAATGATTGTGTGGTTAGACGGGTTTGGGTCGGTTACATTCGTAATGTTAAAGACAAATGTATCATTTGGCGCACCTGCGGTTGTTGTCTTTTGGCCACTTAGGGACAATGTCGCTTCGTTGACGTTGTACGTGTTGTTGAAGGTTATGGAAGTGTCTGTGTAGGTTGTCCATGCAGTGCCGAATGTGGCCGATGAGTTTGTTCTTGTGACATATTGTTTTTGCGTTATATCTAAGTTGCTATCGACATCGACCTTCACAAGGTATTGCTTCGTGTCGACAGTCCAGCCATTGCCATTGACCGTCGCTTCTTTGATGAGATAATAGTACGTGCCGGTTTCCTTTATGCCGATTGTGTCGAAGTTGACGATAGGGGAGGCGTTGGTGGCGGTTTTCGTCGCGCCCTGCTTTGCTCCTTGAGTACCGGACGCATCGGAAGCGTACACCTCGAAATTGAACGACCAGGTCGACGGGGAGCCGGCAGAGACTGTCTTGCGGGCGGACAGGTCGAGCTCCGCAACGGGGGAGTAGTCGTTGACTAATTTGGCGAAGAAGACCTCTGAGTCGGCTTTTTCCGGGTCAGAATAATAAGAATCATTGCCTTCGCCAGGTTCTATTTTGCCTTCTAGGCCGCTGCTTGTTGTCGACAGCTCATAGCCTGCGGGGAGGTTGAATTCTTCCACTTTATATTTCATACCGGGCAACAAGTTGGAGAATATGACATCTTCGCCGGCGGTAATTTGACCTGTCCATATCAATTTATCACCACTAGTGCTGAATCCATTGGAGCCATCGGGGCCGGCGATGCCGGAAAGCCCTTGGCCTTCAAATGTTATTCTAATGTCAAATGCTCTCGGTATTAGAGGAGTACCGTTAATTTCCTTTGTAACAATCAACTCGTATGGTCTTCTGGCGTTCTCGAAGGTGACTTTCGCGTGCCCATCTTCGGTGATTGTGATGCTGGCGACAGAGCCAAGACCGCCTGGTTTAATTGTGGTAACATAAGCCTCGTATGTAGTCTCAATAATCTCATACTCACCTGCGGGAAGATTACAAAGCGTGGCGGTTATGCCATTTTTGAGCCAGAAGAAGCCATCCTCAGATGATTCTGCGCTTATTTTAGTGTCGTCGCCTATGCCGCCGCCGTTGTATACGACTTCTTCTTCACCAGTTTCAGTGAATTTTCGGAATATGATATTATCGCGCGTGATGGGGACGGGGGTGCTAATCTTGTTCGGAGAAGGTTCACTATCATATGTTATTTCAACGAGCTGAAACACGAATGGCACGGCTTCCTCATATATTTGCGTTATCGTCATCGTGTTTTGGTTGTGGAAATAGATGTAGATAAAAGTACCGTAATCATCAAGCGATTTCGGTTTTTTGTTTATATCAAGCGATGAAATTGTAGCTGTTTTCCCATTATTGCTATGAGATAGCGGACCGCCACCTTGATGGGGGTGTTTTCCGCCAGGCCAAGGCTCATCAAATGCCACAGCACCCCAGTTGCCGCTGATCGTGCTGTTTTCAGCACCGACAGTGATGACAAGGTAATCATTGCCATCGTCGCCTTTGACAATACGAGCATTCGCGGTGCCGACTTTGGTGAAGCTGGCGCCTTGCACGATGTCATAGTCGATGCCATATGGCGCGGCGATCAGCTCGGCGAGGTTTTGCTTGACATACGTGAAGTGGCCTGTGGAGACATAGTAATCGCCTACAGCGGCGCCTTCGTCTGGGCCGGGGCCTGGGTTTCTGTTCCCCATCGTCGTGCTGGAGCCGGCGCTGACGTCTGTAGTCGTCCTGATGTTATCGAGCTGCTTGCCGTCCGCGCCAAGCTCGGTTTTCGTGACGCTGACGGAGCCATCGGCTGCGAGAGCCGCGCCGGCGATGCCGGCAAGCAGGGCCATCGTCATCAATATGGCCAGAAGCCGAGACAGCCCGCTGCGTTTCTTTCTGTTGCGTTTGTTCATAAATGAAAAGCCTCCTCTAATGTTTAGTGTGTCTTCGATGACTCAAAAGCTTTGCAACGCCTGTCATTCTGGGCGAAGCGAAGAATCTTTACCTCCGCTGTTTCGTAAGTGTTCAGACAAGATCCTTCGCTATCGCTCAGGATGACAACGGGAGTTTTCGAGGACACTCGTTTATGCAGCATCCCATACAATGTCACCGAGTTAAGGATTCACATGCAAAAGCGTTTACAAATCGCCATTATCGGAATGCATTGAAGGAATGTGGGCGATTGATAATCGCCCCTACATAGGGTAGACGATATATCTCCTTGGCCTATTGATATTGGTATACTATTGTATGTGTAATGTATACAGCAATACCAACATAAAGTAACATATTAGTTAAAAAATTACAATGCTTGTAATGATAATGTAACAGAAAATGTCACAATTCCGTGATGTGAAATACGGAGCTGTGACATTATTATTGGCGAAATCGGCGGGAATTGCCTTTCTGATACGCAGCAATCAGAAGAACTCCTGAAAGAATCATGTGAACGCATTATATTCCAACCCGATTGATTTGGTACAGTTCATGAGGCCTCTCAAGCTACCGGCGGATCGCAGGCTTGTCATGGCTTCAAGCAATCTATCGGTATCACGTGTATCGCATCGTCTCGAGTATATAGCGCGCCTCCGCCTGTGATGACAGCCATGAAGGAGGGGGGCTTGGCGCCTTTGCCAACAAGCTTCGATTGAAGGTGCTTCAAAGCAGCGGCACCCTCATCAACGCGGTGGTGCCCAAGTTTAATTTCAATAGCGGCCCATTTTGTACCCATCTCGATTATCGCATCGACTTCAAGACCGTTAAAATCATGGTAATGGCTGAGCTTGGCGCCATCTATATCTGCATATATCAGCAGGTCCCGCATACACAGGTTTTCAAAAACGTAACCCAAGGTTCGAGGATCCCTCGCAAGCTCGTTGCCCTTTGCTTTTAGCGCGCTGACCGCAATTGAAGGGTCTGCAAGCATTCTTTTGGGAGCTTTGCGAAGGCGCTCTTTGTCCCGAAGCTCGGGAAACCACTGCGGTATCTCTTCAACTACATATAATCGCGAAAGTGCGCTTATGTAATCTGCGACGGTTTGCCTGGTGACATCGCCAAATCGTGACTGCACATCGGCGGTGATCGTGCTGAGCTTTGCGGCGGTCATGTTTGTCCGAGCAATGGACGCCAGCAGATGCAGCACCAGTTCGGGATTACGTTTCCTGTTGTCTGCGACCGAAATGTCGGTTGCGGCAAGCGCAGCCAGATACTGATCCGGCAGGATTCTTGCGTCGCTACGCGGGGAGTCCAAGTTTCCCGGCCATCCTCCGCGCATTGAAAGGTCAATAAGCTTTTCCTGCGTCAGGCCTGAAATATTTGGAGAAATCCCGCCGGTTTCAAATAGTTCCGATAGGCTGACCACACCGGTAGAATCGCCGCTTTCATACAAGGACATCGTCCGCATTCTCATTTTGGCGATTCGGCCCGCACCGCTGTGAGAATAGCTGTTTTCCTTAGGCGTCACGGAGCCGGTCAGTAAAAACAGGCCCTTTTGCTTTGTCCTGTCGGAGGCGTATCGAACCGCGTCCCAGATTGCCGGCACCTCCTGCCATTCGTCAATCACGAGAGGCGGTTCCCCGACGAGAATCGCGGCCGGGTTTAAGCGGGCGGCTTCGCGGTTTGCGTAGCTGTTTTCAGGATCGAGCATGTATACGACGGATTTTGCGTGGTTCAAGGCTGTCCATGTCTTCCCGCACCACTTCGGGCCTTCAATTGAGAGCGCTCCGAATAGGCCAAGGTATTTTTTGATTTTTCCGTCCACAAGCCTGGGCTTGTATCCTTGTTCTGTGAGGGTCATTTTGCGCTCCGTTCTTCTGTTTTCATGCTGCGCTTATGCAGGCGTTTGGCCGTGTTGTAAGTTGCGGCTTGTCAAAAGGCCGTAATTGCACATAACAAAAATAGCGATATTGAGTTAACCAAATTCGAGAAAATCATTTAACCGTATTCCGAAAATTCATTTAACCGTTTTCGCTATTATAGTATGGGAACGCGCGCTTGTCAAGTTATGCAGATTTGGCATGTTTAACTTTATGGTTTGGCGCGTTTTTGCTTTATGATTTGGCGTTCTTTTGCTTTATGGTTTGGCATCAAACGTGCGCTTGTCAAATAGTTATGCAAATCGAGACTTTAAGTCTTGATTTGCATAACTATTTGAGTTATACTACCGGCAAGCCACTTGATGATAGATTCAAAGACAACAGGATGTGAGCGATTATGATATCCAGGAGTATTATGGGGCTGATTGAGACATACCGTTTGGGCTTCCCGGTGATTGGGCTGATCGGCCCCAGACAATCAGGGAAGACCACGCTGATGAGAAGCATGTTCCCCGAGTACAAATACTACAATCTTGAGAGTCCCGACGTACTTGCGTTCATTGAGAGCGACCCGGCCGGATTCATAAGGACGCAGCATAACGTCATGATTGACGAAGTGCAGAGGATGCCTGAACTCCTGTCTTACATCCAAGTTGCCGTAGATGAGCGCCAGATGATGGGAGATTTCATCATATCAGGCTCAGAAAACTTGTTACTGTCAGAGAAAATAGGCCAGTCGCTGGCGGGAAGAGCGGCATATGCGACGCTTCTGCCGCTGACGATCGGCGAGCTGGCGGCGTCAGGCGAAGATGCTGGGGATTTATACGAGCGAATC
Organism: Oscillospiraceae bacterium; assembly: GCA_009776905.1. Classification (GTDB taxonomy): domain Bacteria; phylum Bacillota; class Clostridia; order Oscillospirales; family Oscillospiraceae; genus WRMH01. The sequence continues at coordinate 56,036 of WRMX01000002.1, forward strand.
CTACATGGGTTCTATCCGGCTCTGTATTCGCGAAATGTCGCTCCATTCACCTATTATGACCAGTATATCGCCACGTATGTAGAGAGGGACTTGAAGAATATCAGCAATATCAGGAACTTGTCATTGTTTCGTAAATTCCTTGCCTTACTGGCCGGGAGAATTGGGCAAGTCGTCAATTACCAGTCATTGGCGAATGATGTCGGCGTTTCACCAAGAATAATCGAGAACTGGATATCTGTCCTCGAGGCGTGCTACCTTGTTGTTCGGCTGCGGCCATACCACAGCAATTTCGGCAAGCGGTATATCAAGTCGCCCAAAATATATTTTACGGATACCGGGCTCGCGTGCTGTTTGCTGGGCATTAGGGACACGGAGACATTGTCCAAACACTATTTGATAGGCGGGCTTTTCGAAAACCTGTGCATTATGGAAATTCACAAGATGATATCGAACAGCGGCAGCAACGCATCGCTCTACTATTTCAGGGACAGCAACCAAAATGAGGTCGACTTGATTATAGACACAGGCGTNAAACAGATTCCCGTCGAAATGAAGTCGGGCGCGACGTTCACNCAATCNTACGGAAAAGGCATCAGATATTGGAAAAGCTTGGCGCCGGGCGCTGCGAGCCAGCCTGCTTTCATCGTATATGGCGGCGACAGCAGGCCGGAAAACGGCGATTTTTCGATATTGAATTGGAGCGAGCTGAACAGAATTGTGATTTAGAATACGAAGGATTGATCAAGACTGCGGATTATCAGCCGGAGAGCGGGGATGGAAATATGCTGCTATATCATGGAAGCAACCAGATAGTTGAAGAGCCGCGCTTGATAGAGCAAACGAGGGGGCTTGACTTCGGCGCAGGGTTTTATCTGACGACCGATCAAGCGCAGGCTGTACGGTTTTCCGGTATTGTCGTCAAGCGCAGAAAAAGCGGAGTCGCGACCGTCAACGTTTACATAAGCCCTTTGAAGCGATAATTAAGGTAGGTGGCGTGAATGGATAAGAGTATTTCTCCCGTTATCGCTATGATAACGCCGGGCATAATAAGCCTATTGATGGAGAATCGTGGCTTATGTCTGGAGGATGCTTCTAGCGTTCTTTACAATTCGCAGTTGTACAAAGCATTGGAAGATGAGGAAACAAAGGTCTGGAGGCTTGGGTATCCGCTTCTATACGACTTGCTTGAGGAAGAACTGAGCACTGGAAAAATCACTTACCCGGAGGAACAGATGTGAAAAAGCAAAAAGGAGAAGTTTGGTTCCTAGCGTCTTGCGTTGAACTCTACAAGGAAGCAAAAGGCATGAGCGGGCAGGAGGCCTTCAATTATTTGCGAAAGGCAGGCGCGGTAGAGTTTATCGTGGACTGCTGGGACGGTTTGCACATGACAGGCCCGCTATACATCATCGACAGCATCGACGAATATATCAAGACTCATGCATAGAGCCAGCCTGCTGTATAAGCGGCATGAGAGCAGCCGCTGCATTGTCGATAATTATGCGCAGGAAACCATTTATCGATGATGTGCGCGGCGGCGTTTCACTCATCATGTTCTTTCAATCTCTTTGCGTAGCTTGACAAACAACGGTTCATGATGATTTCAGGTTCGACTCCGTTTTGCTTCCCGATTTCACAAAAAATATCATAGACATCGTGCCTCACGGCCACAACGACTTCCTTATTCAACTTTGAATAATATGGGTTCTTAATCGCGTGCTTGAAGTCATCAACACTATACTCTGCTTTCATAATCATTACCTCCATAATATATGCTTCTTTCGTTTTTGGTTGCTCTTCTCGCAGAAATTATCCTTATTGTGTTGTCATCCGCCCCGCGATAACAATGACAAACCGTGAGTTCACGAAAATATGTGTCCAGACCGATAATAACAAACCGTTCCTCGTCTATTGAGTGCTGAGTATCATGCAAAAATACTGCATATTTATCGTCAAAAACAGTTTCCGCTTCTTCAAATGACACTCCATGCTTGATCTTGTTTGTCTCATTTTTGCCTTCATCCCATTCAAACCTCAATGCATTTATCCTCCTTAGCTCTGAGCTGTCACGGCAACCACTCTACAATTATTACACAATTGGGAATTTTCGTCAATATGCATTTGATTCACCTGACGAGTCTTCATTGAGCAGTATGTGCACAAAAAACCCGGGCGGCGGTTCGTTCTCGTACCGTTGCCCGGATTTTTTGCGGTTGTACGCTTTTGGGTTCGGCGGCTTGCGCGTCACGGGGCTTATGCCGCCCCAGCTGCGCCTTTGCGCCGCATGGTGCTCGCGCTGCTCCTTCTTTGAGCGTTTTTCCAATGGCGTATAATTCTGCTTCATTTTAGCACCTCCTGGCTATTTGGCGAAATTGACGATTTTCCTCATAAGGCAATGAGGCATTATAACACATTTTTAGTCTTTTGTGTTACGGAACGATTAACATTTTACTGCCTTCATAATCATAATACACTCGAATGCTTACATACGCAAGGCAATTTTGTGGCTTGTAACAAACTTGAAATAAAAAATGCTTGTATATTCCTACAAACTATGATATCATAGCCATAAGTAAGGTCATAGCATGGGGCAACAGCGGCCTCGAAACGGTGATACGACACCACGAAACGTGTAGGCGACAGGCTTACGACAAAGGCTTGCAAATGCTGATGTTCCGGCACTGCGGCATAATTAAAATACCCATTTTCATGAGCTTTTTTAACCCGGTTTTTGCTTGGCAAATTCTATCATTTATTGGCAGTTGTTACGGAAGTATTAATTCATGGGAAACGATGAATTTAAACGATGCTGAAAACGACGTTATCGCCGTTTCATTGCGCGAAGGCGAGGCTTCTTGCCTCACATTAGACCTATCAATGACGGCTTTCACAGGGGGCCGGAGCGAGGGCGCCGGCGTAAAGGATCGAGAATGCAGATGTCAACCGACAACGGCCGCAGACATAGCGGGAACGACGGCGAGAAACGGCAGGGCGCAGACGGCCGCGATCAAAGCAGCGAGCTGGACGCAAGCACCCACGGTAGCGGGCACGGGCAAGGCGCAAGCACCCACGGCAGCGGGCGCGGGCAAGGCGCGGGCAGCGGGCGCGGGCAGGGCGCAGACGGCCGCGATCATAGCAGCGGGCAGGGCGCGAGGAACGGGCGCGGGCAGGGCGCGGGGAACGGCGGCAGCGGCAACGGCAAGCCGGCGCGAAGGACCATCTTCCGCGTATCGCTCGCCGCATTCGTCGCAATATTCGCGGTATCGGCGTTTTTCGTCGCTCGCCAGCTAATCCGCACAAAAGTCGCCGCCTCGGAATTCAACGAGATATCGCAGACGCTCCGCGACATGGTCGCCTCATACGAGAGGGACGCCGGAGCGGGCAGCGCGGAAAACCACGCAGCGGACGACGCGGGCAGCGGGACCGGCGCGGACGGCGCGTCCGGAACGGGCGGCGATGCAGCCGACGGCGATTCAATCGTGGACGGCCACGATGAAATGGAAGCCCAGCCCATCAGCCCGCAGCAGCTCGCATACATGGAGATGCAAAAGGAACACCCGGACTTCGTGGGATGGCTGAGGATACCGGGCACGGTGGTGGACTACCCCGTGATGCACACCCCCGCCGACCCGGAATACTATCTCGCGAGCAACTTCTTTGGAAAGCGCAGCAGCCACGGGACGCCTTTCCTCGATTACAGGTGCGACCCGGCGAAGCCATCCGACAACATGACGATATATGGGCACCACATGCAGGACGGAAGCATGTTCGCCGTGCTGGAGCGGTACAAAAGCAAGGAATTCTACGAATCGCACAAGACCATAGAATTCGACACGGCGTACGGGATCGGCGACTATGAAGTCATTGCCGCGTTCGTGGCGTATACATCCGCTTCGGGCGCATACGCGTTCGAGTATTACAACTACGTTGATTTCTACACAATTGAGGAGTTCGGCGAATACATGGAAGCCCTCGGCAAATACCAGATATACGACACGGGGGAAACGGCGCAGTTTGGGGACCGCCTATTGTCGCTCTCCACATGCGACTACACGGGCGCCAACAGCCGGATGGTCGTCGTCGCGAGGCAGGCGCGGTAGACCAGATCAAACGAGGGGGCTGCCGGCAATGAAACAGGGCGAAAATGCCGTTTTTGGGAGCGGCAAAGAAACAGGCAGCGCCCGTCATTTTGTTTGGGAGCGGCGATGAAACAGGCCGAAAATGAAATGTTTGAAAGAAACTGTGACAATTTCGTTTAATTTTTGAATTCTTTGATGTGAAACTCTACATTACAGGGTCTATATACATATAAGAACCGTGTGAAGGTGTAAGAACCGTGTGAAGGTGGTGTTGAGCATGGCAAAAGGCAACGGAAACGCTCTGAAGCAAATATTCGACCAATACGCCGAAGAGACAGTGAGAGAAGAACAGATAGACAGCATTTTGTCGCCGGTGCTCGAGAACATCGAGCGGGGAAAGTTTAAGACTTCGCGGCTGAAACGGTATTCATGGGCGATAGGGCCCATAGTAATGACGACGGCGATAGTCCTGCTGATTGCGGGGGTCGCGCTTTATTCGTTTTTCGCGGACGACGACGGAAACGTCCAGATACCCGACGAGAACGTCCCCCTCGCGGACGACGCGCAGACAGTGGGCGCGGAGGCGGGCAATGACAGAGCGACGGACGCAAACACGAAGGCGGTCGACAATAACACGGAAGATATGAACGCGGCAGACACGAACGCGGAGCCGGCCAACGACAGCGCAGCAGACACGAACACGGCCGACGACAGCGTAGCAGATACAAGCGCGGCAGACGCAAACACGAACGCGGACGACGACAGCGTAGCAGATACAAGCGCAGCAGACGTAAACACGAAGGCCGCCGACGACAACGCAGCAGATACAAACGCGGCAGATACAAGCGCAGCAGACGCGAACACGGAGCCAGCCAACGACAAAGCAGCAGACACTAACGCAGCAACCAACGGCAGCGAGACGGACGCAAACTGACGCTTCGGCAAGCACGGACGAGGAAAACTGCGATGAGCAAACAATCAAAAAAAGAAATACGCGAAGCGGCCACAAGCGGCGCGGGCAAACGCGAGCAGCTTGTCGCAAAGGCGATGGGCGGCAACAAGGAAGCTCTGCAGGACCTTTGCAGGGACATCGCGCACGACGTCCTCTTCAGCACGTCGCGCATCCTCAACAACCCGTCGGACGCCGAGGACGCGGCGCAGGAAGTCCTCATACGCCTGTGCATGAACATACACGATCTCCGGTCGCCNAAAGCGTTCAACGCATGGCTCGGGCGCATNATCACGAACGAAGCCAGGCGCGTCATGCAGAAAAACTCGCGCAGCGACAAAATAGTNAACATCACGGAATACATCGACAGCCTGCAAGAAGAGAACGAAGAGTTCCTGCCGCAGGACTTCGCNTTGNGGGAAGAAGACAGGAGAAACGTCATCGACATAGTCGACCTTCTGCCCGAAAGGCAAAGGGAAGCGATCATACTCCATTATTATAACGGACTCAGCGTCACGGAGACGGCGGAAGCCATGGACGTGAAGCAGCAGGTGGCCTCCCGGTACCTCAAGCTCGCCCGGGAGAAGATCAAGGCGGAGATGGAGAAGCAGGACGAAAGCGCGATGTACTCCGCGCGCGGGCTCGTGTTCCTCCCCATAGGCCAGATACTATCGCAGGTCTTCAGCCATGAAGCCGGCGCGGCCGCGATCACGAACTCGGCATGGCTGCAGCAGGCCCTCATATCGGGCCAGGCGGCGGCGGGAGCGGCAGGCGGGCACGCAGCCGTTGGAGCGGCCGGAGCAGCGGGAACGGCAGGCGGCCAAGCGG
>WRMX01000003.1 GCA_009776905.1 Oscillospiraceae bacterium
ACCAACGCGGACGGCGAGGAGAGCCACTACGTCTACAACGGGCTCGGCTACCTGATCGCCAACGAGATGGCCATAAGCCAGAACGCGTACGGCTACGCGGGGGTGCCATCGGCCCCGACCGCCCTCAACCCGAACCCCGGGCAGCAGACGCAGGTCGTGCGGAAGGACTACGTCCTGGACTATGCAAGCCCGCTGAAAAATGTTATCATGGAGACGGAAGCAGGCGGCCTCACGTACAGATACACCTTCGGCCTCGGGAAGCAGGGCGTGGCGATAACGGGGGTCTCCAACGGCGCGGGCAGCATAATGCAGTACGCCTACGACGACGAAGCGGGGGAGTTCGTCCTGACGGACACGGAGCCGGGCGGCAACGTGCTGTCGTACGGCGTCGTGAAGCTCTGGACGCACGCAAGCAGGCTCGGGACGATAGACTTCGCCACCGACAACGTGCAGGGGAACGTCATAAGCTACGCCATGTACGACGACTGGGGGGCCCCCACCTCCAAGGCCGTGCTGAAGACGGGCCTTCGCGAGCTGGACGTCGCGTCGCAGTACACCGTCCACACATATGACCAGGTGCTGGGCCTCTACTTCGCCCAGGCGAGGATGTACGACGCCGCCGCGAGAAGGTTCACGGCGATGGACCCGGTGAAGGGGACGCCGGCAAAACCATTCAACTATATGCGCTACATATACGTTCATGACAATCCGCTGCGCTATATTGATGAAATGGGTCTGTTCCTCATAGGGATGGAGCTTCAAGTCGGCGCCAGCGGCAAGGATATAGTTGCGCTTCGCGATGCGTTGAAGCAAAAAGGCTTCGCGCCAAGCGTTGACTATATTACCAGCTACGACTATCTTGACAGTTGGCTCATGGACACGGTCAAAAGATTCTACAACGATCAATTGCTCCAATACCAGAACATCAGGAAGCAAATACAAAACGGAATAAATGTCTCTAACAAAGACTTGAATGAATTATATCGACTGGAGCCAATCGCAAACAGGGCAGCAGTACAAGACTATCGTATCGATAGCGTATTTTGGAAATACTTGGGGCTTGAAATAAACCAGACTTTGGAACAAGAATTCTGGTCGGGAACGATTAACCCAAACAATAAAGCGTTGAATATATCTATTTCAGGCAATGTGATTACCATAGACTACTTCCCAAAAATCTACGCATTCTGCGCTAATGGACATATTTCAGGTTCGGATTATATTATGGTCAAAAACTTGATAGCGGAAGGTTTCAAAATGTGGGAAGGCAAAAACTACAAGATAATGGGCCTGACAAATATTGAGGTCATCGTCAACTTCAATCCGCAGAGGGTGTTCACCGCCGAACAGTCCAATTTGCAAATTGATTTTGATTATAGTGGCAGTTGGTCAGATAGGTCAATAACACCATCTACGACAATGAATTGGACAAGAGATAGAGCCCCTGCAATTTGGTTTGATTTTGTGAACGAGTTTAGTAATACTAGCGGTTCTACATATTATAGTGGAACTCAAAAAAAGATCATTGATCCGATTACACATACTGCGATGCACGAGTTCGGCCATGTGCTAGGATTGTTTGATGCGTATCATCTTAGACTTCTGAATGCAAGGAAAGCAGATGATTTACATGCAAAAAAAGATGATGTCATGTTAAACGATCCGACACAGATAGTATACGGATACAACATTGCAATGATGTTATATGCCTTCCAAAATAACAGCATCCAAAACTATGCTAATGGCTCGATTGTTGGTAGTGTATCAGAAATCTACTATAGGAATATTCAATTGGAGTAACCAATGAAAAGAATGTTACCAGTCTTGAAGTTTGTAATACCAATTATTGTATTGCTATTTCTGATTTTCAAAAATGGCATTTTTACCCGACACGAAATACGACTGTCTATCAATCAATTGCCAGAGGTCCGAGAGCTGATAGAGACGAATTATGACTTTTTTGATCTATTGCTCCACATTAAGAATAGAATTATTGTACACAATAATAGTGACGATAAAATTTCTATTCAACGATGTATATTTCGTGTCGATTCTGCTAATGATTATTGTTTCAGCATTAATTTAGATACAACGCCCTCATTATCTAGTTACGATGAGGTAATTGATGCCTCTACATTTTTGGTAATGAATAACATACTTGACAAGACAGAACTAGAGATATTTGAGAAGACCAAATTCTATATTGACATAGTAGTTACTGATCAATCGATTAGTGTTCTATTTGCAGAAAATGGACGTGCGTATTTAACGCTATGGCATCCACTGGACATTTATGATGTAAGAAGCAGAGTGGACGAAAACAACCAGTATACTACAGACAAGATGGATGCAACCTATTGGCATTTGGAAATCTTTAATGATGATTGGTTTATTGAACTAAGATACATGCAACGAAACTGAATTTTGTCAGTGAGTGCATAAACTGGATGAGACTGAATTTAACGGCTTTCATCACTTAGCCGGATTCAAATGATTATAGACAAATGCGCGGCCATATGATACACTCTATATCAGCAGCAATCGCTGCTGACAAGGCTTTAGGTTGATGGCCATAGTGACCACCAACCTAAAGCCTTGCTATATCTACTCTCTTGGCTCAAAATCAGACAAAAGCTATTTATTAGTCTCAATTAGTCTCGTAGATACCCCGCGCCGTACACAAGATTGTCGCCGCCCACTATCCGGTTGGTCTTGCATATGTACGAATAATCAGCGGGATATTCCGGATTATCCAGCATAAACTGCCAGGCGCGTTTCAAATCGTCAGGCATTGCGCACCAAATAACAAAAAAATGACTTTGACAAAGCGCGAAAATCATATATAATACACAGCATACAAACCTCGACACGATGAGACAAACTAAAAAGACAAAGGAGAGACATGCATGAAAGATTTCGCAGGAAAAGTAGCATTCATCACGGGCGGAGCTTCCGGCGCAGGCTTTGGCCAGGCGCAAATATTCTCGGAAGCCGGGATGAAGATCGTCATCGCGGACGTGCGGCAAGACCACATGGACAAAGCCGCAGAGCATTTCAAAGGCAAGGACGCGCAAGTCCATTTCATCAAGCTCGACGTCATGGACCGCGCGGGTTGGGCAGCCGCTGCCGACGAGACGGAACGCATTTATGGCACAACGCCTGACCTGCTCATCCAAACCGCAGGCGTCAACGCATTCGGGCCTGTTGAGGCATCGACGTTCGAAGACTTCGACTGGGTCATGGGGGTCAACTTCAACGGCATCGTCAACGGCCTCATCACATTCGTTCCGCGCATGATCAAAGCCGGCAAGGGCGGACACATCACCACCACGGTGTCGCTGGCGGCATTCATGGCCAGCCCCGGAGTAGCGCCATATACGGCGTCTAAGACAGCCACGCTGAACGTCATGGAGAGCTACTATCAGGCGTTGAAGCCGTACGGCATCGAGGTTTCGGCGATGATACCCGCCAACATCAACTCCAACATCAACGACGCTGTCCTGAAGACACGCCCCGAGCACCTCAAGAACACCGGATACAACGTGACAGAGGAGACCGTTGAGTTCATGTATGCCAACATGCAAGCTTTCGGGATCGACCCGCGCGAGCTGGCGCTGCGCCACAAGAAGGGCATTGAAGACGGAGTGTTCCTCATCGTTCCTTATCCGAGCGGGGCAAAGATTTTCGAGCGCAATCTGGAGAGGTTCGCGTTATACACCACTCCCGAAGGCATGCAGGAGCTCGAAGATCGCATGAAGAGGCCGCCGACGGAGGAGCAAAAGAGGCTCACGCTGGAGACTGAGGGTTATGACATGAGCATGTTGAAGCCCACAAAGAGCAGGGAAGAGATCGGAGTCGCCATGGCCAGAAAAGACAGGGACTGGGTGGACGAGAAGAAGAGGCTCAAATAGCGCTTGCCACGGCACGCATCATCAATTGACGTAATATCGCCGGTTTGGGCCATAGCGCGCCGGCGTAAACACCATAACACAATAAATGGAGGATCCGGCAATGACATTGACCCCAAAAGAAAACTATTTACGCACATTGCGAGGAGAAATCCCTGAATATCCCCCATCGTTTTTCGACCCATATTCGAGACCGGTGTTCGACGAGCTGCTCACGCCAAACAGCTTGCCTGACGGCAAAGATGCCGTCACGGGGCTTGGCGTCACGTTCACCCCGTCGCCAGAGCTCAACTTCGGCGCCATGCCAAAACCGGGAAGGTATGTCATCGAGGACATCACAAAATGGCGCGACCAGTTGAGGATACGCGACGTGACGGGCAGGGACTGGGAAGGTTATTATAAGGAGAAACTGAAGGACATCGACAGGGAGAAGTTCTGCGTTTGCGTCGACGGCGGCGATTATTTCTTAAACCTTGTCGGTCTGATGGACTTTGAGCCCGCGATGCTTGCGGTCGTTGAGGAGCCGGAGGAAGTGAAGGCTCTGCTGACGGAGGCGTCAAAATTCCTGCTTATGGTGACAAAGAAGCAGATGCAATACCTCAAACCGGATGTATATATCCTCATGGACGACGATGCGGCATATAGGGCGCCATTCTTCTCCGTCGAGACATATCGCGAGATTTTCAAGCCATTCCACAAGCTGCATTGCGACCTGGCGTTGGAGAATGGGTGCATGATAACGCGCCACGATTGCGGCAAGTCCGAGCAGTTTGTAGAAGACTGGCTGGATATCGGCATTTGCGCGTGGAATCCCATCCAGGACACGAACGATGCAAAGGCTATCAAGAAAAAGTATGGCGACAGGCTGACTCTCGAGGGCGGCTGGAGCTCGCAAGGCGGCAAGTTCAGCGGGCTGGACTTCACGGAGGAAGAGCTGTATGCGGCGCTCGATGAATATGTCGATTACTTCGCGCCCGGGGGACGTTGGGTGTTCAGCGCGATGGTCGGCGGCATGCCGGTTCCCGGCGAGCCTCCGAACCCGAAACGCGAGCTCGTGAAGAAGTATTATGAGGAGAAGGTCAGGAACTACTACCAAACTCATTGATTCTGCTTTGGCTGCCGTCTAACGCAGCGGGCGCTGCCCCGGGGGAATACCTTTCTTATGGGAAAAACATCAAAAAATCCTGCGCAGCCGGCGACAGATATACGGATACGCATTGCCGGATGGGCAGCGGAAGCGTTCACGGTTGTTTTCACGATCTGGCAAGGCTCATATTTCCCGTTGCAATTCTTGCTGATGATGGTTTTGCTGATTGTCGCGTTCGTCGCATTCGGCAAAACCATCACAGTGACGAAAGAGGCGGCGCTTCTTTTCACGATTCCGCTATTATTTGCCATCAGCCTCTTCGCAAAGTCCGAAAACGTTTATGCCGGGCTTACCGAGACGCTGCGCGCCCTAATTCTCCCGATGTGCTTGATTTTGTTCTGCAATATCGGGCCGGCCCGCATCAAAAAAGCGGTATTCGCCGCTTTGATGTGCGTGGCGGTTCTCGGCCTGCTCGCTTTCGCCTCGATAATCAACATTCCGGGAGGGATTATCGAGGGGAGCAACCGCCTGCAGTCCGTGATCCAATACGCCAACACGACCGCGCTGCTCATGTTGATCGGCATCTTGTATGCTGTCGACGATTATGTTTCCGGCAGGAAAATCGGGAGCCTGCTCTGTTGCGCCGTATTCGCGGCCGCATTGCTGCTGACCGGTTCCAGGACGACCTTGGCGGTCGCCATCGGAGCGTGTTTTCTCTATTCATTCATCAAAACCGGAAAGAAAGGGAAGCTCATTACTGCCGGCGTTCTTGTGGCCGCGTGCTGCGCCCTTGCCGGGTTCAGCATGCTCATGGACGTCCGCTTGCTGCGTTTATCGCTCTATGAGCCGACATTGGTCGAGCGGTGGATCACATACGGTGATGCTGTGAGGCTTATGCGCGGTAATTGGCTTTTCGGAATCGGCGCCGGGAATTGGCAGGAGTGGCAGTTTCGGTTTCAAAGCGCGCCATACCAGGTCAAGTTCATACACAACCATTATCTCCAATTGCTCCTGGATGGCGGCATCCTCGCCCCGCTGGTCTTTTGCGCTGCGATGCTCCCACCAGTATTCAAGGCAATCCGCATAAAAAGCGTCCACTCAGTCATCCTCATCGCGATATTGCTACATGCAATACTGGATTTCGACTTGATTTTTTCCGCCGTCGCAATGATTGCCGCATTCTCGCTTTCGCAAATATCAAGTAAGGGGAAATCATTCAAGCCGGGCAGGTTCAGGTATGCTGCCGTCTTGCCGCTTGCGGCAGTTGTCGCGCTGTGGGGTTCCGAATTATTTACGACTGTTGCTGATGTAAATCTCGAAAAGGGCAAGCTGGATGCTTCGATGGGCGCGTATAAAGCCGCGCTCGCGCTCAATCCTTTCAGGGCCGATCTGTATTACCGCATGGCGCAATCGACCCGCGACATCGGCTTGACGACGGATTATATAGTTGAGGCCATCGAGCATAACCCGCGCGATTCCGGTTCCGTTTCCATACTGGCGCTTATCGAGGCGAAAAACGGGAACTATTCAGCGGCGCTGGAGCTGTGCGACAGCCTCATTGATAACAGGAAGTATTCGGAAGAATACCGGTCGCAATACCGCGACATTGCCGAGATGGCATTTGCCGATGGGGCTATCGGCGAAGCGGCGCGAGTGGAAATTTTCGCGAAACTCGATGAGATTCCGCTTGGCATAAACCCGTTGTATATACAATACATCGGGTAGCGGCGCCTCAATGGCTCGTAACTGCAATAAAAATATAAAGGAGAGAGATAGTTTGAAAAAGTTTAAAGCAGAAATCGCTAAGACCCTGGCAATCGTTTTTATCGTGACGATCATGTGCGCAAGCGGCATAACCGCATCGGCGCTCGATGAGTTCACGGAGGAGCCGGCGCTGATCACCGTGCCGCTCGTGGGGAGCGTGCCGAACGACGTGTACTTCCTCCTCAACGACATCGTCATTTTCAATGACACGTATCTCGCGTTGGGAGCGCTTTATTCGGAAACATCGACAAGATATCCCGTGCTGATGGCCGCGGACAACGAAGACATGGATGTTTGGCGCGCCACATACAATCTGAGCAGGTACGGATATGAGATGTATTATACAAAGGACTTCATCATCAGCCTTGCAAGCGCGGATAATGGCTATGATATCAACTTCTCAAAAGACGGCAAGGTTTGGTATAAGGCGAGCCTTCCGGATGGTTTTGTGGTAAGGGGTTTCCACGACGGCTGCGAACTGCTGGATAGATACTGCATGTTCACAGCGCAAAGAAACGGCAAGAATGGAATGCTCGTTACCGACGACTTCACTGAATGGACGTTCATAGAAGACTGGCCGGACGTGCCGGAAGAGCATACGATCTCCGCATATAATCTTGTGCAGGGCGTCGATGACGACTGGTACATATACAGCCAATTTGCAAACAAGAGCAGGGAGACCGCGGAGGACTCCTATGGAATCACATATTTCTACAAGGCATCGGGGACGCCGAGCGCTGCCTCTGATTGGGAGCAAATCGGCGAATATGACGGGCTCGCGTACATATATGCAATAATCGACGACAACGATGATGCAGTCTATGATGCGGCCGTCATAAAAGATAATTATGTTTATCACACAGCGAAATCCAACGGAAGCGATTGGAACGACTGGACGTCCGAAGGGCTGGGCGATGTGGTTTACGACACCAGGCCAAATCCTGCGCGGGGGGTTGGCGCATATACAACTTGGGACTATAAGGAGCCAATATCGGTATTTATGAGAGGTTTCACGATAACTATCGATAGCGGAGCCACGTTCTTCAAGCCGCAAGTCTATTGGGGGGACAAGCTCATCTATCCCAATGACGCGCCGCGTTTTTGCAGCATCGGCGGCTTTGCCGACTTCGACGGGAAACCATACGACGCAGGCTTGTTCACGGACGTCAACGAGGACGCTTGGTATGGCACGGCTCAGCAGAACGTCGTACGGCTGGCGTATGAGCTGAAAATCGTGGACGGCAAGAGCGGTGGGCTGTTTGACCCGGCAGGCGCGATAAAGATTTCCGAGGCAATCAAGATGGCGGCGGTCGTGCATAATATCTACAACGGCGGCACCGGGGAATTCGAGCAGGGCAGCCCGTGGTATGGGGTGTATGTGGACTATGCCGTCGAAAATGGCATAATCGCTGCAGACGATTTCGATGATTACGACAGGAATGCCACCAGGGCCGAAATGGCGTATATATTCGCGAACTCTATTCCGGATACGGAGTTCGGCAGGATCAACTATTCTTCGTCACTGCCTGATGTGACTGAAGACACGGACTATTACGAGAGCATTAGTCTTCTGTTCAATGCCGGCGTCCTGACAGGTAGCGGCGCCACGCATATGTTCTATCCGGACAGGGACATCTCTCGCGCCGAAGCTTGCGCCATCATCGCGCGCGTCGTTCTGCCCATGCAAAGGGAGAGGGTATACATGTATTAGCATTTTAGTTGTGGGGCGGAGCTTCACACTAGCGTTCTAGCGTTCGTGTAGTGGGATGGGCAAGCCCATCCCCTACATGGGCGTTGTATTAGCCTGTTGACATTAGTCGGGAAAGGTAAAACAAATGGATTTTAAGTTTTCGCAAGATGAAAAAGACATAATATATATGGTGCGTGAGTTCTGCATGAAGGAGGTCCTCCCGATCGCGGCGGAGATCGACGAGGAAGAACGCTTTCCTGTTGAGACGGTGCGCAAACTGGCAGACATGGGCCTCATGGGCATCTCATACCCCGAAGAATACGGCGGCGGGGGCATGACATATCTCACATACATCGCAGTATGCGAGGAAATCGCAAAGTTCTGCGCCAGCACGAGCGTCACTTTGTCCGCGCATTCATCGCTTTGCTGCGCGCCGATATTCGACTATGGGACGGAAGAGCAGAAGCGGAAATATCTGACGCCGCTGCTCACGGGCGAGCACTTGGGCGCGTTCGCGCTCACAGAGCCGAGCGCCGGCAGCGATGCCGCGATGCAAAAGACGACGGCCGTGGACAAGGGCGACCATTGGCTCATCAACGGCAGCAAGATATTCATTACAAACGGCGGATATGCGGACACGATCATCGTCGTCGCCATGACGGACAAAGAAAAAGGAAATCACGGCATTTCGGCGTTCATCGTCGAAAAAGGGTTTCCGGGCTTTTCTGTCGGCAAACATGAAAAAAAGATGGGCATACGCGCATCTTCGACGACCGAGCTTGTTTTTGAAGATATGATCGTTCCNAAGGAAAACCTGCTGGGCGAATTCAACAAAGGGTTCAGGGTCGCGCTCACGACGCTGGATGGCGGNCGATTGAGCATTGCGGCGCAGGCGCTGGGCATCGCGGAAGGCGCGCTCGCNGAATGCATAAAGTATGTTAAGCANCGCGTCCAGTTCGGCCAAGCTATCAGCAAGTTCCAAAACACCCAATTNGAGCTGGCCGATATGTATACGAAAATCGCGGCTTCGCGCCACTTTACGAACCGGGCGGCGCAGGCAAAGCAAGACGGAGAAAAGTACAACCATTTCGCCGCAATGGCAAAGCTGCACGCTTCCAATACCGCCAATGACGTTGCGCGGCGCTGCATACAGCTTGTCGGCGGCTACGGATATATGCGTGAATACCCGTTCGAGCGATTCGTGCGCGACGCAAAGATTACTGAAATATACGAGGGCACAAGCGAGATTCAAAAAATCGTCATAGCAAACTATCTCGGACTCAATAAGTGAAAGAGGAATCCAATATGAGCAAGATTAAGCCTCTGGAAGAGGTGACGGCGTTATTCAAAGACGGGCAAGTCATGATGATAGGCGGATTTCTCTGCGCGGGAACCCCGGATATTTTCATTGATGCTTTGATTGATATGAACATCAAGGATTTGACGGTCATTGCCAACGATACGGGATTTCCCGAAAGGGGCATCGGAAGGCTGGTCGTCAACAAGCAAATAAAAAAAATGATTGCCACGCATGTGGGCACGAACAAGGAAACGGGCCGCCAGATGAACTCAGGAGAGATGGAAGTTGACCTTGTCCCGCAGGGCACGCTTGCGGAGAGGATTAGAGCGGCGGGCGTCGGCCTGGGCGGAATCCTTACTCCCACGGGCGTAGGCACGCTCATAGAGGAAGGTAAGCAAAAACTTACAATCGGAGGTAAGGATTTCCTTCTGGAGCTGCCGCTGAGGGCTGACATAGCTCTGCTGAATGCATGGAAAGCAGACACATCAGGCAATCTTGTATATAGGGTCGCTGCCAGGAACTTCAACCCGCTGATGGCAATGGCCGCGGATCTTGTCATCGTCGCCGCCGAGAACATCGTTGAGGTCGGCGAGCTGGGACCCGATGAAATAATCACTCCCGGAACATTGGTCGATATCATCGTCAGCGCTCCGGTCAAGGGAGGTTTGTAATATATGTCTGATGCACGCGAATTGATCGCGAAACGGGTCGCCGACTTCTTTGAAGCGGGCAACCTTGGGAACTTAGGGATTGGGTTGCCGACTCTTGTCGCAAACTATCTGCCCGCTGCAAAAAACGTGATGCTGCATTCCGAGAACGGTTTCATCGGAATCGGGCCGAATCCCGAGCCCGGAACCGAAGACAAAGACATAGTCAATGCGGGCGGGATGCCCGTGACTATCGTGCCGGGCGGGGTCGCGTTCGACAGCTCGATGAGCTTCGGGCTGGCTCGAGGCGGGCATGTGGACGTGTCCGTCCTCGGCGCTCTGGAGGTGGACGAAAAAGGCAATCTGGCGAACTGGAACGTGCCGGGAAAGCTGGTTCCCGGAATGGGCGGCGCGATGGACCTCGTCGTTGGCGCGAAGAAGGTCGTGATCGCCATGGAGCACACGCAAAAAGACGGTTCTCCAAAAATCCTCAACAAATGCACGCTGCCGCTGACCGCAGTGGGCGTGGTCGATTATATCGTCACGGAGCTGGGAGTCATGGAGGTGACGGACGAGGGGATCGTATTGCGCGAGCTGGCGCCGGGCGTGTCCGTCGTCGATATTCAATGCAAAACGGAAGCTACATTGATCGTTCCTGAAACAATCGGCTCCATGGAAAGATAAGCGTTGTGGGGGTGGAACCCCCAAGTTTGATCAGGGGACGATGCGAGCATCGTCCCCTGATTTTCAATTATCCAAAAACTGCCTATCCGAAAACCGCCAGAAGGAAACCGGCCGCGACGGCGGAGCCTATTACGCCCGCGACATTCGGGCCCATCGCGTGCATCAGCAGGAAATTCGATGGGTTGGCCCTTTGCCCCTCTTTTTGCGACACCCTCGCCGCCATAGGAACAGCGGAAACGCCGGCAGAACCGATGAGCGGATTTATCTTCCCGCCGCTCAGCTTGTACATGAGCTTTCCTAAGAGCACCCCGCCCACGGTTGAGAATGAAAAAGCCAAGAGCCCCAGCAAGATTATCAGAAGAGTCTCCTTTTTCAGGAAATTCGAATAGACTGTTGTAGCGCCGACGGACACGGACAGGAAGATGACGATAGTGTTCATCAGCGCGTTTTGCGCTGTATCGCTGAGCCTGTCGACCACGCCGCACTCTCTTAGAAGGTTTCCGAGCATCAAACACCCAATTAGCGGCGCAACGGACGGCAGAACTAGGATCGTGACGATCGAGACGACGATCGGGAATAGAATCTTTTCCGTTTTTGAAACATGCCGTAGCTGCTCCATCTTGACCTCGCGCTCTTTTTTTGTCGTCAAAGCGCGCATGATGGGCGGTTGGATCAACGGCACAAGCGCCATGTATGAGTAAGCAGCAATCGCAATCGGACCTAGCAGCCCCGGAGCCAGCTTGCCTGTCAGCCAGATAGCCGTGGGGCCGTCCGCTCCGCCGATGATGGCGATTGAAGCCGCTTCCTGCCCTTTGAAGCTGAAGATGACAGCGAGTATCATGGCGCAATATATGCCAAGCTGCGCAGCAGCGCCAAGCAGCAACGAACGCGGGTTTGCCAGCATCGGGCCGAAATCCGTCATGGCGCCGACCCCAAGGAAAACAAGCGAAGGATATATCCCGGTTTTGACCCCGATATATAAAATGTCGAAAAATCCGCCGTTTCGTAGAATAAGCCCATAATCTATGCGCTCCATATTTTGCCATAACTCAGGGGTGAAAATCCTGCCCTCGCCTGCGGGCCCCGGCAAGTTTGTCAGCAGCATGCCAAATGCTATACCAATCAGCAATAAAGGCTCAAAACCGCGGGAAATGCCCAGATACAGGAGCAAGCATGCAAGGGCGATCATAATGATCTGGCCCGGTTCGATATGTGCAAAACCCGAAGAATCCCACAGTATCTTCAGTTCAGAAAAAAGCTCGGCCATCTTATCCCTCCCTCTTCAACATAGGCTGCACGGGGCGACTATCGATTTCATCGATTTCCGCATCAACCTCATATTCGACGCCGTCAACGACCACCCTGAATCTGCGGGTCTCCGTATATCCCTCCGGTCGATCGGCCGACGCGGAAGGTTCCGGCGCGGCCGGCTCGGGAGCAGTGTCGGGCTCCGAAGCGGTGGCTACCGCAAGGACCTCCGACAAGCTGACCGCAGCATCGACCTCATACTCGACCCCATCGACGACGACCTTGAACTTGCGTACCTCAGAATACTCCGCTTCTGCTGCGGCGGCATCAGAGAGGACAGCGGCGGCTTCCGCAGCAGAACGATCGTTTTCCGCAGTTGCAGCGGGACCCGCATCCGTTGCGGATACTTGCAACTGTGCGGCAAAGGGCAGAATCTGCGTAACAACCTGCGAAGAATCCTGCGAAGCATCTTGCGTGGAGGCGGCCTGCCAGGGTATCACGGAACCGGAAGCCTCGCCTGAAGTGTCGAGAGCGGGACTCGCATCTCCGGAAGCTCCGGCAGCCCCGTTGGCGCCGCTCAAGGCCGCAGCCGTGGTTTTTCCGGCGGCCTTTCTGATTATAGCGGTCATAATGATGATAATGACCATTAGAAAGACCAGCACTAAAAACACGATGAGTATTCCCAATACAGACAGCCATAACGATCTGGGAACAGATATTTCGGTCATTGCAGCAGCTGCTATCATATATGCACCTCCCATTGGTAATCTATATCAACATGGAGTATATCAAACATATAAAGGATTGTCACTAACAAATGATGAATTTTCAACATTTGCAAAATTGGCAATATTTGCTTACGCAGTAATGATAACAATAGCGGTATAATAAACATTATATTACACATATTGCCCATACATTACACAAAAATTTAGTAGCATAAACATATGTACAAATAAAACTGCTTACGATATAATGTCTGGAAGCGACAACAATTAAATAGTAGGAGGGGTTATATGAGTACATTCGGATACTCAATGCCAACATATTTCCAAGATATGCCGAGCATAGGAGCGCCCAACGCAGCGCCCAATACCGAAAACGAAGCGGAACTCAGACAAATTGAACAAAGCATACAAAGCGAGATAGAAACAATACTTGCATCAGGCCGCAGTGACGAGTCGCTTAATGAATCCGGCCAAATGACGGCGCTGCAGCGCCTTGAACTGCTGTTGGACGAGGGTTCGTGGTGTCCCATGAACAGCCTGCTCAACACCATGAACAACAAAGACGGCAGCACCGGCGTCATCACAGGCCTTGGCAAGATACGCGATAAATGGGCTGTAATAATCGCATCGGACAACAAGAAACTTGCGGGAGCGTGGGTCGGAGGCCAGGCGCTCAAACTCACCCGCGCCACCGACATGGCCAAGCAACTCCACATCCCGCTCGTCTATGTGCTCAACTGCAGCGGCGTCAAAATGGACGAACAGGAAAAAGTGTATGCCGGACGCGTCACCGGCGGCACGCCGTTCTATCGTCATTCCGACCTCATGCAAATCGGCGTGCCCGTCATCGTTGGAATCTACGGCACAAACCCGGCAGGCGGCGGATATCACGCAATCAGCCCCACGATTCTCATTGCGCACGAAAAAGCTAACATGGCAGTCGGCGGCGCAGGCATAGTCGGCGGCATGAACCCGAAAGGCTATGTGGACGACGAAGCCGCGCAAGCTTTGATCGATGCCACCAAAACCGCAAAGCGGGAAGACCCGCCGGGCGCTGTTTCGGTCCATTTCAACGAAACGGGCTTCTTCCGTGAGGTTTATTCCGGCGAGGAAGGCGTCCTTGAGGCCATCAAAAAATACATGGACGCTGTTCCCGCATATAACGAAAACTTCTTCCGCGTCGCCGATCCCATGGAGCCGGCTTATCCTTCGGACGACCTATATACCCATGTTCCGTTTAATCAGCGGCGTGCGTACGATGTTCGCAAGGTTCTCGCGTGCTTGTTTGACAACAGCGAATTCATGGAATTCAAAGCCAACTACGGCCCCGAGATTGTTTGCGGCCTTGCAAAGGTGAACGGCCTGCTCAGCGGCGTCATCACAAACTTCCAGGGGATGATTCCGAATTATCCGGAATATAGGGAGCCCGGCAGCGTCGGCGCCGGCGGCAAGCTATATCGCCAGGGTCTGACGAAAATGAACGAGTTTGTCACGCTTTGCGCCCGCGACCGTATTCCTATCATCTGGATCCAAGACACTTCCGGCATCGACGTGGACGACTATGCGGAGCGCGCCGAGCTTTTGGGCTTGGGGCAGTCGCTCATATTCAGCGTGCAAAACGCGAAAGTCCCGCAGATGGAAATCACCTTGCGCAAGGGCACGGCCGCCGCGCACTATGTCATGGGCGGGCCCCAGGGCAACGACACAAACGTGTTCAGCCTCGGCACTGCAACGACGGAGATTTATGTCATGCATGGCGAAACTGCCGCTGCCGCTATGTACGCGCGCAGGCTCGTCAAAGAGAAGGATTCCGGGAACGATATCCAGCCGGTCATTGACAAGATGAACGAGCTGATCCAAAACTACTCGGATAAATCGCGTCCGGCTGCCTGCGCGAAGCAGGGGTTGGTCGATGAGATCGTCAAACTCGACGAGCTCCGCAAATACATCTGCGCGTTCATCGGCGCTGCTTATCAAAATCCGGTCTCCATTTGCGCGTTCCACCAGATGCTTACTCCGCGCGTGATTCGCGAATGGGACTATTTTGTACAATAGAAATGAGGGGTGATTAAAATAGCTATCAATAAAGGTCCCTTGGTAGAAGGGAAGAAACTCTATATTACCGACACTATCCTGCGCGACGCGCACCAATCGCAGGCTGCGACGAGGATGCGTGTCGAAGACATGCTCCCTGCATGCGAAATACTGGACAGCATTGGCTATTGGTCACTCGAATGTTGGGGCGGAGCGACGTTCGACACATGCATCCGATATCTGGACGAAGACCCGTGGGAGCGCTTGCGTACATTGCGCAAGGCCTTGCCGAACACTCGGCTCCAGATGCTATTTCGTGGCCAGAACATTCTCGGATATAGGCATTATGGCGACGACGTCGTCGACCGCTTTTGCAAGAAGTCGATTGAGAACGGCATCGACGTCGTGCGTATCTTCGACGCGCTCAACGATGTCAGAAACCTCCAGCAGGCGATCAAGAGCACAAAGGAATATGGCGGAATCTGCGAGCCGGCGATGTCATACACTATCAGCCCGGTCCATGACGAGCAATATTGGATAGACTTGGCTCTGCGGCTGGAAGACATGGGCGCCGACCTCATTTGCATCAAGGATATGGCAAATCTATTGCTCCCGATGGCGGCGCACAGCCTCATCACGAAGCTGAAGGAAAAAGTCAAGGTTCCGATCCACCTTCATACGCACAACACGACCGGCACGGGCGACATGGTTTATATTATGGCTGCGCTTGCCGGCGTCGACATAGTTGACTGCGCGCTGTCCCCGCTCGGCAACGGAACCGCGCAGCCCGCGACCGAGTCGCTCGTCGCCACGCTCAAGGGCCACGAACGGGACACGGGGCTCGATTTGGAAAAGATGAGCGAGGCGGCCAAGCACTTCAGAACTGTTGCCGACAAGCTGTCCGCGGAAGGGCACCGCGACGCGCGCGTCCTGCAAGTCGACACGAACACTTTGATCTACCAGGTTCCGGGCGGCATGCTCTCCAACTTGATATCCCAGTTGAAAGAGGCAAAGTCCGAGGACAAGTATTATGACGTGCTGGCGGAAATCCCGCGCGTTCGCGAGGAGTCGGGCTATCCCCCCCTCGTCACGCCTACCAGCCAGATCGTCGGCACGCAAGCCGTCATGAACATTCTGGGCGGCGAGCGGTATAAGATGGTGTCAAAAGAGTTCAGGTCCATGATGCGCGGCGAATATGGGACGCTGCCGGCCGCTGTCAACGAGGAAATCAGGAAAAAATGCATTGGCGACGACGAGGTGATCACCTGCCGTCCCGCCGATCTGCTGCCCAACGAATTTGACAAGCTTACGGAGGAAATCGGAGAGCTTGCGCGGTGCGAGGAGGATGTGCTCAGCTATGCGCTGTTCCCGCAAGTCGCGACGACTTTCTTTGAAAACAGGGTGAAAAAGGAGAGCGGCGTCGACGACGAGGAGCTCGTAGCGGTGATAACCGCAGCGATCAAATCATACGGCGGCAAACGCACCCACCCATTGATACGCAACTACAGCGATCTATTTTAATTAGGGAGATATGATACACTATGAAAACATACAAGATTACAGTCAATGGAAACACTTATGAGGTTGGCGTCGAGGAAATAGGCGGAGCCCCGGAGGTCGCGTCCATCCAAGCGGTCGCGCCGGTCCCCAAGGCTGCTCCAGCCGCGAGGCCGGCCCCAGCTCCGAGGCCTGCGCCCGCGCCAAAGGCCGCGCCCCCGGCTCCCGCCGCTCCCGCTGCTCCCGCTTCTGCCGCTGCCCCCGCTGCGCCCGCTCCGGCTGCGCCCGCTTCTGCCGGCGCCGTCGATGTTACTGCTCCGATGAGCGGAAAAGTCGTTTCAATCAACGTCTCTGTCGGGGATCAAGTCACAGCTGGGCAGCTTCTGCTTGTTTTTGAAGCCATGAAGATGGAAAACGAACTGTTTGCGCCAAGCGCGGGCACAATCTCAAAGATTCATGTCGCAAAAGGCGCTGCTTTGGAAGCCGGAGCTCCTGTCATCTCCATATCATAAACACATCGCCAGAGGCACTGCTTTGGAAGCCGGTGCCCCGGTCATCTCCATATCATAAACACATCATAAACGCCATTTCGCAGATATCATTTCCCTCTATTCCTGTGAACGGATGGGAATGATCCCGGACGCCGGATAGTGGGCGCGGCCCATATTGAAATACAATAGCTAACAGCAATATATAAGGAGGAAGTACAAAATGGATTTCGCGTATTCAGAAGAACAAGAAATGATTGCCGAGCTGGCAAGAGACTTTGCAAAGAAAGAAATCGCTCCATATGTCGAAGAGGACGAGGAAAACCACCATTATCGCCGTGAGATTCTATCGCAACTGGGCGAGCTGGGGCTGCTCGGATTCTCCATCCCCGAGGAATATGGCGGGAACGGATTGGGCTGGATGGAAGGCGTCGCCGCGCTCTATGAGATCGCAAAGGTCCACACCTCGTGGCGCCTGAGCATCAGCGGCAACGTGTGGGGGCCGGCTCTGACGATTCTGGAGCAAGGCACGGAAGAACAAAAGCAAAAATATATCCCCGGGCTGTGCAGCGGCGAGTCCGTCGGCAGCTTCGCGATCACCGAGGCTAATTCCGGTTCGGACGTGGCCAGCATGAAGATGACCGCTAAGGACATGGGCGACCACTGGCTCCTCAATGGCAGCAAGATGTGGATTTCCGGCGGGCACACATCGGATATCGGGCTGATATATGCCAAGACCGACCCGGCTGCGGGCGCGCGCGGCATCTCTTGCTTCATCGTCGATTATAACGATACCGAGGGCGTCACGAGGATCCCCATCGACAAAAAAGTCGGCATGTGGTCCGCGCCGACATCCGAGCTTGTTTTTGAGGACGCGAAGATTCCAAAGGAAAATCTGCTGGGGCAGGAAAACAAAGGCTTCCAGCTCTGCATGTGGATGTTGAATAACACGCGCATGGGCTGCGCAACGGGCGCCGCCGCGCTGTCCGCCGCATGCTTGGAAGGCAGCGTGCAATATGCCAACGAGCGCACTCAATTCGGCCAGCAGATCGGTAAATTCCAGATGATCCAACAGCAGATCGCCGAAATGAAACTTGAGGACGAGGCAGCGAAGTTCCTGGTGTTCCAGGCGGCATGGTTGAAAGAAAACAAGATGCCCAGCCAGCAGCAGACTTCGATGGCAAAGGTTTTCGCGTGCAACGCCGCCGTCCATGGAGCGAATGTGGCTATGAAAATATACGGCTCATATGGGTATTCCGACGAGTATCCCTGCGGCAGGTGGCTGCGCGATGCCAAGCAGTTTGAAACGCTGGAAGGCACGTCCAACATCCATCTCGGTATCGTCGCCGGCATCGAGCTTGGTTATCAAGCCAATAGGTAAGGATTGATCATTATTATGAATGTTCTGTATGAAGTCAAGGATCATGTCGCGATCATCACCCTCAACAGGCCCGATTCGCTCAACGCGCTCAATCTCGACTTGCTTGGGGATCTGGACAAAGTGATTTCACAAGCTGAGAATGACCTGGATGTTTATGTGCTTATCATCACGGGGGCCGGGCGGTCGTTTGTCGCCGGGGCCGATATAATGCAGATGAAGGATCTTGAGCCTAATGAAGCGAAGACGTTCGGCAAATACGGCAGCAGCGTTTTTTCCAAAATCGAGGCGATATCAAAACCTGTCATTGCTGCAGTCAACGGATTCGCATTGGGCGGCGGTTGCGAGCTTGCCATGGCCTGCGACATCAGGGTCGCCGGGACAAAAGCGAAGTTCGGCCAGCCGGAGGTCAGCTTGGGCGTCATTCCCGGATTTGGCGGGACTCAAAGGTTGCCGAGAATCGTCGGGCTTGCAAAGGCAAAGGAGCTAATCTATACCGGCCAGACAGTGAGCGCGGAGGAAGCGCTGCGCATCGGCCTCGTCAATCATGTCGTCCCCGATGATGAATTGATGAGCCAGGCAATGGAGTTGGCGGTGAAAATCGCGCGCAACGCGCAGATTGCCGTCAGGCAAAGCAAGATGGCGATCAACAAAGGGATGCAATGCGACGTCCTTACGGGGATGGCCATAGAAATGCAGGCCTTCGCGCTATGTTTCTCTACAGAAGACCAGAAAGAAGCGATGACCGCGTTCGTCGACAAGAGCAAAGTCGCTGTCTTTAAGAATAAGTAAAGAGAAGGAGCAGATATGAAAAAAATCAGTATAATCGGCAATGGCACAATGGCTGTCGACATCGCGCAGGTTTGCGCCCAGACAGGCATAGACGTCGTTGTTCGCGGACGGTCGAACGACAAGCTGGAAAAGGCCGCCGCAAAAATCGATAAAGCCACATCACGCCTTGTTGAAAAGGAAAGAATGACCGCCGAGGCAAAGGCTGAGTTAATCGGGCATATAAAATATACGACCGATCTCGCCGACACTGCGGATTCCGATCTTATCATCGAGGCGATCGCGGAAGATATCGAAACAAAAATCGACATGTTCAGAACGCTCGACGGCATTTGCAAAGAGGATGCGATATTCGCCACGAACACGTCGACAATTTCCATAACTCTGATCGCGGCAGCGATCAAGCGCCCTGATAGATTCATCGGCATGCATTTCTTCAACCCTGTTACGATGATGAAGCTTGTCGAAGTGATCAGAGGGCTCGAGACTTCAGATGAGACCTTCGGAAAAATCATGGACTTATGCGCGGCTATCGGCAAGGAAGCGGTCGAAGTCGCCGACAGCCCCGGGTTTATCGTCAATAAAATACTCATTCCGATGATCAACGAGGCTATATTCGTTTTGATGGAAGGCGTCGCGAGCGCCGAGGACATCGATAAGGCGATGAAACTTGGCGCAAACCATCCGATGGGGCCGCTTGCGCTCTCCGACCTCGTGGGGAACGACGTTGTCCTGGATATCATGGAGATTTTGCAGCGCGAGACAGGGGATTCCAAATACAGGCCTTGCACGTTGCTGAGGAAAATGGTCGCCGGCGGCCTGCTCGGCAAAAAGACAGGCAAAGGATTCTTTGAGTATTAGGCGCGATATTAGACGCGATGATTCCGCACCTCATTGGGCGCAGCCCGTATTTATGAATCACAAACAAAATAGAAAGGGGCAATCACTGTGAACAAAATCACGACCGCGGAAGAAGCGGTCAAGAACGTTAAAGACGGTGACGTCCTCCTTGTTGGCGGCTTTTTAATCGCCGGAAGCCCCGAGACGTTGATAAAGGCTCTTTTAGAAACCAGTACGGCTAAGGATTTGACCGTTGTGTCCAACGACACCGGCATGGCGCATATGAACATGAACAAGGTTATGCAGCAGGGGCGGGTCGTCAAAGTGCATGGGTCATATATCGGGGGGAATCCCCTGACCGGGCAAATGCTTATCGACGATCCCGAGAGCGTCACATTATATCCGCAAGGGACGTTGGCGGAGAAAATCCGCTGCGGGGGCGCCGGAATTGCCGGTTTTTATACCCCAGTCGGCGTGGGTACGATCATCGAAAACGGTAAAGAGAAGCGTGTTTTCGACGGGCGCGAATATCTGCTCGAAACAGCCTTGCGCGGCAACATCGCATTCGTGAAAGCGACTGTGGCGGACAAGGCGGGCAATCTCTTCATGCGCGGGTCGTCAAAGAACTTTGGGGTCATAATGGCGCGCGCGGCGGATTATGTCATTGCGGAAGCGAGAAAAATCGTGGAAGTCGGAGAGCTCGACTCCGAGCTGGTGACAGTTCCCGGAATCTTTATCGACGCCATCGTTCAATCGGAGGATGTGTAGTATGGATACTAAAGAATTTATTGCCAAGCGCGTGGCGCAGGAGCTTAAAGACGGCGATGTCGTCAATCTGGGCATCGGCCTGCCGACGCTTGTGGCGAACTATGTCCCGGAAGGCATCGAAATCACGCTCCAGGCGGAGCATGGCATTTTGGGAACGGGGCCCGCAGCAAAACCGGGCGAGGAAGATTATGAGCTCATCAATGCAGGCGGGTTTCCCATTACGGTGCTTCCGGGAGCGTCGTTCTTCGACAGCGCGACATCATTTGCCATTATTCGCGGCGGGCATGTCGATGTGACGATTCTTGGAGCGCTTCAAGTCGATGCTAAGGGGAATCTTGCTAACTGGATGGTCCCCGGCAAGCGCGTGCCGGGCATGGGCGGCGCGATGGATCTTGTCGTCGGCGCAAAAAAGGTGATTGTCGCCATGGAACACACAGTCAAGGGCGAGCCGAAAATCTTTGAATCATGCACATATCCGCTGACGGCGGTTGGCGTCGTCAATCAGATCATCACGGAAATGGGCGTCATGGACATCACGGCGGATGGCATCGTCCTTGCGGAAATCGCCCCCGGCCTCACCGTTGACGACGTGCAGGCCGCGACGGGCGCCAAGCTCATAATCCCCGACGACATGAAAGTCATGAACATACAAGAATGACAGCGTAGGGGCGATTATCAATCGCCCGCAGTCCTTGATGTGGGGGCGATTATCAATCGCCCGCAGTCCTTATGTGAGGGTGATTATCAATCGCCTGTAGTCCTTATGTGGGAGCGATTATCAATCGCCCATGCACGAGAATCCTCAACCTATTGATATAGGACACAAAATAACTAAACGGAGGAATGAAAATGTTTTTTACAGAAGACCATGAATACATACGCGACCTGGCGCGCGAATTTGCCGAAAAAGAAATCGCGCCCATTGCCAACGAAATTGACCAAAACGACGAAGTTCCACAAAAACTCTATGACATGATGGCCGAAATGGGGTTTTATGGATTAAAAATCCCGGAAGAATACGGCGGTCAGGGCATGGATACCCGCTCATACGTGTGCGTCATGGAAGAGATTTGCAAAAAAAGCATAGCATGCGCGCTCCTTGTATCTTCCGCGAACTCGCTTTCCACAGCGCCGCTGCTGCTGGCCGGCAGCGAAGAGATGAAGCAAAAATACGTTCCTGCGATCGCATCAGGAGAAGAATTCATGGCATTCGGCCTCACGGAGCCCGGCGCGGGCAGCGATGCCGGCTCGATGACGACTAAGGCTGTCGAAGACGGCGACTACTACATCCTCAACGGCAGAAAGACCTTTATCACGGGCGCCCATATTGCCAAAAACTCTGTCATATTTGCCAAAACAGATCCGGAAAAGGGCTCCAGAGGCATCACGAGCTTCATCGTTGATATGAGTTTGCCGGGCGTCTCCATCGGGAAGCATGAAGATAAAATGGGCCAGCGCGGTGTCGGCGTTTGCGACATAGTGCTCGAAGACGTGCGCGTGCCAAAGAGCGAGATTCTGGGAGAGATCAACAAAGGCTTCAGCACCGCCATGAAGACGCTTTCCATCGGCCGTGTCGGAGTCGCGACGCAGAGCATCGGAATAGCGCAGGGTGCCATTGACGAGGCGGTCAAATTCATCAAGGAGCGCAAGCAATTCGGGCAGTTCCTGTCTGAATTCCAGGCTTTGCGTTTCATGGTCGCGGACATGGAGACGAGCCTCAACGCCGCGCGTCTGCTGGTATACAACGCTGCATATAAGATGGACAACGGCGAGGATGTCACGAAAGATTCCGCAATGGCAAAGCTTTTTGCATCCGAGATGGCTGTCGATGTGGTCGGAAAGGCGCTGCAGTTACATGGCGGATATGGATATGTGAAGGATTATTCCATCGAGCGTTTGTGGCGCGATGTCCGCATTCTGACCATTTATGAGGGCACATCCCAAGTCCAGCAAATAGTCATTTCAGGCGTGGTTCTTAAATGAGAACCTTTAAACTATATTGAGGAGGGCAATTAATGAACATACTGGTATGCGTTAAACAGGTTCCGAACACCGAGGAACTGAAGGTCAACCCTGACGCAGGTACATCAAATCTTGACAGTATCCCGCGTGTTGTCAGCACGTTTGATACATACACGCTCGAAACGGCGGTCAAGCTCAAGGACGATGATGCTTCTATCAAAGTGGTCGTCGTGACGGTCGGGTCTGACAAGGCAAAGGAAGCGTTGAAAAGCTGTCTGTCTGTGGGGGCCGACAAGGCGTACCATGTCAACGATGCAGCATTTGAGGATATTGATTCGCTCGCAACGAGTTTTGTGCTCTCGCTGGCTGTCAAAGAAATCGAAAAGCGCGAAGGCGCCGCGTTCGACTTGGTTTTTCTGGGCCGGCAGGCAAACGATACGGATGCCGGACAGGTCGGGCCGCAGCTCGCGGAGTACCTTGGATATCCGCAGCTCACATATGCGCGCGAGGTCTCCATCGTCGATGGCAAGGTTCGAGCCAACCGCGAGACGGAAGATGGCTATATCGTGATGGATGCCACAATCCCCGCAGTCGTTACTGTCACCAAAACCGAATATGAGCCTCGTTATGCTTCGGTCAAAACAAAAATGGCTGCTAACCGAGCGGAGATCCCTGTATTGACTGCTGCGGACCTCGGTTCGGAAGCATCGACGATAATGTCTCCGGGCAAGGTGTTAAAAACATATATTCCGGCTCGCAAGACCGGCGGGGTGAAAATCGAAGAAGAGACCGGCGAGCTTTCGGCCGAAAAACTGACGGCGCTCCTCAGCGACGCCGGCGTCATTTGAGGGGGGTTTACTGATGAGCGAATATAAGGATGTAATGGTATTTGTGGAGGTTTTCGGCGGCAGGGCGAAAAACGTAGGTCTTGAGATTCTCGGGCCTGCAAAGAAAATCGCCGATGCTGCAGGCGAAAAGGTCGTTGCTGTATTCGTAGGCAATGGCTCCGACGATGCAATTAAAGCGGCAATCTCATACGGCGCCGACCAAGTCATATCGGTCGAGGGCGCGGATTATGAGGATTACTCCGTCGAGGGGTATGCATATGCGCTCGCGCAGATCATTGAGAAATATAATCCTATCGCGTTCCTGTTTGGCGCGACGAGCAATGGAAGAGAGCTTGCGCCGCGTCTGGCCGCGCGTTTCATCACCGGCGCATCCGCAGATAGCACAAATATCGAAGTCGGCGACGGCGGTTCGATTCAATGGACCCGTCCGGTATATGCCGGCCGGATGCTAAGCTTGGTCGAATGTGCTGCGACCCGTCCGCAAATCGGCACGGTCCGCCCCGGCATTTTCAAGCGCGGCGAGCCTGATATGTCGCGGACTGCAGAAATCATCAAAGAAGACATCGCGCTGCCTGCGGGCACCGTGCGCACGAGCATCGTGGAAAAAATCACCGAGGCTGCGGAAGGCGCGGTCAAGCTGGAAGATGCCGAGATCATCGTTTCAGGCGGGCGCGGACTGGGCAAGCCCGAGAATTTCTCACTGGTCAAGGATTTGGCTGATGTTTTAGGCGGAGTCGTCGGAGCGTCGCGCGCTGCCGTCGATGCCGGTTGGATTCCTCATGTCCATCAGGTCGGGCAGACCGGCAAGACAGTGGGTCCGAAGCTATATATCGCTTGCGGCATTTCGGGAGCGATCCAGCATCTGGCAGGCATGTCAGGTTCCGACACGATCATAGCAATCAACCGCGACCCGGATGCGCCGATCTTTGAAATTGCTGACTATGGCGTCGTCGGAGACATCAAGGAAGTGCTCCCGGCATTCACGGAAGCCGTGAAGAAGCTGAAAGCATAAGCGAGACGGAGGGGCTTCCCTCTTTACAAACAGAAGGGATATGGTGCTCATGGGCGTGATCCTGCAAGCAAACGGATTGAACAAAACATTCCGCTTGTCGCAAAAGCAACAGAAGCTGCAAAAGACAAAAGATAAATTCAAAAAGGCCGTCGACGATCTCTCGTTTGAGGCGCATGAAGGCGAAGTATTCGGCCTGCTCGGGCCGAACGGAGCGGGCAAAACCACTACGTTGCGCATGCTCTCGACGCTTATCAAAGCCGATGATGGCGATGCAATCATCGACGGCGCTAGCATCAGGAACGAACCGGAAAAAGTACGCGCGAAAATCGGGTTTTTGACCAGCGAATTAAAACTTGAGGATTTTTTCACGCCCAACTATCTGTTTGATTTCTTTGCAAAACTCCACGGAATCGATCCATCAACGGCGCAGCGGCGCAAGGCTGATCTGTTTAAGAAATTCGGCATTGACGAATTTGCCGAGGTAAAAGTCACGAACCTCTCGACAGGAATGAAACAAAAAGCGTCGCTGGTCATTTCCATAGTCCACGATCCGAATATCATCATTTTCGACGAACCGACGAATGGGCTTGACGTCCTGACAGCAAAGGTCGTCACGGATTTTCTGCTCGAGCTTAAGGCGCAAGGCAAGACCGTGATCGTTTCTACTCACATTTTCAGCCTGATTGAGAAAATATGCGACAGGGTCGGCATCATCATCAACGGCCATATGATCGTCTGCGACACGCTCGCGAAACTTACTGCCGACAAGACGCTTGAAGATGTGTTTTTCGACATCTATGAAGAGAAGGTGGGGCGGATAGTATGAAGAGTAATATTGTTGCAGTAATGAAAAAGGAGTTTTCACGATTTGTCGGCGACAGGCGCATGATCGTGATGCTGCTGCTCCCCGCCGTGCTGATTTATGTCGTCTATTCGTTCATGGGCGTTGCAATGCAGAGTCTGACTTCACCTGATACGGATCACAACCCGGTCGCATATACCGTCAATATCCCCGACACGATTGCCATGCTTGCGCAAACTGCGGGAATCGAAATTGAACGCATCGGCTCCGGCGAAGCAGCGGGTATCAAAGATAAAATCACCGGAAAAGCTGCCGACCTCCTCATGGTTTTCCCCGCCGACTTCGATGCGCAGGTCGCATCATATGACGTGCAGACATCAAATGCCCCCGCTCCGAACATCGAGATATACTACAACTCCACAGTGCCAAATTCATTGAGCTCATATAACATAATGATTTCCATGCTGGATGCGTATGAGTCGTCGCTTGCCAATAAGTTCGACATCAACCGTGGCATTGCGGATTCCGACCTTGTGACTGCGGAGGATTTGTCAGCGAGCATCATATCCACGCTGATGCCAATGTTGATGCTGATGTTCCTCTATTCCGGCTGCGCGGGGCTTGCCCCGGAATCGATATCGGGCGAGAAGGAGCGCGGCACTCTTGCGACATTATTAGTGACCCCGCTCAAACGGAGCCAGCTTGCTGCGGGCAAAATATTCAGCTTGTGCATCCTGGCGTTCATCTCAGGCCTCATCACTGCTTTTTCAACGATACTGTCCTTGCCGAACTTAATGGGCGCCGCGAAAGATTATATCGATGCCGGGATTTACGGCGCGCGCGACTATATGTTCCTGGCGTTTGTGATCCTATCTACGGTGTTGTTGATGGTCGCGCTCATTTCGATTATTTCAGCGTTTTCCAAGAGCGTCAAGGAAGCAAACGCCGCTGTCATGCCGCTGATGGTGATCATTATGTTGATTGGCGTGTCGGGTATGTTCGGTTCGACTCACACCGAGCTGGTTTACTACTTGATCCCGCTCTATGGCAGCGTGCAGAGCATGAGCGGCGTTTTTGCTCTGGACTACAATGGACTCAATATTGTGGTTTCATGCATCAGCAACCTTGTCTTTGCGGGCATCGGCGTCTTTGCGCTGACTAAAATGTTCAACAGCGAAAAGATCATGTTCTCCAAGTAGCCAATTATGGACGGCGAGGGCGCAAACCCTCGCCGTCCAAAAAAATTCGCAAAAAATTCATATCCAAAAAATTCGCAAAAAAATTCTCTTGACAACAAAGAAAATATGCGATAGAGTATGCGAACAAACAAAAAAGCTGCGATGAGAAAATAGTAAGCATGCTTTGCGATTCAGAGAGAAGATGGACGGTGCGAATCTTCACGCGAACATGCCGAAGCGGTCTCGGAGCTGCGGTCCGAACGGGCGCGCCCCCAGTAGGCTCCGCCGCGATGCGCGCGTTACAGCGCAACGGCGTCATAGCGCCGACAAAGAGCAGGATTCCATTTTCCTGAACTTAGGTGGTACCGCGGAGCATATATGTTTCGTCCTAAGAGTAAGACCCACTTACTTTTTGAGGGCGAATTTTCTTTGCCCGAATGTTTGGAGGAAAAAACGATGATCATCAGCAAATCGCAAAAAATGGCAAACGTACGGTATGACATTCGCGGGCGGATATCAGATGAAGCGGACAGCCTCGAACGGGCCGGCATCAACATCATAAGGCTCAACACCGGCAACCCGGCTGCGTTCGGGTTTGAGACGCCCNCGTCNATAATCAACGCTCTCGAAGCAAATTCAAGCATCTCCGCGCCATATTCAACATCAAAAGGATTGCCGGAAGCGAGAGAAGCAATTGCGCGATACTGCATCTCGAAGGGCATAAAAGACGTTGATGCTGAAGACGTCTACACGGGCAATGGCGTCAGCGAGCTGATACAATTATCCCTGCAAGCCTTTCTCAATCTGGGGGACGAGATACTCATCCCAACCCCCGACTATCCCTTATGGACGGCGGCGGCGATCCTTGCGGGAGGCACGGCAGTGCATTACATCTGCGACGAACAGTCGGAATGGTATCCCGACCTTGACGACATCAAACGCAAAATCAACGCGCGGACCAGAGCCATCGTAATCATCAGCCCGAACAACCCGACCGGGGCGGTATATCCGAAAGAGCTTGTCAACAGCATAGTCGAGCTTGCGCGCGAGCATGAGCTTGTCCTGTTTTCCGATGAAATATATGACCGCCTGTTGATGGACGATGCGCAGCACACCCCCGTGGCAACGCTGGCTCCTGACCTTTTGACATTGACCTTCAACGGTTTGTCGAAATCACATCAAATTTGCGGATATCGCGCTGGGTGGATGACGGTCTGCGGCGACAAATCCGGCGCCGACGGATACATTGAGGGGATCAGGACGCTCGCATCGCTGCGGCTGTGCTCTAATGTCACGGCTCAGTCCGTGATCAAAGCTGCGTTGGAGGATGCATCCGCAAGCAACGCAAACACGTCGCCTGGCGGGCGACTTTATGAGCAGCGCGAATACACATATACCGCCTTAAACGAAATCCCGGGCATCAGCGTTGTAAAATCCCGGGCAGGGCTGTATATGTTTCCGAAAATCGATATCGACAAATATGGAATCGTGGACGACGAGAGATTCGTGCTCGACTTTTTGCGCGAAAAGCACGTGCTGCTGACGCACGGCAGCACGTATAATTGGAAAAAACCGGATCATTTCAGGGTTGTATACCTGCCGAAAATGGAGGAGCTGACGGAGGTCATGGACCGCTTGCGAGACTTCCTGGAACATTATCACCAGTGAGACATATTTGTTGCAATTCGCGCGTTACAATTCGCGCCCGGTGAGAGGCGCACCGTGGGAGATATACCATTGACAAAACGAATAAATAAGGTATTATGAATCTATAAGATAAATCATCAGGGGACCAAACGGGAAAAGCCGCGTTTTCGGCTGCATTTGCGGCGCCAGCCGCGTACTCGTGAGAAAACGCCGCGCAAAGAACCCGCAATGAAAGGTGTGAACAATATGGCAGTAGGCATATATCCGAAAGTCAACCCGGAAGAAATAAAGCAAGTCATGGTATTGACGCCGCGCCTGCAAAAGCTGAAAAAGGCATGGGAAGACGCGCCGCCGCAGGTATATGTGGACGACACCCTGCTCTTTACGAAATCATGGAAAGAGACAGAAGGACTCCCGATTGACATACGATGGGCAAAGACCCTCGAAAAACGCCTGCTCGAATGCCCGATTGTCCTGCGCGACGGCGAATTATTGGCAGGCACGCT
Source organism: Oscillospiraceae bacterium (assembly GCA_009776905.1). Classification (GTDB taxonomy): domain Bacteria; phylum Bacillota; class Clostridia; order Oscillospirales; family Oscillospiraceae; genus WRMH01. The sequence continues at coordinate 28,806 of WRMX01000003.1, forward strand.
GACGAAATTCATCCGCGGCAATGGGACATTATGCGCGATGAAACCGCGTGAAATTCTGAAAATGTGCCAAACAGGACGTTTCGACCGCAAAACATCAGATACCGACTCGACGAACATCGACCCGAATGATCTGCAAGCATTGCGCGAAGACGCGGAATATTGGATCGAACAGATGCCAAAAGTGTCGACAGTCAATGCCGCGCTTGAATATGAAATGGGCGAGGACATATTTGACCTTATGTTCGACCGCAGCGGCGTCTTTGAAGGGCGCGGAGTGCGTGTGGAGATGGATCGCGGGCTTTTCCAGAATTATTCCGCATATGGCGGGGGCGGCGCGCAGGTTTCGGCCAAAGCCATCAATATTGGGCTGAACCACATCATCGACCTATGCAACAAAGAACGCGAAAGGATGATGACAGAGGGGGACAATGAAAACAGCCACGGCTCTGCGCAATTCCTGCGAAAATATTGGCTGCTCGAAGCCTGCATCATATCTTGCAATGCATTCATTGCATTTGCCAAACGATATGCCGACCTTGCGCGCGAGCAGGCGGCAACCTGCACGGATGAAAAAAGAAAAGCGGAGCTTTTGCGTATTGCGGAAGCATGCGAGCATTGCCCCGCAGAGCCGCCGCGCAACTTCTTTGAAGCGTTGCAATGCGTCAGGATGTATCATCTGGTTTGCTGGAAAGAATCGTCGGACAGGCCGGAGGTCGCGGTCGGACGGCTCGACCAAATCCTCTACCCATATTATCGCAAAGACAAAGAAGAGGGCAACATCACGCCACAAGCTGCTGCCGAGTTGTTGGGAGCGCTGTGGCTGAAAATCCGCGAGTGCGAAAACCTTGTCACTATCCCGCGCGAACTGCGGGCAGCGCCCGGATCGCTCCTCCCGAACATCACGATTTGCGGAGTCAATGAAAATGGCGAGGAGCTGACAAACGAGATATCATGGCTCATTCTGGAAGCGATGGTCCAGATAAAGCTGTCGGAGCCGGCGATCTACATCAGATATACCCCCGACATGGACCCGGACTTCGTCATGCACGCGCTCCATTGCAACATCGAATTTGGCGGAGGCAACCCCGCATTCCTGAATGACGAGCTGGGCACGCAGAGGTATCACGAGCGTGGAGTGCCCTTGGTCGATGCCTGCGACTGGAACGCATCAGGCTGCCTTGGTTATCACCTCGACAGCATGGAGCATGTCGGAGGCGGGCACAACATCAGCCAATTGAAGGTATTTGAGCTTGCGCTCAACGACGGCTATGATCCGAGGCTTAAAAAGCAGCTCGGCATCCACACCGGCGACCCCAGAACATTCACATCGATCGACCAGATCATTGAAGCTTATTACAAGCAACTGGAATATTTCGTGCCGCTGCTGCATAAAGTCAAGGTCCTGTCCTTGTGCACAGAGATAACGGACGGCCCGATGAGCGGCCTGCGATGCGCCATGCAATATGAAGATTCGATCCGCGAAGGGCTTACGCCGAAAGAGGGCGGCGCGCGCTATCCGGAAGGCAGGACGTGCTGGCTCGGGTCCAGGGGCATGGTCGACCTGGCCGATAGCCTTTCCGCAATCAAAAAGCTTGTCTTTGATAAAAAAGTCTGCTCCATGGACGACCTCCTCTCCGCTTGCGGACGGAATTGGGAAGGCGAAGAAGACCTCCACCAACTCTGCCTGAATGCGCCGAAATATGGAAACGACGATGAATATGTAGACAGCATATATGATAAATTATCCAAGAAAGTCCCCGAAATCATGACACGTTGGATCGATCCGATCACAGGCAAAAAGCCGCTGCTTTTCATCGGCGCAGCGGCGGGGCATGTGCAAATCGGCAAGGTCATCGGCGCATTGCCGAACGGCAGGAAAAACGCCGACCCGACCTGTGACGCGGCATGCTCTGTCATGCCGGGCAAGGACGTCAACGGGCCGACGGCGGCGATAAACTCTGCCACAAACGATGTCTATTCCAAGGAGTTTTGCGGATTCGTGATGAACATGAAATTCAGCAAATCAGTCCTTAACTCCGAAGAGAAGCTGAAAAGGCTGGCCGATCTTGTCAAGGTGTTTGTGAAGAGGGGCGGCTGGCACATACAGTTTAATATCCACAGCCGCGAAGAGCTGCTTGACGCGCAGCAAAACCCTGCCGAACACCGCAACTTGCTTGTGAGGGTCGGCGGTTATAGCGCATATTTCATTGACCTGCCCCGGGATCTGCAAAACGAGATTGTCAACCGATCGATGCACGACAAATTATAATATCGCTCGTGAATGAATGGCGCCGATTCAGGGTTTTGCTGATCCTGAATCGGCGCCATTAAACATGGATTCAATGCGGCATGCAATAATCTTCGTAAACGGCGCCGATTCGCCGGGTCGTCAATGCGGCATGCAATAGTCTTCGTGGCATGCAATGTTCTTCGTGAACGGCGCCGATTCATCGGGCCGTCAATGCGGCATGCATAGAACCTCATGAATATTCGTGTCAAAAATCCTGTTGGCGTGCGCAGGAGACATGACGACAGCGGTGTCTAATCCGCGGCCCGTCCCGCCCAGGCAAACGATCTCGACCCCATAATCAATAGCGCCCGCATCAAGCGCCATGCTGCCGATTTCCACGACCACCTTGACGCCCTGGCTGAGCATGCGCAGCGAATTGGCGATAATCTCCGCCGGGTACACCCCTTGGAACTTCGTGCTCATGCCCCTCTCCACTCCGGACAGGGCATGGGCCGCCGTAACAAGATGCGCTCCATTGGCAAGCATTGCATTGCGATGCTCGTCCTTGAGCGCATTTTTTCCCGGCTCCCTCGAGCCATAAGCATGGGTCACGATGACCACCTTNCCTGTAAAACCCATCTCCTTTGCGATTTCGCACAGCCTTTTGCCNGCNTCCCCTTCCGTTGTCGCGGATACGATGGCTGCGCCCATCTGTTTCGCCCTTTCCACGGCAATGCGGCATGCATCGTCGGTGTTCTCCGGCCCCGGCTTATCGAATACTCTCATATATATGACCTCCATTTACTATATATTAAATCTGAAATTGATTATATCGCCATCGACGACAATATACTCCTTGCCCTCCAGCCTGAAAAGCCCATGGTCTTTGACCTTGGCCATGGAACCAAGCTCCTTGATGCTGTCATATTTCACGACCTCGGCACGAATGAACCCTCGCTCGATGTCGGAATGGACCTTTCCTGCCGCCTTCTTTGCCTGCGTCCCCTCATCAATCGTCCAGGCGCGAACTTCATCCTCTCCGACAGTCAGAAAAGAGATTAAACCGAGAAGCCTGTACACAGCCTGCGCCAACACGGCGACCCCAGGCTCTTCAATGCCGATATCTTCCATGAAAAGCGCCTTATCCTCATCGGGCAGCTTGCTGATTTCCAGCTCCATCTCCACGCAAAGCTCGATGAGCGGAATGCCCAGCCGGGCACATAACTCGCCCAACCCCGCCATATTCGGATAGCTGTGAGACTCCCACTGGCCATCGTTCATATTGACGACGGCAATGCGGGGCTTTTCTGTCAAAAAGGCATAATTTCGCACGATGAGCCGCTCATCTTCTGACAGCTCCATATCGCGCATCATGCCGCCTTTTTCGAGCCAATTGTTGCATCGCTCCAAAAGCGCGATTTCGTCCTCATTCTCCTTAGTGATTTTTTTGCCCGTCTTAATCTTGACGATCCTCTTCTCGATGACCTCCATGTCCGCAAAGAGCATCTCCGTTTCGACATCCTCCAGGTCGCGGGCAGGGTCGATGCTGCCCAGGTCGTGTATGACGGACGCATCGTCAAAGGCGCGAAGAACGTGGATCAACGCATCGCAAGGACGGACATCATTGAGAAATTTAGCCGCGCCCGAGCTCTTCCCGTCGCTCGACGCGGAAAAGCCGGCGACATCAGTCAACTCGATTTTTGCATAAATGGTCTTCTTTGGCTTATATAGCGCGGAGAGGAAATCTATGCGCTCGTCCGGCACCGAAGCGGTCCCGATGTTTGCGGCGCCCTTGCCCCCGGAAGCGACAGCGCCGGAGTCTTTGCCGGTCATAAGCTCGAATAAGGTAGTTTTCCCGGTCTGGTTGAGTCCTATAAGTCCGATTTTCATATGCAAAAAACGTAAAAACGCCCTCCTATGCTCATACGGCTATCAGCCCAAAAAAATGCCCGCCCGCCACTCTGTCGTTATATTGGTTGAATATCTCAAATGAAGCCGTTATCTTTGTCTTTGTCGGTTGGTGTTCCAGCTTATCGATGGTGATCGTGCACTCAATTTCTTCATCGGTATATACCGGCTTGAACCATTCAACGTGGAATTCCCTGCCATTGACGCTCATCTGTCCACCTACTATTGACGGGAGCGTGGCGGTCAGCAAGCCGTGCACGACGACCCTGTCATTTGCATCGGGCGTAATATGATGTTGATTGCGGTCGCCTGATATTTCGATGAATTTCTCGACATCAGCTTTTGTGAATACTCTCTTGATTGTAAATGTGTCTCCTTGGACCATCTGAAAAAAGCCCCTCCGATTTCGGTATCATTCTACACATTCTAACATCATCCGGCGCGTATAGCAATGCTATCTTCACAGCCTTAAGTATTAAATTATTGGGTGCAATGAATGTAATGTGATGGTAACTTGACAGTTTGGGTATATTGCATATAATGATTTCATCACTATGTAAAGGAGATTTTTATGCAGCGTTTTATGGAAACGGTATCAGGCCGGGAGGTTTGCATAATACCGTAAGGTTTCGCGTTCCGTCAGTTACTGTAAACTGCACACCTCCCGGGAAGTCAAGACAAATCGACTTTCAGGAGGAACATATTTGAATAGAGAACACTCAAAAGCAAAACACGAAAAAGACTATTATCGACACAATGCTTGCAACGATAGCTTTACATGCAAAGTATGCGGGCGCTTGGTAGTGCCGGAAGGCGCATCCAGCGAGCACAGGAACCATTGCCCCAACTGCTTGTCGAGCCTGCATCTGGACAACACGCCCGGCGACCGCGAAGCGGACTGCGGTGGGATTATGGAAGCGATCGGCGTGTGGGTAAGAAAAGGCGGGGAATGGGCGATTATTCATCGCTGCAAACGGTGCGGGCAACTGAGTTCGAACAGGAGCGCGGCCGATGATAATCCTTTGAAGCTGATGTCCGTTGCCTTGAAACCGCTTGGCAGCCCTCCGTTTCCGTTGGAGCTCATCAAAGAGATTGCCGAACAGATGGGCGGCGAAGGATATTTGAAGTGATGGGATATTTGAGCAATGCAAGGCGGTGCGCATAGATTCGCATCGCACACACAAGAAAAATGTTATTGACATTATAGTTGCTTCAACCCTTATCGTATGCGGTAGATGATATTCCGGAGCCCGGGACCGAGCTTGGAGCAGATACCGCGCATGAATGCGCAAGAACCCCAAGCGCCCAGCCTCCATTACGAGGGGATGAGCATATGCAGACAATAATAATAGACGAAGAATTTCAGAGCTTGCTTCCGAAGCTCGACGAAGAGACGTACAAGTCGCTTGAAAGCGGCAAAAATCAACACAATGAGGTTGATGGCCAAAGTGACCATCAACCTCAAATACTGTCAACAGCAGGGTTTCTGGCTGCAAAATACAAGGTTTCGCCTAGGACGATCAGGCGTGACGCCAAGGTTGCCGAAGGGATCAACTCCATCGGCGAGGTGTCCTTGGCCGCGAAGAGGAGCATCCTCGCCGGCGAAGTGAGCATTGACAAAAAGGAGCTGGAAAGGTTTTCCGAAAAGCCGAGGGAGGAGATTGAGGCGTTCGTGGAAGCCGTTGAAAACGGCGAATATGGGAAAAAGAAGGCAGCCGCTTCGGCGCTTGCGAGGCAGGCGGCTCCTGTCGACCGCGCTCTTGCGGATTTGGAGAAGCTAGGCGCCGCCATCGCCAAGGCGGAAGCCAATATTCGCTCGGAACTCAACCTTGTTCCGAAGAAGGCAGACCGTAACGCGCTGAAAAAGGCGCTCAAGGCGCATATGGACAGGCTGGAGGAACGGTACGCGCTCCTGTAGCAACACCTGACAAAACGTTGATTGAACCTGACCGGCTAGCGTGCCGTCCCGATGGGTTTCGGGGCGGTGCCGCGCCGGTCTTGAGTCTATATTGCGATATTTTACGGCATTTCACCGTATTTCATTAGCAAAACGATCAGCAGTACTACAAAAGAAAATAATTTCCAAATTTCAAAATACTCCCTGTGAAATATCATTACATCACCAAACAATACTTTCATATTGAATTTTTGACCTTATAATGATATACTCACACGAGTATATTCCCATAGCAATAAGGAGCGAGGTTCTCATATTGATGCTTGCTTCATGCCATAGGTATCAGCAAAAATACGAAAAGCAAGTTTTCTATAATCGAATATGTTCCAATGGACGTGCTAGTCAAGCTTTGTCGTGTCCTTGAATGCGATATCGGTGACATCGTAGAGGTATTACCAGAGATGAATAACGATGGAGGCGAGTAAATGCATCGAGACAAATATAGTGCCGGAGCAGTCAAGTTCTCGTTTTGGTTTTCGGAATTTCGCAAGGTTGTTGCGTTGCTCGGTTCAGGCAAAACTATTGAAGAAATAAGAGTGTTAGCCGAAAGAGACAATATTTTTTCAGCAGCATCCCAAATGAGGAGTAAGCAAATATTCAGCACCGTTTCCACAAGGATCAGGAGTCTGCCACAGGGTTTTTGCGGAGCGTTTGATAAACTCGGTTTGGAATATCAACGTATAACAGCCCTTATCGCAATAATGCTGACGGATGCCTTGTTTTATGAGTTTATGAATGAAGTATACAGAGAAAAGCTAATCGTAGGCGACATGGTGCTGACGGATGCTAACGTCAGGGTATTCTTCTTGAATAAACAGCGTGAAAGTGAGAAAGTCGCCGGTTGGACTGATGAAACCCTCAACCGTTTGGGAAAGACATATAAAGTATACCTCACAGAAGCGGGTCTAATTGATCGCGATATCGGTGACAGAAAGATTAAAAAGCCACTAATCGACGGGCAGATGTCAACCCTGTTGACAGATAACAACATGTCGCATATTTTGAAAGTATTGACCGGAACGAGGTGACTGCCCATATGCGCCCAACTCAAATAAGGCTGGAAGAAGCTGAAAAAACAATCCGCGAACCGTCTTTCCGTAAGAATAAAGGCCGTGGAAATGAGGTCGGCTATTATGTGTTCAATTATCCTGCGGTGGATGAACTAATCGTCCGCGAATGGGTCAGTCATTGGATAAGAAAAAACAACCCTGACATAGACGGTTACCGGTTCAACGTGTTTGATTTGTACGATACGATGATAGATCTATTGATTCAAGAAGAGAGCCTTGNGCAGTGCTTTAATATGGAGGAAGAATTTGGTCTTGACGGCATTACGGAAGACATAGGCAATATTCTGGGATTGACTAATGANAATGATAGCCCCAATCCCAATATGATAGTTGATTATATTTGTGACCATACTGCAGAAAATGACATTGTAATTCTCTCGGGAATCGGGAAATGCTATCCGGTTTTGCGTTCCCACACGGTATTGAACGTCCTTCACCAGCGTCTGGACATGATGCCTGTAATCCTGCTATTCCCCGGCAAATATGATGGGCAGGAACTTGTGCTTTTTGGTAATGTGAAAGATGATAACTACTATCGTGCGCTGCCGCTCGCCGCAGACTGACATAAGTGGAGGATTTCGACCATGCTAATCCGAGATATGTTTCAAAAGAAAATAGACCGCGACATCAAAGGAGTCATCAAAGTCGGTCAGGCAGACAACGAAAACATAAGGCAGGAGCTTGAGGAGTATGTCGTGACCCGCGAGTTGGCTCGGCATTTCGCAGATTTCTTTACAAACTACAAAAAAAGCATAGTTGGGCCTACCGACAAGATGGGCGTTTGGATTTCCGGATTCTTCGGGAGCGGCAAATCGCACTTCCTGAAAATACTTTCCTACTTGCTGGCAAACAAGGAAGTCGCCGGGAAACGCGCCCTCGATTACTTCATAGACGACAACAAAATAGACGACGCAATGGTGCTTGCCGATATGAAGCTATGCGCCGACATGGCTTCCAACACGGATGTCATTCTGTTCAATATCGAGTCAAAAAGCACCCAATCCGCAAATCGATCAAAGGATGCCATCGTAAATGTTTTTTTGAAAGTCTTCAACGAGATGCAGGGTTACTACGGCTCACGACCGCATTTAGCCGATCTTGAGCGCACTCTGGACGAGGCAGGCCGCTTTGACGAGTTTAAGCGGTTGTTCCTTGAGCTCTTCAAAAAAGACTGGCTCAGTTCGCGTAACAATTTGCAACGGGTACAGGACAGCATCGTCGCGGTTCTCAGTCAAATGGGCTTTATGAGCGAAAATGCCGCCCGCAACTGGTGCAAGACAGCTATGGGTGTTTATGAAATCAGTGTCGAGGCTTTTGCTGAGCGGGTGGCGGAGTATATCAAGAAAAAGGGTGGCAATCACCATGTCGTGTTCCTTGTGGATGAAATCGGCCAGTACATCGGCGACGACTCGCACTTGATGCTCAACCTCCAGACTGTAACCGAGGATTTAGGCACAGCTTGTCGCGGCAAGGCATGGGTCATCGTGACTAGCCAGCAGGACATCGACGCGATAGCAAAGGATATGGGGCTGCGCTCCAACGACTTCTCAAAAATACAGGGGCGCTTTGACACCCGGCTCTCACTGTCTTCCGCAAATGTGGACGAGGTGATAAAAAAGCGCATCCTATCCAAAGACGAGACGGCGGAGCAGACGCTTCGGGTCATATACGAGCAAAAAGAAACAATCATCAAAAACTTGATTGTATTTAATGACAGCGTGGAGAAGAAGCTGTATACCGGGGAAGCGGATTTTGCTTCCGTATACCCCTTTGTTCCCTACCAGTTCAACCTTTTGGCAAGCGTGTTGACCTCGATTCGTCAGCATGGCGCATCCGGGAAGCATTTATCCGAGGGTGAGCGTTCCATGCTTGCCTTATTCCAGGAATCGGCGATCCAGCTGATGGACTTGGATGCCGGCGCTATTATACCATTCAACTTATTCTACGACGCACTGCACCGTTTTCTTGACCACAGCCACGCCGGGGTAATCGTCCGAGCACTGGACAACGCAGTCATTAACCCGGACAAAGCGGAGTCGTGCTTCAACGTCGAAGTCCTAAAGGCGCTGTTCATGGTGAAGTATGTGTCCGAAGTGGAAGCCAATGCTGACAACCTTATCAGTTTGCTTGTCGATAGCTTAGAGACTGACCGGATAGACTTGAAAAAGAGAGTTGATGATGCACTCAAAGTCCTATCAGGTCAAAAGCTTGTACAAAAGAACGGTGAAATCTATGTGTTCTTAACTGACGAAGAACAGGAAATAAACCGCGAAATCGATGGGCAAAACGTGGAAATGGTCGAAATAACCGCCAAAATAGCGGATTTGGTCTTCGAGGATATTTATACTGACAAACGATATAAATATTCCGCGCACAATGGGCGCTATACNTTTGCTATGAACCAACATGTGGACGAATTCCCACATGGTCCCAAACAGAGTTATGACATTGGCATCCGTATTTTGACACCGAACTCAGAGTATAAAGATGAAATGACCTTGCGGATGATGTCGGGGCAGGGTAAGGAAGTTTTAATGGTCTTGCCTAACGATCGTTCTTTCTTTGATGAATTGCGTGATTCCATGAAAATAGAAAAGTACCTGAAAACCGCTTCGNCCGGNATCCTGACCAAGTATGAGCAAATAAAAGCCGCAAAAAGCGAGGAAATGCGCCGCAGAGCATCTGATGCGAAACTGTTTTTACAGGAANCCATGAAGGTAGCTGATATCTATGTGAATGGCGACAAAGCGCAAATAGGAGCAAAAGATGTCAACGCACGGTTAAACGATGCGCTTGGCCGCTTGGTTAGCACCGTTTATCATAAACTATCATATATAGAAGCTGCTTTTGGCGAAGCGGATATCCGCAAGCTAATTGAGAAGACAAACCAGCAAAGCCTTTCTATCGAGGGTGGTAAAAAGGTCAACAGCAATGCGTTGGCTGATGTACTGGACTATATTGGGGCAGGTTTCGCATCACACGCAAAAACATCCATGAAATCACTGCATGACCGCTTCCAAAAAGCGCCCTACGGTTTCACGGAAGAAGATGTTGAATGGCTTGTTGCAAAGCTATTCGTTGACGGCGATATAGCATTCACTGTCAACGGAGCGTCCATTACCCTGCATAACAAGCAGGCAGACGAAATCGTAAGATATATTATGAAACGCGAATATGTTGATAAGCTGTTGACTGAATATAGAGAACGGGTCAGCGTGGCGCAGAAGAAAGCTGCCCGCGAGTTGATGAAGGAGATGTTTGGCTCTGCCGGCATTTCAGACGATGAAGACGAAATTATGCAGACATTTCAAAAGTATTGCGATGACCGCCTTCATTCAATTAGGGAGTATGAAATCATCAGCCAAGGAAAACAATATCCCGGCAAAAGTATATTGGAATCGGGTAAAACTTTGCTGCGAAATATCACGCAGATTGAGTATTCATCCGAATTTTTCATGACTATCAACGCAGAGCGTGATACTTACATTGACTTTGCGGACGAGTTCGATCCGGTCAAGACATTCTTTGGTGGCGAGCAAAAGAAGATCTTTGACGATGCCCTTGAAAAAATGCGCATCTATGACGACAGCAAGACTTTCATCGTTGATGCAGCAGTTGAGAAAAGCGTTGAGGAAATCAAGGGTATACTGAAAATGCCTTCCCCATATGCCAATATCCCTAAACTGCCCGGCTTGATCAAGCAGTTTGTGGATGCAAATATGCTAGTGCTTAAAGGAATGTCAGAGCAAATCTATGACGCAATCGAGGATGCAAGAAAGCGTGTGCTAGACGAGTTAAACGAAAAGTCATACAAGGATGACCTCAGCTCCCGCTTCCTCGAGTATTTTAGCGAATTGAAGGACAAAGCCGACCGATGTAACAATGTGGCGACTTTTCAGAATATACGGGTTGAAGCCGATGCGTTGAAAATGCGCCTTTTGAATGAAATTGCAAAGAAGGACACGGAGCTTGCAGAAGAGGCAAAACCGCTCTCATTGTATCCGACTGCCGCAGACAGCCCTGATGCACAAATGCTTGTTGCNGAACCTAAAACTCCAAGAGTAAAACGGCTCAGCATTAAGAACATTAATACCGGCGGCACATGGCAAGTCAAGAGTAAAGCCGATGTAGACCTACAACTTGAACAGTTGCGCAAAAGGCTTTACAACGAAATAGAGGATGATACGATTTTGAACATAGAGTTTTAGCTGTGGAGGCAAGACGCATGGACAAAACAGCGATAAAGAATTTTGCGATATGGGCGAGGAACAAGCTGATTGCCGACATCAGCTACAAAGCCGGACTGCTTGGAATAACGGACAAGGAGATTCATCAACCTGTTCAAGTGGCGCAGGGCGTTGAATTTTACAGTATTGAAAAAAAAGCGAATCTACGGCCTGAGGTCAAAGGGCGAGAAATAGAGCAGCGCAAGCGTTTAGTAGATAAAATTGAAGAAAAAACGAAACAATCTGACTATGCTACCGCATATAAGGCCGTTATCGAAGAGGTCGCCTATACATGGTTCAACCGCTTGATTGCAATACGGTTCATGGAAGTCAATGAGTATATTCGAGTTCGAGTCCTCTCCAGCGTAACCGCAAAGAGTGAACCTGACATAGTCACTACCCCATTTGAGTCAGAATTGAATTTTACAGAACAAGAGCGTAGGAGTATTCTTGACTTTAAAAAGCATAATAAACTAGATGAGCTGTTCCGACTGCTGTTCATCAAGCAATGCAACGCCCTGAACGATTCACTGCCCGAACTTTTTGAGAGAACTGACGATTATACTGAACTGCTGTTGAACATATCGTTCACCGACAATGACGGGGTAGTCTGGCATCTTATCAACGATGTAACCGAGGACAATTTCAAGGAAACCGTGGAAATCATCGGTTGGCTGTACCAATACTACAACACAGAGCCGAAAGACGAGACTTTTGCGTTGCTAAAAAATAATGTAAAAATCACAAAAGAGCGCATCCCTGCAGCTACGCAGCTTTTCACGCCTTACTGGATTGTGCAGTATATGGTCGAAAATTCGCTTGGTCGCCTATGGTTAGAAGGGCACCCAAATAATGAGCTCAAAGCTAACTGGAAATACTATCTTGATGAAGCGGAGCAAACTCCGGAGGTACAGGCACAGCTTGACATGATATTCGCAGAGCGGCAAGGCATATCACCGGAGGACATCACCTTCATTGATCCCTGCATGGGCAGCGGGCATATACTCGTCTACGCCTTTGACGTGTTCATGCAAATCTACGAGAGCGCAGGCTACAGCCAACGTGACGCAGCACGATTGATTCTCGAAAAGAACATTCATGGTCTGGACATAGACAAGAGGGCGTACCAACTTGCCTATTTCTCCCTGATGATGAAAGCAAGACAGTATAATCGGCGTATACTCGATGGCTCGGTTGCGCCACAGGTTTACCACCCGGCAGGATTCCCTGATGGCGAGGAATACGGCAGCCTAATGAGAATAAACGCTCTCGAAAAAATGCCGGAATACGACGACTTTCGTATTGGATCCGGTTTTGCGACTTATGAAGAGCAACTGCGTGAGTGGAACTTCAGACACTTGCTTTCACAGAAGTACGATGTGGTGGTGACAAACCCGCCATATATGGGCGGAAAAGGACAGAGTGCAAAACTAACGAAGTTCTTAGCGGATAATTATGTTGATGTTAAGTCAGACACGTTTTCTGCGTTTATTGCTCGTTGTTGCGAAATGACAAATCCTACCGGTTATATCGGTATGTTCACGCCGTATGTATGGATGTTCATACAAAGTTATGAGAAACTCAGAAATATGATTTACTCAAATCGGTCGATAACCTCATTGATACAGTTTGAGTATTCAGCGTTTGAAGAAGCGACTGTACCCGTCTGCTCGTTTGTATTTTGTAACAATCACATGCCTACAGTTGGACAGTATATCCGTTTGGTAGACTTTCGTGGAGGGATGGAGATACAGCGTCAAAAATATCTGGAATCGATTGCAAACCCGCAATGCGGATTTCGCTACTCCGCTGACAGCACTAACTTCGCAAAAATCCCCGGCAATCCAGTAGCGTATTGGCTTGGGGAAAAACTCTTCAAAGCAATTGATGAAGCTTTAAAAGTATCTGACATTGCGATACCTAAGCAAGGATCTACCCTAGGCGATAACGATTTATTTCTTAGATTATGGTATGAAGTAACAGCCAATCCAATGAAATGGTTTAAGTGTGTAAAAGGAGGGGAATACCGTAAATGGTATGGTAACTATATGCATCTTGTGGACTGGGAAGATAATGGAAAAAGAGTAAAATCATCGGGTAGAGCCACGATAAGAAGTGAGAAGAAGCTGTTTGAAAAAGGTATCACTTGGTCAAATATAACTAGCGGAAACCCTTCTTTTAGAATAATGGAAGATGGATTCTTTTTTGAGAGTTCTGGAACTGTTTGTTTTGCTAAAGATGAAATCCTGCTGTATTTACTTGGATTTTTAAACACAAATATATCGAGGGTATTGGCAAATGCAATAAATCCTACATTGCATTTACAATCTGGTGATGTTGCCAGATTCCCAGTAATAGAGGAGCAAAGTAGCTTGATTAATTCAACAGTCGAAAAAAACATCTCCCTCTCCCGCGCAGACTGGGATTCATTCGAAACCTCATGGGATTTCAAACGGCATCCGTTGGTATAACCTATGCTTTGCATGACCATATTAGCCAGATTTTCTGTGAACTCACTAGGAAACTCAATAATGGCTTCAACGCGTCTTCTGAATTAAAGGGGGGTTGCCTTATGGCGATAGTATTATCAGTGACAAATTGTCTGGCGGGTGCGGGTGCTTTGCGGAGGCTGCAGCAGTCAATATGAAAGCAAATGCGGTTCATGCTAAAAAATATTGGAAAAGCACTCTGAGGTTCAAGACCTTCGCCCCAGCCTGAATGCGATATGTATAGGAGGTATTGTGACAATGCAAAATTCAGATCCTGTCTTTATCGAAGAAGATATTGCATTGAAGAAAACTGTGCGTTCTATAAATAATATGATTATAGCAGTAAAGAATGATGCGGATTCAGCGAACGTGAGATTTTTTAATAGTTCCTCTCATTCAAAAGAAGCTTATAGTGAACTTATATACGAAAGAACGCAAAAGGAGAAAAACAACGCAAACGCAGAAGAATATCAAGAGATAGTTCAACGACCATACTTTCACAGACTTGATTTTATCAACAACGATGGCATAACTGAAACACTCTATATTGGTGAACGGCAATTGAGCATTGATAATGAGAACATATACAGTTGGGCGGCGCTTGGAGAGGCCTATGTTCGCAATTTAGAGAGTATCACTTTGCCTGATGGGACATTTGACGTTACGCTTAAAAGAAGATTCGATATTAGCAACTCCCGTTTGATAAAAGTCTATCCTGAATATGACGCCTCTCATAATGGTTTGTTTGATGGCACTGTTGATTCATATTTAAAAGACTTGCTAATCCAAAAGAAAACCGAGTACAAACTTACAAATATTATAAGAACAATTCAAGAAAACCAGTGGAATATAATTACTTCAGACATTAATAAATCTTTTGTAGTGCAAGGATGCGCCGGTTCCGGAAAAACAATGATACTGCTTCACAGACTGTCATACATCAAGTATAACAGGCCGAATCTTGATTTAAATGCTGTAAAAATCCTCACACCCAGCAAGCAGTTTAATAGTCATATTCTTGACCTTGTAAAAAACATTGATATAAATGATATCGAGGTAATGGATGTTCTGAGTTATTACCTATATCTTCTTCGCAAGTATGAAAGCAATTATGGAAGTATGCGTTGGATAAAAAACTATTCAAGGCAGTATAATTCTATTGTAGTCCACCACGACTCGGTGGATGAGAAATTCTTAGATAGTATTTACTCCGAATCATTTAGCGATTTATGCGCTAAATCTATTGATGACTATTTTGATAGCATAGAAAATGAAGACTGGATCGACGAACTAAAAGCAATTTGCGCCAATCATAGTTATCAAATCTCTTTAAACGCTGAGTTGAATGAAAGGTATCGCGGCGATGTGTATAGAGATTTTGCTCAGAGAATACTAGATCGAAATGATGAAATACTGAAGGAGAACAATACCCAGTATAAAATTCTTCAAAGGAAACAAGACTTAAGCAGACAAGCCACAAGAAAGCAAACTGAAGCAATGACAAAACTGGAAAAAGAGGCGAAGGCTCTTCAAACAAAACTAAAAAAGTCAGAGAAAACCAGTAATACAGCGCAAGTCGATGAACTAGAAACAAAGCTTCTTGAAATATGGATACTAATTGATGCTTTGAAGCCGGATTTATTGAATGCACAAGAAACCAGCACAAAAGCTAGCCAAGAATTAACAGATTTTGAAAACCAAATCGGAGCATTGGCATCTCGCGAGCTTAAAATTGTAAGAAATTTGAAGAAACATCTTGAGCCAAAAACAGTTTTTGAAGCAACGGTTGGCAATGTGCTAAAGACAATCTTTGACGAGTGTGGGGTAGATTGGCCAAGCAGCATTAAGCATGGAGAGTTTAGTAGATTCATGCTCTATACCCATTTAGTTTTCTGGTCATGGTTTATGCGAGGGGATTTTAATAATGGCGATAAGTATCTGCACATTGATGAGGCTCAAGATTTTACTGTTTCTGAGTATAAACTTCTTTCCAAAATAAACAAGAATGTTGTTTTGAATCTATATGGCGATACAAATCAACTAATAAATAATAGAAGAGGCATTAGCAATTGGGAGTGGATAAAGTCTTCCGCAGAGATAGACGATGTATTCATATTGAATGAAAACTATAGAAACACCATAGAAATCACTGTATTTTGTAATAAGAGTTTTAGTTTCGATGCCGTACCAATTGGAGCAAATGGCTCTGATGTGCGTATAATTACAACAACGGATTTTTCAGCGGAGCTAAAAACACTCAAACGAGGGAAAAAAAGAATTGCTGTTATGGCAAATGATGAGTCTGTCTTTAATAACAATCGTAAGGAGATTGCAAAAATGGAGAATATGACTTGGCTCCCAATTAAGTCAGCCAAAGGACTAGAGTTCGACATTGTTTATGTGTTCGATAAACTCCTTACAAAAAATGAAAAATATATAGCATATACCCGAGCGTTAAGTGAATTGGTAATTATCAAATGATAGCACAGAAACATGGTTTTACAGAAACACCCGCCAATCCGAATTCCTAATCTACTACCTATTGGTGAAAGGCAGAGGAGCAATGAAAAGTATTGACCTTATACGATTGATGAAACAAGAGAACTTGCTGTGCCGATCGCACAGAGATATAGACATACTTTATGTTCGACAGGAACAGGAGGTTTCTTCCTATGAGAATTCATGAGCTATACCTGAAAAACTTTCGTGGTTTTGCCGACAGGGAGTTTAAGTTTCACGAGAGGCTTACTTTGATAGTCGGGGAGAACGGCAGCGGAAAGACGAGCCTTTTAGAAGGGCTGTGCGTTGCTTTGGGTGGGTGGTTGTATGGCTTTGACTACTTAGAAAGCCAGGACAAAAGAAACTTTATAAAAGCTGACCGCCGTAAAATAGTAGGAACGATCAATAATGCTTTATTGGAGCAGATCCCTGTATCTGTCGGTTGCACAGCAACACTCCCATCGGGGGAGGTCTGCACCTGGAGTCGATCACTAACAAACCTCAATGGCAGAACGACTCACGGAGATTTGACGCAGCCGCGAAAAATAACCGAGCCGTACAACCGCAAAATAAGTGCCGGAGATGACGGGGACATTATTCTACCGATCGTAGCGTATTATAGCGCAGCTAGGTTATGGAATGATCCTATTCAATGGGAGCGCACTTTCACACGGGATAAGGTAAGGCTTGACGGCTACAAAAGGGCAATTTCATACTCGAATTCAATTAGTGATGCCATGCGTTTCGCGGATCGGCTTGCTTTCCTCGCATATCATGATGAAGACAAAGACGCTTTTGTGAAAATGAACGCAATCATCAACGCAATTAAAATCAGCCTTGAATCCGCTTCACCCGGTGCTAATGTCTATTATGACAAGAAAATAGCTGAGTTTTGCATCAAAAATGAAAACGGGGAAATAACGCCATATTCGCTGTTCAGTGATGGATATCGATTTGTGACGTGCTTGATTATCGATGTTTGCCATCGCATAATGACGCTTAATCCTCATCTCGACGAGACAGCTATTCAAAAGACAAGCGGTGTCGTTTTAATTGACGAGATTGAACTCCATCTTCACCCACGTTGGCAGCAAAAAGTAATTGATGACTTGACAAGGATATTTCCGGAGGTGCAATTCATAATAACCACGCATACGCCGCTGGTCGTGCAGTCCGTAAAGAAAGAAAACCTGCTGATACTGGATGGAAACGACTCTTATTATCCTTCTCATAATGTGTATGGTCGCGACGTCAATTCCATATTGGAGTTTATAATGGGCGTAAGGACTCGCCCGGAAGAAATAGATAGAAAGCTTTCCGACATTTACGAGCTTATTAATTTGAAGGAACTCAAGCTTGCTGCAGAAAAGGCAGATGACTTGGAGATAGTGCTTGGAGATAGCGATCCTGAGCTGACCAGCATAAGAGTTACTCTGGATATAGAATCGTTGGAGGCATGAACCGTGATTTACATCAAAAAAGGGAAAGAGCCACAAAGCCTGATGCAATATCGCTTATCAACGCCAAATGCTTCTTACGATGGTCTTGGCATTGCAATAATGGATGATATAAGGTCGGAGTTATTGAGAGAACAAGGCGCAATATGCGCATATTGCATGAGCCGAATAAAAAAAGATACAATCAACATCGAACACCATATCGCTCAAAGTCCAAAAGGCGAAGACAATTCCTCCGATATTGATTACAAGAACATGCTTGGCGTTTGTCCGGGAAATGAAGGAAACCCATATCGGATGCAAACATGTGACAGGCACAGGAGGAACAGACCGCTTACAGTAAACCCAACAATAAAGCCTATCGTTGATACCATTCTGTATACATCGGACGGGTTTATAAAATCGACAAATTCCGTAATCAATAATGACCTAAACGATACGCTCAATCTAAACTTCAACATTTTAGTAAGCAATCGAAAATCCGCCTTGGATACACTGAAAAAGGAACTCGTTAAACTCAAGCCAACAAACACATGGAAAACCCTTGCACAGCAATATATCAAAAAACTGGACGAAGCCGAAGAGAAAGCGCCATATTGCGGTATTCTTCTTTGGTATTTGCGCTCAAAAGTAAAGTAACTCATTTCAAGGAGGATCCTTATCGATGGGTGTTTTAATAGCTGACAAATTTGCAGCATGGCAGCAGGAGTGCAACGAACGCTTCAACACACTTAAAGCCAATGAAGAAGAACTCAATCGCATCTTCATCGACATCTACGGCTTGCAGGAAGAACTCACGCCAGAGGTTGAGGACAAGGACGTTACCGTGCGACGCGCTGACATGGGGCGAGAGATACGTTCGCTCATCAGCTATGCTGTTGGCTGTTTGTTCGGGCGTTATTCTCTTGATGTTGAAGGATTGGCTTATGCCGGCGGTGAGTGGGACGCTAGCAAATACAGTAACTTCATTCCTGATAGCGACAACATCATCCCGATTACCGATGAAGAGTATATGCCAGATGAGGATATCGTAAATCGTCTCACAGTATTTGTCCGTACTGTGTATGGCGCTGACACGTTGGAGGAGAACCTGCGCTTCATCGCCGATGCCCTCGGCGGTAAGGGTAGCACCGCTCGTGATGTCATCAGGGGTTATTTCCTGAAGGACTTCTATAAGGATCATGTAAGGATTTATCAGAAACGACCTATTTACTGGCTTTTCGATAGCGGCAAGGCAGACGGATTCAAAGCACTTGTTTATCTGCATCGATACAATCAGGACACAGTCGGTAAGCTGCGGATTGATTATTTGCACAAACTTCAACGAATATATGAAAGCGAAATCAATCGTATGCGCGAAACCATAGAAAACTCCGGCAATGCTCGCGAAGTTAGCGCAGCAACTAAGCGGCTTGAGAAACTGACCAAGCAGTTGAAGGAAGCCAAAGAATACGATGAGAAAATCGCCCACCTCGCCCTCGCCCGGATTGAGCTTGACCTTGACGACGGCGTAAAGGTAAACTACGAGAAACTACAGACCGGCACAGACGGCAAGAAATACGAAGTGCTTGGGAGAATATAAAGGAGCGATTCCATGCCAACAAATACAACTTCCAATCAACGGATTCTGGAATTATCGCAAAAGGTAGTTCAAGCAGCTAAAGATACCTTTGGAGAAAAGCTAGATAAAGTGATTCTATACGGCTCGTATGCTCGCGGCGACTATGATGAAGAATCCGATGTCGATTTTTTCATTTTGGCAGATGTGCCGCAGGAGGAAACATCCGTTTGGCGGAGCGTAATACGCGACCATATACCCTATATTGATTTGGAGTATGACCTACTTGTGTCGTTGCATATTACAGGAAAGGCTATTTTTGAACAGTGTGTAGGCTTTTTACCATTTTTCAAGAACGTGACGAGAGAGGGGGTATTACTTTATGATTACGAAAACTGACCTAATGCGTTACAGACTTGAGCAAGCTCGCGAGTGCTTGCATACCGCTGAAGCTACTGTGGACGTTTCAATGAAAAATGCTGCAAATCGTTCATATTATTGCATATTTCACGCTATGCGGGCTGTGCTTGCGTTNGACGAATTTGACTCTAAAAAGCATTCCGGCATTATTTCATATTTTCGGCAAAACTATATTAAAACAGGAAAGTTTNAAGCTGATTTTTCAAAAACAATAGCTAAAGCNTTTGAAGTCAGAGGTGGCAGCGATTATCAGGATTTTTACGTTGTATCAAAACCNGAGGTGTTAGAGCAAATCGAAAATGCTAAACTATTTCTTGAAGCTGTAGAGGCATACATTAACACTCTTCCGGAGGATGAGAACAATGCCAACCCTTGATCTTAAGCAAATAACTGACAAACTCAATGCCGAGTTCGCCGGGGACACGCGGAAGATCGTGTTCTGGTACGATAATGAGGCAGAGTTTACCGATGACATTGATTCTCTGCCTATTGTCGGCGCGAAGCTACAAAAGCTGACGCAGTTTAACCAGTTCAGCACGAAATACCTCTTGGAACGGGATGATAATGAATCTAGCTATCTGATATATGCTCCGTTTCCGAAGCCGGATGTGTTAAACAATGCCCTCGAAGATACCTTGCTTTACTCCAGACAGTTCCATGCGGATAGAATATCTCTTCTAGCTTCCGATTTGCGTATTGACGAAAGCCTAAAGCCGGTTTTACAGAAATATAAAGGTTTCTTTGATAAAAAGGGCGCAAAAGCCAGGACACAGCGATTCTATGATTTTGAAATCGAAAACTATTCAAAAGAGATTATAGAAACCGCCTTAATGAGCGCATTGTGTAAAACCCGTGTATCCTTTGATGAAGTGCTTCGCGTTGTGTTGACAGACGGCGGGCATATCAACAACCCCTATCTTGAGGATTTTGAGAAATATGAGTTGCTCCCGGTTTTCTGGCAAATGTGTGAAGAGTCATTGGGCTATACGGACAACACGCCAAACCTTTTTCGTCTTGTCGCCACACTCCTTATAACGTATACTGCCCGACAGCTTCAAGATGATGTCCCTAAAGCTTGGCGTGAATTCGTTTCATACAAATCAGGAAGCATCATCGCATTTTTGGAAAACCTGATGAATAGCATCATATATAGGGAGCAATATGATGAATTGGCAAATGAAGCTGCCAATGTTCTGAATGTAATGGATATTTTCAGCGATGCCGCTCCCGATACGATTCAGGATTGTGATGCGTTCAACACATTTGACGAGATTATCATCAAATGGATCACCGGGCGTCTCATGGACAAGGACATTGGCGCGACCAGCGGAGGATTAGGTTTGTCCACGCTTTGCGAGTTGCGAAAGAAAAAGCATTTTGGAGCGCAATACAAATATCACTACACTATGCTCTCAGCAGCGTATGAAATCATCCGGCAAAATGCATATACATGTCCTGATCAGTTTGTGGATATCGTGAAGCGGTATGTAACGACCGATTACAAAATTGACCGCCATTACCGCGACTTTTATTCGGCGTATGATATGCTGACAGATGCGGAAGCATTTGAAGACTTACGTATCCTTGTTGAGAATATATACACAAATGACTATCTTAACCGGCTCCTGACTGCATGGAATAAGGCACTTGATATAAAAACCGTTATGAAAGAAGAAACATCTCAACTATGCTTTTTTAACTGGTGGGTACGTTCGGCTAAAGAAAAAACAGCGGTAATCATTTCCGACGCCTTTCGCTATGAGGTCGGCCGGGAACTCTTTGAAAGACTAAACGATGATTCAAAATGCACGGTCGAAATGGGGCATTTGATAGGCGTTTTGCCCTCATACACTCAGCTTGGCATGGCTGCGTTGCTGCCGCACAAGGTGTTGGAAATCAAAAGCGATGGTACTGTTCTGGTGGACGGGCAAGCCAGCGACGGGACTGATAAGCGCGAAGCCATTTTGCAAGCCGCACTGCCGGACTCATGCTGCGTGAACGCGGAAACCTTGCCAAAAGGCAAGCCGTTGCGCGACATATGTAATGGTAAGGATGCAATTTACATTTATCACAATCATATCGACAAACGCGGTTCCTCGTCAGAAAAGGATGTATTCGCAGCTTGCTCCGAGGCTGTCGAGGAAATATACTCGCTGATAAGACGTTTGACCGGGGCTAATGTTGTCAGATACATCATTACAGCAGACCACGGTTTCCTGTACAAATATGATCGGTTCAACGAGAGCGAGAAAATCAATTTAGCCGGTAAAAAAGACATATATGCCAACCGTCGCTTTATCATCTCAGACAGCCCCATTGAAGCAGATGGCGTTGTTTCTGCCCCGCTGTCTGACATTATAGGTGGCGAAGATGAACGATTCGTTTCATGGCCTGTTAGCGCAAATGTCTTCAAGACGCAGGGTGGTTTGAACTTTGTCCACGGCGGATCTTCCCCACAAGAGATGATACTGCCCATAATAACTGTGAGGACAGAGAAAGGCTATGTCGAGACCCGTCAATCAAAAATCGCATTGGTGAGCATGGCTGCGAAAATCACCAACCTGATAACGCATCTTGACTTCATACAGCCAGAGCCTGTAAGCGACATAATAACCCCCGCTGTATATAGACTATACTTCATATCAGACGAAAACGAGAAAATATCGAATGAGCAGATGTATCATGCCGATAAAAAGGACATCGATCCAAACAAGAGGATGCTCCGGTTGAAATTCAGCTTTAAGAATAAAAAGTACGACAATGCAAGGCAGTATTGGCTTGTGGTGCTGAGGAATGAGAGTACCAAGAAAGACGAAAAAGATATTTGGATCGAGCAATTCCGTCACCAGGTCATCATGGATATCGCATTTGCTGATGATTTCGGTTTTGATGTATAATTGAGGTTTGTTGGCTAGGATATTGGGGTTTGTTGGCTGGAGGCATTATGCAGGAAGAACTCAAAAACGNTATGAAATCGGATAAACCGGTAGTTGGTGAGCGAAATACATTGATCAATAAAAAATTGCGAGAATATTTCGACGGTAAAATAGTCCGTAAGGACTTGACAAAGAAAATCCGCGAGGGCGCTAACGTTCCTGTGTATGTCCTTGAGTATCTTCTCGGCCAGTATTGTAACTCGGACGACGAGGAAATCATCAATCAGGGCATGAATAACGTGAAGCGAATCCTTTCAGAAAATTTTGTTCGCCCCGACGAAGCCCAAAAGATACTTTCAGCTCTGCGCGAGCGAGGTTCATACACGGTAATTGACAAATTGACTGTTCGTTTGAACATTAATGCTGACAGATATGAAGCAGAGTTTTCAAATCTTGGGATAAAAGGCATAGCAATTTCATCTGATTATGTTTCACAGTATGATCGCTTGCTCTGCGGAGGTATTTGGTGCATAATTCAACTTGAGTGGGAATTCATTGAAGAAGACAAAAGGGCAAGCCCGATTCGTTTGCGGAAACTTACACCGATTCAGATGCCGCACGTTGACATGGATGAGATCAAGAACGGACGAAAAGCCTTTACGACAGATGAGTGGATTACAGTATTGCTTCGATCTACAGGAATGGAACCCGACAAATTCACAGATCGAGAGAAATGGCTGCTGCTTGCTCGCATTGTCCCCCTTATTGAAAACAATTATAATTTATGTGAGCTTGGTCCTCGCAGCACGGGAAAATCACATATTTATGAGCAAATATCTCCAAACAGCATTCTAGTTTCCGGCGGCCAGACCACTACAGCAAATCTGTTTTACAATATGTCAAACAGAACAATCGGGCTTGTCGGCCTTTGGGACTGCGTTGCTTTTGACGAAGTTGCCGGGTTAAGGAATCTAAAGGACAAAGACGTCGTTGAGCTCATGAAGGGTTATATGGCATCCGGTTCTTTTTCAAGAGGAAAAGAGGAAAAATCAGCTACAGCTTCGATGGTGTTCGTAGGCAATATCAATCAAAGTGTGGATGTATTGTTGAAAACATCTCATTTATTTGAACCGTTCCCCACCGCTATGGCATATGATACAGCATTCCTTGACCGCATACACTGTTATATCCCCGGCTGGGAGATACCGAAATTTCGCCCCGATTTCTTTACAGATGATTATGGGTTTATCACAGACTTCTTGGCAGAGTTCCTTCGAGAGATGCGGAAAGAACCTTTTGGGGATGTTCTGGATAGATTTTTCCGATTAGGTCCAAATCTCAATCAGCGTGATACCATAGCCGTGAGAAAAACGGTGTCCGGTTTTACGAAATTGCTTTACCCAGATGGTGTTTTCACAAAGGATGAATTAGCTGACATAATAAGAATCGCACTGGAAATGCGCCGAAGAGTCAAGGAGCAGCAAAAGAAAATCGGTGGCATGGAGTTCTTTGATGTGAATTTTTCATATATTGATGTTGAAACTTTTGACGAGAATTTTGTGTCCGCTCCCGAACAATCGAGCGGTAAGCTAATACCGGAAGGAATCGGTAACCCCGGACAACTATACACCATTTCGCATGGCAAGTCCGGTATGATTGGCGTTTATAGGTTAGAAGCCGAAATACTGCCAGGAAATGGTAAATTTGATAGGTCAGGTATCGGAAATGATCGCGAAGCGCGCGAAGCAACAAACACTGCCTACAGCTTTCTCAAGGCCAACGGGAACACTATCAGCGGGAATATAAGCACCACCACGAAAGACTATATCATCAATTATCAGGATATGCAGGGCATCGGCATGACAAAACTACTTGCTCTGCCGACGCTCATCGCAATATGTTCCATTGCATTAAACAAGCCTTTGCTTTCGAGTACAGCCATTTTGGGCGAAATCAGCATCGGGGGAACTCTTATTAAGGTTGATGAGCTTGCAAATGTGTTACAGGTCTGTCTTGACAGCGGGGCGAAAAAAGTACTATTACCGATAACATCGGCTGCTGAGTTGGGGCAAGTGCCGTCTGACCTAGTCGGTGCGTTCAGCCTGATATTCTATACTAGCGCACAAGAGGCAGTGTTTAAGGCATTAGGCGTTGATTAGAAACTGTAATTATGAATGATCACACAAGAGGTTATGAAGGTTATGAATTTGGATGCTACAAGTGATTTCCAACCAAAAGAACCGCTGCTTTTAGTGCGCAATGTTCGATATCCGTCTTACCAACTGTGGGCGATTGCAGGCAGCCCAAAAAACAGAGAAGATGTCCTGAAAATCGTTGTTTTACGTACGATGCAGTGGTTGCATGAACGGTTTCGGGAAAACGAACTCCCGGAAGAGTTGGACTTTCCTCCGGCGGGGGATTATAAAACAGTTGATTCTACGCAATTTTCCAACGTTCACATCAAATACGGTTATCAACTTGAAATAATATGGCTTCCAGATGAAAAAATCTGGTCGCTTCAGTTGACAGAACCGGATCTCGGGCCCAATCCGGGACAAGATGAGCAAGACCGCCACCCTGTCGCCGGGCGGATATTTGAGACGAACATCTCATATCAGATATCAGACAAGGGCGTACTTTGTGGTTTTCAGACCATGGTCACTGAGCCGGAAGGAACTCCGGAGCTTTGCGAAGTGTACCGCCTCGGTGTGATAAAGCATTTGAAACGTGATCCACTTGTGGGTTTGTCACAGATATGGCAGTTGGAGGAAACTCCGCATAGTATCCGGTCGCAAACTGAGGTAAAAGCATTTCAAAAGAAGCTTAAAGCGAAAGAGCGCACTCTGCCCGTTGTTATTGTCGCAGAATACACACAGCCAAGCAAAAAACAATCGATTGTGAAAATGGACCTGAATAAACCTACACTCTTGCCGCCTGACATTACAAGCCTTAGCATTGACAATGCATGGAACAGACGGGCGGACATTGAGTCGCTGTTGCTAAAGAATAAAGATGCAGGTGATCGCAATATCGAAACCAGCAAGCCTGTTATCCCGCACGATTTGGAGGGCATATCCCATTATCGCATGGGTTATGCTCATTTTTTTGTTGTCGCAGCAGACATTCTGTCCGAATTTGACCGGGTCACTGGGTTATCGCTTTCAAACGGCGGTGTTTTGTTTTGCCCACCTTTCCAGATAGATAGCCAGATAAGTGTTTTTTCCCATGACGAAGTAATGGCCGGTGATTTTGCGCTAATGCTTGATACTATGGTGCAGGATTATTCAAGAGAGAAGCATTTTGATTTTTCATTTTGCTGCTTTGTTCCCCAAGCACAGATAATCCAAAGCGAGAAAACGCTCTCAAATATCAATTCTGTTGCAGAATTAAAGGCTTTCTATACTGCTGAATCAGCTCGTAGCGCCGAACTGCAAAGCAAGCAATTAGCAGAGATTGAAAGCGAGCGGCAGCAAGAGTTTCGCAAATTCGAAAGATTGCATGAGGAGGAGATAGCGCGGATAAAAGGTCTTGAAATGTCAATGCAGCGTTTATTGGAAAAACAGGACTACTATAAAACTGAGGCGGTAATGTACGAAAATCGGTTGATGGCGCTGAGAAGCCGTCCGCAGAAGCCCTCAGACGTTTGTGATTGGGCAGAGCAAAGCTTCCCCGGCCGCGTCGTTATACTTGAACGCGCCCGGAGGACGATGAAAGATATAAAGAACAATGATGTCGATATGCGGTTGCTCTGCGATTCACTCGAATACTTGGCAAATGAATACTGCGACGAGCTAAACGGGCAGATTGATGAATCGGAGCGAGACTTGCGCTGCTCCAAATATTATAACCGCCCGTTCGAAGTAATCCCCAATAGTGAAAGCGCGTTGATGTTTTATCCCGAAGATTATACTGTTCCATATGTAAAGAATGGAAAGAGAAACGATGTCAAACTCACCCTGCACCTTAGAGTTGGATCTGATTCGGAAAAGCATGTGCGGATATATTTCTTCTATGACAAAGATGACCGAAGAATAGTGATTGGCTCGATGCCGAAGCATTTAAGGATTGCGTCGTATCAATAGCAGGTATGGATTCAAAAACAGTTTGGAGGTTATCACGATGTTTAACGACATGCCGGATACATTCGATCCTTTTGACCCATTAGCATATAATGCGTTTGAGGAAGTCACAAAGGGCACTGATACATAGCTGATAGAAACATGCGTTATGTGCCCTGAGTTTGCTCAGTTATGAAGACATCGTTAATGGTCAAACAGATAGCCATTTTTTCATCCATTCTCGCCATCTGTGAAATACCGTCTATGTTGCGAATTATGCACTGATATATCGCAAATGTCTCTTGTGTCGAGGCTCCAACCCCATCAGTAACAATGTGGATATTTATGTCTTTTTTTGTCAGTGGATCTTGTTCGACGCTGATAGTGTATTCGTAACCATTATTTAATAACGCATCCACCTGGCTAAGAACGAATTTCAACAACCGAAATTTTTTTACATCCGGAATTAAGACTTTTGGCATACGTTCTTGAAATATCTCGCGTAAATGATCTCCTACCTCTTGCCGCGCTTTCAATTCCTCTTCTTCATCTAGTTCATTGAATTCAAAATCATCGAGGTTTTCCAATTAATTTTCTCCCATATAGATTATATTGAGTTTCGGCAGTACAAGAGTCTCTAGATATGATTGTGGTATCGTCAGTAAATTGACGGCAAAAATGGCGAGCGCAAAACTTTGCATAATTACGCTGAAAGCCGAAATCCTATAGCCATTCGCTCATTACCAAATAGATTCGCTATATCTGTCTCCGCAAATGCTTCTTGTACGTCCGACTTTGTGATAGTGTCATCTGTGGCCCTGAATGCTTGCTTTATACGCACTCGCTCAAATATCTTTCGTACAAGCCTCCCATTTGAGAAGTTGTGGGATTTAGCGCCTACTATCCGCGTTATTCCATCTTCAAGGGCTGCTCTGGCAGGTCTTGATAGCTTATATGCATTTTCCTTGCAGAATTTCTCAAATATCTGCATCAACTCTGATATGTTATAATCTGGGAAGTTGATGTGAAATTGAATCCTGTCACGCAACCCCGGATTCACATCCAGCATTGCGTTCATGTCCTCTGTATATCCGGCAAGGATACAAACAAATTCGTCACGCTTGTCCTCCATGATTTTGACAAGGGTGGCGATAGCTTCTTTACCATAGGCATCGTCGTGGCGCTCAATCAGCGAGTAAGCTTCGTCTATGAAAAGCACGCCGCCCAACGCGCTTTTGATTACGAGCGCGGTCTTTTGGGCTGTGTGCCCGAGATACTTTCCGACCAAACCTCCTCGTTGAGTTTCTACAAGCAAGTCTTTTTTTGTCAGTCCAACCTCTGCGAAGAGTTTTGCGATAATTCTTGCAACTGTGGTCTTACCAGTACCCGGGTTCCCGAGGAATGCCATGTGAAGGCAAGGCACAGCATTTTTGCCTCGTTTTTCGAGAAGTGCCACGATCTCCTTGATGGTCTTCTTTACGCCATTCAGTCCAATCAGGCTTTCTAACTCATCAAAAGCTGATGTCTTCTGCGCGTTGACCTCTTTAATTGTCAGATCAGACATTGTGAAGATAAAGCTCTTTTCTTTCGCAATCAGTTTTTGCTGTACTACTTTCCGCACTGCTATTTCAATATCGTCCATAGATGTAGCGCTGATTAGTCGGTTGTCGGCAAAACCTTCTTCATCAACTGTAAACCCATATTCTCCAGCAATCGAGCAAATAGACCTTATCTTGTCGAATACATTTAGTTCACCAATGGTCACAACAAGTGGAAACGCTACTGAAAACAGGTCATGTTTTACCATCTTGTAATATTCATCCTGTTTCATAGGTGCAATATAGATATTATTGCTGTCTTTTATCTTGGTAAGCAGGTCTGTTCTAAGTGAAGCTGCAGAAAACGATTCTTCGCCGAATATTGCATTCAATAACTGCTCATGTGCAGAAAGCGGAAAATAATCATCATTGTCGTCTAATTCCCATTCGTCCTCAATAACATAGACGCATTGTGTCTCTCTATTTGTGTGCCGCAAATCGCTCATATTGCCATGTATCATTATGTGTTCAATCAGCAACCCTTTTGCTGCCATGATTCCGTACAATAGTTCAATGTATGGTTCCAGATTCACGTCATGATCATTGATTATGACAACATTATGCATGGAGTTCACAGCGATATCAGCAGTCCGGTCAATGTAATCCGTATATTCCACTAAGAATTTTGTAAACTCCTTTGCGCTGACAGCAGCCCCTGCTGTTTCAAGCAGTTGACTGCTGTTTTTTGTTGTGAATAGGTATTTCTTTTTGCCACAACAATTGACATCATCTACCATCAACTTTCTTGCCACAAGAATTTTACTGAGCGTTTTTTGATCAATGCTTTCAATACTGATTTCTTCGGCCTCGACATCTTTTCTAAAAATGCTTTTTAGCTTTTCCTGAGTTTTTTCTGAAATCTCATCTTCACAAACCAGAATAAAGCGCATTTCCGTTTCATCACCGCTGTCATATAACAAATATCTGCTGTTATCGTTGAATGACTCTAATCTGAAAACCAATACTTCATGTGTGGTTGATGCTTCGCCATCAGATGGCACCTTTATCAGAAAATGAACCATGCAGTCTCCTTTTTCTTTATCAAGTGCATAGAATAAGCACCCATCATTCATGCTAACAAAGCTCACAGATAATGATCCATAGCATTATTGTGATTTTGTTCCGCTTGTGGTGTCTCTGTTTATCTCAAATTTTCAAGGTGCACAGGAATACGAGTGAACATCGGGAAGGCGGCAAAAAGAGCCGTTTATGCAAAACCGCAAGCGTTTAACGAGCAGAAATTATAGCCCCTCTATATATAGTATATCATATTGAAGGGGCATTAATGCATTTTCGTATTAATTTTTTCGTTTTCAACATTTCATTCATCGTATAAACATCATGCAAACCTTAGAGGACTTCTACCAAAATTTGGAAATCGAGTTTGACTGACGCTACACCAGCACGACCAATAAAATGCTATTGAGAGTAATATATGCGGGTTTATAACCTATCGCCTCCATAGCAACGTCGCTCCCCACGCGGGGAGCGACGCTGGAGGTGCTTGCGGAATGCATCAATGACACAATTTCAACCCACGCTCCCCTCGCGGGGAGCGACATCATTGGAAGATCTGATAAAATGTTGAACCGCACGATATAATCCGTAAAATTTGTCAACTATCAGCAAATTAATTACAGGGCCACGAAATTCGCCTCCTCAAACAAGGGGCATTTTTTGTTGCACAATAGTATCCGATGCTGTGTTAACATATGGAAATGGAGACGCCCGTTTCCCAGCAAGAAAACCTTCTCCAAATCCACACCATGATACACCGCCACTTGCGCATCGGTGTTCACAAGACAAGATTATGATATACGATTTTCTACAAACTTGCAATACCTACGACAAGGATTTTTACACAAAAGAGCACTTTGCCTCCACCCCATGCCCGAAATGCCCGGCCATAGGTAGGTTTAAGATGTACGGGTCATATCAGCGGTATGTCATGTATATCGCCGATGGGAAAATTATGTTTGTACCCATTGACATAAAGCGGATCATGTGCAAATCGTGCAAAAGCACACACGCCGTAATGCCCGGCGACATAATTCCGTACAAACTGCTGTCGCTCTACGTGGTGATGCTTCTGCTTATCGCATGCTTCGTTGAAGATGCGCCCGTGCTCAGGGTAGCAAATAAATATGGGCTGTCACATCAAATCATAAATAATTACCTGAATGTGTTCTCTGTGTTCAGAAGCCGTATCCACCTGTATTTCAAGGAAACGTCGCCCGCCGACACACCGCTTGAATACGATCGAAAAAGCGTGGCGGGCCTTATCAAGAAACCATACATAATATTTCAGCGCGGGTACGTCCTGCTGAATCGCCGCCCCTGCTTTATGAGCAAATTCCTTGATGGACCGGGCGGCCGCTCATAGGCGTCCATGCCCCCCGGGCGGGGAGCGACCCTCCACGCACTGCGCGTATGTCTACAGCTACGTATTTCAACCCACGCTCCCCACGCGGGGAGCGACGCCT
>WRMX01000004.1 GCA_009776905.1 Oscillospiraceae bacterium
TCAAATGAGGCATCCTTGCCTCAGTTTCGCACCGCTCCGCATCCTTGCTGCGCTAAATGAAGCAAAAATAAACGTCTACCTCACCGGGCGTGAATTGTAACCCAATAAGCGTAATTTTGCAACTTTCTCAAACAAATAGTTGTCTATTTTGAGAATTTTGGTATAATATCAGCGAGGTGAGGATTATGCCTGCGAAAACACGCANNCGCGCACGAAAGCTGATCGCGGCTATAACGATAATAATCACGCTCGCTACGGCAGCAACAGCCAAAAACCCCGCAACGCCAACAACCGCCCAAGCGGCGGACTCAACCCCCGCCGGCGCCGGCCATTTGCTCATCGCCACGCCTGACAACGGCCCCATATCTGTTGACAGGCTTATGTACCTCGCACTGAAAAGCATGGATTACAGCTCAGATTTTGTCTGTCCCGCTATCAGGGACGGCTACATATCCGCAGACGATGGAACATATGACGGAGTCATTGCGGGATACCCCGGTCTTGACAGCATTTATACAAATCTGCGAAGAGTGCCGTTCCCTCTCGAGCAAATCAACGTACGAGTATTTGTACGAGAAGGCAGCGAGCTCCGCATCGACAATTGGAGCGCGCTCAATGGCCTGACCGTCGGCATACTTGAAAACCGTACATACATTGCGGAGCGAATCCCCGAAAACGCCTCGACTGTCACAAAACCCACAAACAGAGCCGTGCTCGATGGCGTGATCAACGGCGAATACGATGTTGCCGTGCTGTCGGAGAGATTCCACGAATCTCTCGCCGACGGCCTCAACGTTGAAAGCGTTGGGACGCTGGATCACCTCACGGAATACTTATATCTCCACAAGTCCCGCGAGGCGCTCATCCCCATAATCGTTGACGAGCTTAATACCATGCTTTCCGACGGCAGCATCGACACCATCCTGCTCGACCGCCCCATTCCTGAAATCAGCACACGCAAGACGATAATCCACATCATCTCCAACAACACCGAAATTGAGCGGGAAGATAAATTCAACGCAACTCTCAAAAGCCGTTTTCTGGACGACTCCAGCATTGAGTGGAAAACGATTAACCTTGATGCTACCCGCTTCCCCAGAGACCAGTATAACACGACATATATTGCGCAGCTCCTTCGCTCGGACTGCATATCGCGCAATGTGGTTGCAATTATAGCATCGGGAGATCCTGCGCTGGCCTTCCTGACGGAGTATTACTACCTCTATTTCCGTAATGTGCCGGTATTGTTCTATGGG
Organism: Oscillospiraceae bacterium; assembly: GCA_009776905.1. Classification (GTDB taxonomy): domain Bacteria; phylum Bacillota; class Clostridia; order Oscillospirales; family Oscillospiraceae; genus WRMH01. The sequence goes on from WRMX01000004.1 coordinate 1,257, forward strand.
GTGGATGAGCTTTATGGCGAAGTCATTTACGGCAACGGCGACAACTTCACGGGCATAGTCGACGACATCGCGGCATACGACACCCTTGATGCTGCCTTGTCGTTGTTTCCTGAGACCGGCCTTGTATATGTCGTCAACGACTACACCTCAGAAGGTATCAGATATAGAGACGCGATTGAAGCTCAGCTCAAACCGCTTGAATCGCGCGTCTTGATTGACTACAACAATGATGTCAGCTGCGATATGCTGATGATGACAATAAAAAATCTCCCCGCGAACAGCCTTGTGTTCTTCGGCTCATATTTTGTTGACGGAAATGGGCAATATTACGCGCAAGGCGAGATGAAGCGGCTGCTTGACAGAGACTGCACCGTTCCCATCATTTCGCTTTATTCGGACGAGGTCGCATATAACGCTATCGGCGGCAAATGCCTTGACTATTCCAAATATGGCGACTCTATCGCCGATATGTTGAAATTGGTATTGTCGGGCACTGCCGCCATCGATATCCCCATTAAGCAAGCCGGTGTTTCAAACAACACATGGGCGTTTGATAAAGCCCAGCTTGATAAGTTTAAAATTAAGACTGACTCGCTGCCCGAGGGATCTGTGATTTTGAACGCCAAACCGGGCATATGGGAGACCAATCCCGAGTTCATCATAACTCTCATCATCCTGCTCATCGTCAGCTCGATCTTGGTCTTAGTCCTTGCATCTTCCAGGGCAATCGACAAAAAGCGCAGCATACAACTGCAAAAGAGCGACAGCTTGCTTCGCGCCGTCAACTCAGCCGCCACCGTGATGCTTGCAGCCGAAGAAGGCAAAAACTTTGAAGAGTCGCTGCTGTCCGGCATGGCTTTGATGGGTCGGTGTCTGGATGTCGACCGTGTCCAGATTTGGCAGAACGAAACTATTGACGATGAGCTGTGCTTTGTGCATAAATATGAATGGCTGTCGGAAATGGGAATGGAGAAGACGCCCGTCCCGAGCGGCCTGACGTTCAAATACAGCGACACGCCGGAATGGAAAGACAAATTCATGCGCGGCGAATATATCAACAGCCCTCTGTCCAAGCTTCCCGAGGGCGACCGGTCTTTTCTGGATGCCTATGATATCCGCTCAATAATCATCATCCCTCTTTTCATCCGCGATGTATTCTGGGGGTTTTTCAGCATAGACGACTGCCATTTGGAACGTGTCTTCACGGAGGATGAAATCGACATTCTGCGTTCTGCAAGCCTCATGATGGCGAGCGCGATCATCCAGGATGCGATGACTCGCGACCTTCAAGACAACGCAGACGCGCTCGAGGCCGCTCTTGAAGAGTCCAAGCAGGCAAGCCTTGCGAAATCCTCCTTCATTGCAAATATGAGCCACGAGATCAGGACTCCCATGAACAGCATCATCGGTTTTTCGGAGCTTGCAATCGATGACGACCTGAAGCCCATGACAAAAGAATACCTCGAAAACATCATTGTCAACTCTAACTGGCTGCTTACAATTATCAACGACATACTCGACATATCAAAAATTGAAGCCGGTAAGCTGGAATTGGAAAGCGTGCCATTCGATTTGCACGAGATTTTCTCATATTGCCAGACTCTAATGTCGCCAAAGGCCATAGAAAAAGGTCTTGTCCTGCACTTTTATGCCGAGCCGGTCATCGGCAAGAAAATGCTTGGCGACCCCACGCGGCTGCACCAAATTTTCATCAACCTGCTCTCAAACGCCGTTAAGTTTACAAATATCGGAGCCGTTAAGCTTTCGTCATATATTTCGGAATCAACCGGCGACAGCTGCACGGTCTGCTTTGAAGTCAGGGACAGCGGCATCGGCATGTCTCCGGAACAGATCGAGGTCGTGTTCCACCCGTTCACTCAGGCAGACAGCAGCATGACTCGCAAGCATGGAGGCACGGGCCTCGGTCTGTCGATCACAAAGAACCTTATTGAGCTGATGGGCGGCGAGCTCAATGTCGAGAGCACTCCTAAAGTGGGCAGCAATTTCAGCTTTGCATTGACATTCAAGACTGTTGACATGCCCGAGATCAATCCCCTGCACAGCGCGATCGCATCGATCGATAGGCCGACCTTCGATGGCGTCGTGCTTATATGCGAAGACAACCTGATGAACCAGCGTGTCATCCATGAGCATCTTCTTCGCGTCGGGCTCAAGGTTGAGGTTGCCGAAAACGGTAAAGAAGGCATCGAGATGGTCAGCAACAGGATCAAGGCGGGGAAAAAGCCATATGACCTGATCTTCATGGATATCCACATGCCTGTCATGGATGGGCTGGAAGCGACTCCGAAGATCATGGAGCTCGGCACGGGGACATCGATCATCGCGATGACAGCAAATATTATGGCGGACGATCTCAACGTCTACAAATCAGCCGGCATGGTCGACTGCATCGCAAAACCGTTCACTTCACAGGAACTCTGGCGCTGTTTGCTGAAACACCTGTCACCGATAGATAAAAACGCCTCCGCGGCCATGTCCGTGGAGGAGGATGAGGACTTGCATCAACGTCTTATGATCGATTTCGTTGATGATAACCGCAACCGCTTCATCGACATCAGCATCGCATTATGCTCCGGCGACATCAAGGTCGCGCACAGACTAGCCCACAGCCTCAAAAATAACGCCGGATTGCTGGACATACAGGGATTAGCCAATGCAGCAGCAGAAGTGGAAGCCGCGCTGAAGGATGGCGAACATAACGTATCCGAAGAGCAGCTTGCAAGGCTGGAAAGCGAGTTGAACGCGGCCATAAAAAACCTCGAAGTTCTGTTGCCGCCGAGCGCGCGCGCAGAATATGCCAACACGCGCGTTGTCTACTACAGCGCAAAAAAATCGCTCGAGCTTCTGAGATCATTAGAGCCGTTGTTGAAGAGCGGAAACTATGATTGTCTCAACTATATAGGCGACCTTCGTTCCGTACAAGGGAGCGAAGAGCTTATCCACCATATGGAAGAATTTGAGTTCAGGCCTTATGCGCTTGACGCGCTTTACACAATAAAACAAAAACTGGAGGCAGAATGATGGAACAACCCGTTAAACGCAGCATCCTCATTATCGACGACGAAAAGCCTAACCTTAACGTACTTGGCCATACCCTTCGCCAGGAATATACCGTCTACACGGCTCGTGACGGCAAAACGGGGCTTGAAATTGCAAATGAGTATTTGCCCGACCTTGTTTTGCTGGATATTATCATGCCTGAAATGGACGGATATGAAGTCCTGACGAAACTGAAGGAGTCTGACAAAACAAAAGACATCCCCGTCGTGTTCATCACAGGCCTTGTCAGCAGCGAGAGCGTGCAAAAAGGCATGTCGATGGGTGCTGCAGATTATATTTTTAAACCGTTCAGCGCGTCGAACATCAAAGAGAAAGTCGAAGGGCAGCTTCGAAGCTCCTCCGACAAATGAACGGTAAGGGTACAACATGGATAACCGGGAATCCGGGAAGCATGATTCCCCGGCCTCCCGGGGTATTGAGGTATTTATTCATATGTCGATTCGTCTGAAAAATTTTCTATCAGGCTTCACCGCAAGGAGATTTAAGGAATCCGATACGCAAAGCGAAACCATTGAAATGGTCAACGAACGCATACAGACACTACTGGATGCCACCCCCCTCGCATGCCGTTTATGGGACAGGAATTTCAATATGATTGGGTTCAACAAGGAGTCGCTCAGGCTTTTCAATGTCAATGATGAGCAGGCCTTTGCCGATAGATATTTTGATTTGTCTCCCAAACACCAGCCGGACGGGACGAACTCAAAAGATAAAGCGAAGGAGCTAATATCAAGAGCTTTCGACGGAGAGCATGTCAAGGTCGAATGGCTGCACAGGACGATGGACGGCGTCTTGTTCCCGTCGGAAATCACGCTGATCCGCGTTCCATACGGAGGCGATTACGCTGTTGCGGGGTATACTCGCGATTTGCGTGAACAGAAGAAAATGCTTGCGGAGATTGAAAAACGCGGCGTGCTATTAAGCATTGGCAATCGGACGGCCGAAACGCTGCTGACTGTCGAGAATGAATTAAACATTGATGAGTCTCTGTTGAAAAGCATGGAAATAGTCGGCATATCAACAGAAGCGGATCGTGTGCAGATATGGCAAAACACGACGCGCGACGGCGAGCTGGGATTTATTCATGTATATGAATGGCTCAGCGAATATGGCCGAAAATGCGGGCCTGTTCCTATAGGCCTCTACTATTCTTTCAGCGACACTCCGCAGTGGGACAAGCTCTTCATCGGAGGCGAACACATCAACGGGCCTGTCTCAACGCTGCCGCAAGGCGACCGCGAGTTTTTGAGTTCCTTCGGCATGAAGTCGATAGTAATGCTCCCCTTGTTCATCCAAGACACTTTCTGGGGCATTTTCACGCTTGACGACTGCCGCAGGGAGCGGGTGTTCTCGGAGGATGAGATACGCATGATGCGCGCCGTGAGCCTCATGATGGCAAATGCGATCAATCGAAGCGTACAGGCGGAAAAGCTCCGCGAAGCGCATGAGCGCGCGAGGGTACTGCTGGATGCGACCCCTTTCGGCGCAAACCTATGGAACGAGGATTGCAAGATTTTCGACTGCAATGAAGAATCGGTGAAATTATTCGGGCTCTCGAGCAAGGAAGAATACCTGGAACGGTTTTATGATCTGTCCCCCGAATTCCAGCCTGACGGAGAGTCCTCATATGAAAAAAGCATATCTCACATTCGCATTGCGTTTGAGCAAGGCAGATGCGAATGCGAATGGATGCACAGGCTGCCTGATGGGACGCCGCTCCCTGCGGAAGCGATACTCGTCAGGGTTCCATATGGCGATGGCTATGCTGTCGCAGGATATACCCGCGACTTGCGCGAACATAAAAAAATGATGCGCGAAATCGAGGAGCGGGATGAGTTGCTCAGCACTGTCAATAAAAAGCTGGAGGAAGCTCTCGATGCCGCCACAAAAGCAAACCGCGCTAAGAGCGACTTTCTTGCAAATATGAGCCATGAGATGCGCACTCCATTAAACGCTGTGATCGGCCTATCAGGGCTCAGCCTCGATGCGGGCAAGCTATCAGGCGACGATCAATCAAATATCGAGAAGGTTTACAACTCCGGCACGACTTTGCTGAACCTTGTCAATGACATCCTTGATATCTCAAAGATTGAGGCCGGAATGCTGGAGTTAAACGAGATCGATTATGACGTGCCCAGCATGATCAACGATACCATCACTCAGAACATTCTGCGTATCGGCGACAAACCGATCCGTTTTATCTTAAGCATCAGCGACGACATGCCAAGGCGGCTGCATGGCGACGATCTGAGAATTAAGCAAATCATCAACAATCTGCTCTCAAATGCCATTAAATACACTGANGAGGGCGAGGTTGAGTTTATTCTTCGCTGCGAAAGAGAAGCTGATTTCATCCGCNTGATCATCAGCATCCGCGACACNGGCCGCGGCATAAGGCAGGAAGATATTGCCGATTTATTCAAAGATTACACNCAGATGGATCATAGTTCCAACAGACAAATCGAAGGGACCGGGCTGGGACTGCCGATTACGAACAGGCTTGCCGATTTGATGGACGGAGACATCAGCGTCGAGAGCGAATATGGGGTAGGAAGCACCTTTACTGTAAAGCTCCGGCAGGCATCTGTGACGCAGGAAGTCATCGGCGCTGACGTTATGGAAAGTCTGAAAAACTTCCATTATATCGATGGCAAACGAAACCGCCATGCGCAGATCAATCGCATCCGCCTGCCATATGCGCATGTGCTCATCGTCGATGACAACAAGACAAATCTCGATGTCGCAAAAGGATTGATGAAGCCATACGGCATGCGTATCGATTGCGTAGACAGCGGCATGCGCGCTCTCGAAGCTGTCAGCTCGGGCGACAATACGTACGATGCGGTGTTTATGGACCATATGATGCCCGGCATGGATGGCATAGAGGCTGCGAGAGCTATCCGGGCCATTGACTCCGAATATGCAAAGAACCTGCCGATCATCGCATTCACGGCAAACGCGATAGCCGGAAACGAGGAGATGTATCTGAGCGAAGGGTTTCAAGCATATTTGACAAAACCAATCGATATTTCCCGCCTCGACGATATCATCAAGCATTGGGTCCGCAACAAAGAGAAAGAGAAGGAGTATGAGGACAGCGGGGAAAATCTCGACAGGAGAGCGGGCAGGGACAGGCGTGTCGCGGATCGGCGCACGGATACCACAGATTCTGCATCGTTGGAGATCGCAATACGCGGGATCGATGTTGAAAAGGGCATCGAACGCTTCAATGGCGATGCTGACATGTATTTAGACATTCTACATTCCTTTGCTTCAAACACGCGCCCATTGATTGGCATTATATCCAGTCCCGGCTCAGCGAATCTCAGCGAATATGCGACGACCGTGCATGGAATTAAAGGTTCCGCCCGTGGTATCTGCGCATATGGCCTCGGCGATCTGGCGGAAAAGCTGGAAAAAGCAGCAAAAGCCTCCGACATTGATTATGTCTTGAATCATAACGAACTTCTGCTCGATTCCATACATACGTTGATCTACGACATTGAAAACCTGCTTTCATCAAAAGCGCCTATGCAGGACAAACCGCAAAAAAGCAAACCGGACGAATCTTTGCTCGAAAAGCTGCGCGATGCTTGTGAAAAATACAGCATGGATGACGTTGAAGATATAATGGCTGAAATAGACGAGTATCAGTACAGCGAGGATAACGGTCTCGTTGAATGGCTCAAAGAAAACGTGCACCTGACTAACTTCAAGCACATTACGCAACGCCTGGCCAGGGGAGGGTAACACACTTGGAAACAATGCGAAAAAGAATCATTCTGGTCGATGACAGCATCTCGACGCTGGATCAAGGACGGAGCATACTCAAGGCTTATTACGAGACATATCCCGCAGAGTCGGCGGAAAGGCTGTTTGAGATACTCGAAAACATCATGCCTGATCTCATCTTGCTCGATATCGAAATGCCCGGCATGGACGGATATGAAACGATCAAAAAACTCAAGGCCGACGAACGATTCTTCGACATCCCGGTCATATTCCTCACGGCAAAATCCGATGAAAGCAGCGAAAGCGAAGGTTTTGACCTTGGGGCTGCGGATTATATATCAAAGCCGTTTTCCATGCCGCTTCTGCTGAAACGCATCGAAAACCAATTGTTGATCGTCAACAGAGCCAATGAACTGAAGGCCGCTCTAAACGAAGCCAAGAGCGCCAGCCTGGCAAAAGGGAGTTTCCTGGCAAACATGAGCCATGAGATCAGAACTCCTATGAACGCCATAATTGGCATGACTCAAATTGCGGAGAAAACCGACGATGCCGAGAAGCTGAAGTATTGCCTTTCCATGATTGAAAACTCGTCGACGCACCTCTTAGGCATCATCAACGATATCCTCGATATGTCAAAAATCGAAGCCGGCAAACTGGAACTTGAAAACACATCCATCGATATAAAAAACATGCTCATCCGCATCAGCAACCTCATCACGGAAAAAGTAGAGAACAAGAACATCAGGTATAATGTCATTCTGGACGAAACCGTCGGGAAGCGGTATATCGGCGATGAATTAAGGCTCTCCCAGGTAATAACCAATCTTTTGTCCAACGCAGTTAAGTTTACTCCGGAAAATGGGAAGATCGAACTGACGATTGACAGGATTAAAGAAGAGGTCAATTGCAGCACGCTCCGTTTCGCCGTCAACGATACGGGTATCGGCATGACAGAAGACCAACTCGGCAGGTTGTTCACAGCGTTCGTTCAGCTTGAAAACGGCACCGCACGTAAATATGGAGGTACGGGCCTCGGGCTCACAATTTCCAAGAGCATCGTTGATAAAATGGGCGGCAGGATTTGGGCGGCATCCGAGGTCGGCAAAGGCTCCTCATTCATTTTTGAAGTGAAGCTGGAGCGTGTCGACAGCATTGGCAACGAAATCACCCGCTTAAACGACCCTCTCAAAGACATAAAGCTGCTCATTATCGATGCTGACACTAGAGAAGCGGACTATCTGAAGATCATATTGAGCAGCTTTGGCATCAATGCAGAAATCGCTGAAAATCTGGAAAAGGCGCTCGGCCTGATCATTGCATCCAGGGATGGGCAGCGCCCATATGATGTCGTCTTTCTGGATTATATATTCGCCGACGACAGCGGCATCAAGCGTATTGTCGATGCTCGCATCGATGCCGATACAGGGCGATTCGCCGTCATGTCGTCTTTCCTCCATTGGACAAAAATAGAAGATTCGTTGAAAGCTATCGGCATAGATAAATATATCCCAAAACCTCTTTTCCCATCATATCTGCTTGATGCGATCAACGAAATCACAGGAGGGGTCATTCGCATGTCGCCGGATGATCGAGGCGATGAGGCTGATGCGCCGGACTTTTCCGGAATCTCGCTGCTCCTTGCCGAGGATGTTGAGATTAACAGCGAAATCTTCATCTCGCTGCTTGAAAACACGAAAATCGACATCGACGTTGCGGAAAATGGCCGTATCGCAGTCGAGATGTTTAAGAATGATCCCCACAAATATGACATTATCATCATGGACGTCCAAATGCCTGAGATGGATGGCTTGGAAGCGACGTCGGCAATCCGCGCCATCGATTCCGACAAGGCGAGGTCCATCCCGATAGTCGCCATGACTGCGAATGTTTTTAAAGAGGATGTTGACAAATGCCTGCAGAGCGGTATGAATGACCACTTGGCGAAACCGATTGAAGTAGGCGCTGTTATAGAAAAAATATCGCATTATTGCAAAAAATGCTAGGAGTGGTCTCAATGCCAAATCACGCCGAACACACCATATCTCAGGATGTCACAGCAATCCACGACCTCGAACAGCGTGGCATATTGCTTGATGCGGTCAACAATGCCGCCAAAGTCCTGCTGACTGCCGACGACGACAGCTTTGAATCGTCAATCCTGACCGGCATGGAGCTGATGGGGCGTTGCGTGAACGCCGACCGCGTATATATCATGAAAAACGAAATGATAGATGGCAGGCTGCATTTTGTCTATCAATATGAATGGACGAGCAATCTCGGAAAGCAGGGGACGCATATCGGCAAGGGGACAAAGGTGCCCTATGCCTTCGACCCCGAATGGGCAGAACGATTCGCGCAGGGCGAGTGTTTGAACGGCCCTCTGCACAGTCTGTCGCAAAATCTGCAAAGCTTCTTCAGCCGCATCGAGATAAAGACAGTGCTGGTGATGCCGATATTCATTCGTGAGCATTTCTGGGGATTGGCCAGTTTTTCGGATTGTTCGAACGAGCTGTATTATTCTGACGAGCAGATTAATATTCTTCGTTCCGGAGTTTTGATGATAGTCAGCTCACTCACTCGCAACGAACAAACAACCGAATCCCGCCATTTGGCGGAAAAGTTGAAGGCAATCGTCTCAAACTATCCCGGGGTCATTTGCGCTGCGGACAAGGATTTCAATATGACTTTGTTTGACGGTTTACTTTTGCCGTCGCTTGTTGATAAAGATTTGTTTTATGAAAACCAGTCCCTCGAAGTCGCGCTCAAAAAAGACGAATACAAGCATATTTTGGATAAGGTTCGCATGACCTTCACAGATGGTCCGCAGGACTGGACTTTTGAAGCGAACAACAAAGTCATCCGCATGACAACAACGCCGATTTATAATGACCGCGGCGAAGTCAGCGGCGCGATGGGGCGCATAGACGATGTCACGGAGATGACGCGGCTGCAAGCCGAGCTTGAAAAAGCCTTGGGCGATGCCCAGCGCGCCAATAACGCTAAAAGTGACTTCCTTGCGAATATGAGCCACGAGATGCGCACTCCTTTGAATGCGGTAATCGGTCTTTCCGGGCTGAGCCTCGAAAGCGGAATGCTCAGCGAAGAGGACAACTCAAACATAGAAAAGGTTTACAGCGCAGGCACTACGCTGCTCAATATAGTCAATGACATTCTCGACATTTCAAAGATCGAAGCAGGCAAGCTGGAGCTTGTGCCCGTCAATTATGATGTTCCAAGCCTGATCAACGACACCATCACTCAAAACATTCTTCGCATCGGCGACAAGCCGATCTCTTTCAGCTTGGATATTTCCGAAAAATTGTTCGGACGCCTGTATGGAGATGAACTGAGAATCAAGCAGATCATGAATAATCTGCTCTCCAATGCGATCAAATATACAAACTCCGGAACTGTCGAGCTGGGAGTGAGCAGCGTCCGCGACGGCGACAAGGTATGGCTCACAATCACAGTCAAAGACACCGGCAGCGGCATCAGAGAAGAAGACATGGCCGATCTTTTTTCCGATTATGCCCAGATGGATATAGAGTCCAATCGCAAGATTGAGGGGACCGGGCTTGGCCTTCCGATTACAAAAAGGCTCGTCGAGATTATGGAGGGCACGATTGGCGTCGAGAGCGAATATGGCAAAGGCAGCGTTTTCACGGTGCGTCTGGCGCAGAAATATATCGATGCTTCGATTATCGGCGCAAATGTCGTGGAAAACTTGAAGAACTTCCATTATACGGACAACAAGCGCGACCGCAACGTGCGCTTCACTCGTATTAGCTTGCCATACGCAAGAGTTCTGGTCGTCGATGACGACGCGACGAACCTTGTCGTCGCCAGGGGCTTGATGAAACCTTATGAGATGCAGGTCGACTGCGTTGAAAGCGGGCAGCAAGCCATCGAGGCCATTCTGGCAGAAGAAGGCAGATATAACGCAGTGTTCATGGATCATATGATGTCCGGCATGGACGGAATTGAGGCCATGTTGAAGATCAGGGAGATTGATTCTGAATATGCTCGGAAAGTGCCGATCATTGCGCTCACTGCAAATGCGACCATCGGCAACGAAGAGATGTTCCTTGACAAAGGATTTCAAGCCTTCCTGACAAAGCCCATCGATATTCCGAGGCTGGATGAAGTAATTCGCAGATGGGTACGTGACAAGGAAAAAGAAAAGCTCATGCCCGCAGACACGAAAGCTCCTCCTGCCGATGTCTCCACCGGAGGCGGTTTGCCCGAGATCCCCGGCATCGATGCGCGCAAGGGCTTGAACATCTATGTCGGCGACATGGACATATACATTACTGTCTTGCGTGCTTATGCCGACAATACTCCCGCGACGGTCGAGCAACTGCGCAACGTCTCGGCTGAAACGCTTAAGGAATATGCCATAAAAGTCCATGCGCTCAAAGGATCCAGCGCGAACATAGGCGCCGAAAACATCAGGGAGCGCGCTGCCGATATGGAAGCCATGGCAAAAGCCGGCGACCTCGACGGCGTACTGAAACTCAACAGCGACCTTCTGCGCGATGCGGACATTCTGATCGATAATGTCAAGGCTTGGCTCAATAATCTTGACTCGCAAAACGCGAAGCCGCGCATGCCGGCTCCCGACCCGGCAGTTCTGATGCAATTGCGCGAGTGTTTGTCCGAATATGACATGAGTGGCATTGATGATGTGATGGATGTCTTAGATAGTTATGAATATGATAACCATGCGGATTTGATTGCTTCGTTAAAGAACAGCATCATTAGTTCGGACTTCGATGATGCGATCGCTATGATAGATGATATAACGTGAGGGCTCCGCCCCCACAGCCCGGACGCCGCGCGCTCCGGCTAATTCGCATTACGGCCGAAATGAATTCGGCCTGCGAATTCTAGGCTCCGCGCCGGCGCACCGCGCTTCGCGCGGCGAAAGTACCTAAGCGCAGTAAATTTACTTATTATTTGTTAGTGTTATGAAGCGCTTTGGTACTTACGTGAGGGCTCCGCCCCCACAGCCCGGACGCCGCGCGCTCCGGCTAATTCGCATTACGGCCGAAATGAATTCGGCCTGCGAATTCTAGGCTCCGCCATCCAAATGTAGCGCATTATACTTTCAGGGGAGGCAAAAAATGGCGAAAAATATGAAAAAAATCATCGCAGTTGACGATGACCTGACAAACGTCACAGCACTCAAAAGCACGCTGAAACCGCTGTATGAAGTCTATACAGCACTATCAGCGGAAAAAATGTTCGAGATTCTCGCAAAGGTCGTGCCGGACTTGATCCTCCTGGATGTTGAAATGCCGGAAATGAACGGCTATGAAGCAATCCAAAAGTTGAAGTCAGACATACGCTATGCCCATGTCCCCGTCATTTTCATATCTGCCAAAACAGACGTCAACAGCGAAAGCGAAGGATTTACTCTTGGCGCGGCTGATTACGTGTCAAAACCGTTTTCCACTCCTTTGCTCCTCAAACGCATAGAAAACCAAATTATCATCGCCGAAAGGGACAATCTCCTTAGAACTGCAAACGCAAGGCTGAACGCAGTCATATCAAACTATGCCGGCATCATATGGAGCGTCGACAGCTCTGAGATCATAAGCCTCTTTAATGGGCTATATCTCGACAAAATCGGCTTTTCTCCGTCGTTTTTCGAGGGAAAAACCCTCGACGACGCAATGCGGCATGATCGCCATCTTGCCATTATAGACAAAACGAGGCAAACATTCACAGATGGTCCGCAGGAATGGATATCGGAGATCGATGGTAAAAGATTCCATGCATATACAACGCCGATTTTCGATGACAACGGCCGTGTGTCCGGGGTCGTCGGAAGCATAGACGATCTGACAGATATGATCGCTCTCCAGGATAAGCTGGAAACAACCGCAGCAAGACTCAAAGCCGTTGTTGCAAACTACCCCGGCGTCATCTGCGCTGCGGATAAAAACCTGAACATAACGCTTTTCGACGGCTTGCTGCTGCCGTCCTTGTTGGATAACCAATGGTTTTTCGAGGGTCAGACCATTGAGGGCGCCCTGCAAAGAGATGAATACAAGCACATCATGGGTAAAGTATTCGATACATTCAACCAAGGCGCGCAAGATTGGTCGTTCGAGATTAATAATAAAGTCTTTCATATGACAACGACGCCCATGATAGAAAGCGACGGCAGCGTCTCAGGCGTCGTGGGCAGGATCGACGATGTGACGGAAATGACCCGATTGCAAGAGCAGTTAAGCGCAGCCTTGGAAGAAGCCCGCAACGCAGGCAAGGTCGCGGAGGAAGCGAGCCATGCGAAGAGCAACTTCCTTGCAAACATGAGCCATGAGATACGCACTCCTTTGAACGCTATCATCGGGATGTCCCAAATCGCAGCAAAAACCGATGAAGTCGAGCGTTTGAAATACTGCCTGGCAAATATCGAAAATTCGTCAACTCACTTATTAGGTCTCATCAATGATATACTGGATATGTCAAAAATTGAGGCCGGCAAGCTGGACATCGACAATGCCCCATTGAATATCGAAAAAATGCTCGTAAAAGTATGCAATCTCGTAATAGAAAAAACCGAGCAGAAGAACATCAAGTTCAACATCGTGCTCGGTTCCGGCATGCGGATGCATTATGTCGGCGATGAATTGAGACTGTCCCAGGTAGTCACTAACTTGCTTTCAAACGCCGTGAAGTTTACGCCCGAAGAAGGGAAAATCGAGCTAACTGTCAAAGAAATCGTAAAAGACAAGGAGAGCAGCATCCTACAGTTTTCCGTCAGAGACACCGGGATTGGAATGACAGAGGAGCAAGTAAGCAGGCTATTTACTGCCTTTGAGCAGGCAGAAACCAGCACAGCGCAAAAATTCGGCGGCACGGGGCTTGGGCTGGCGATTTCCAAAAGCATTGTCGAAAAGATGGATGGCCGTATCTGGGTGGAATCAGAAATCGGCATGGGTTCCGAGTTTGTGTTCGAGGTTAAGCTCGAGCGCCCGGAGCAACAGACGGGAGCCATAATATATGGAAACATCCGCCCCTCAGACATCACAATGCTAGTGTTGGATGCGGATGCGGATGAACGAACATATTTTAAATCGATTGTCAACAGCTTTGGCATCACGGCCATCGATGAGGCCAACACTGTCGAACAGGCTGTGGACAGCGTCGTCAAGGCGAGGAACATGGACAAGCCATATGACATCGTCTTTGTGGATTATAGGTCGGCCGGCGATGAGGGTATCGAAATGTTCAGGCAGTCGGGCATCAGGCTGGACAGAGACAATGTCGTTGCAATGGCATCATTCCTGACTTGGAGCAAGATTGAGGATGCAGTTCGCGACATTGGCATCAAAAGATTCGTGCCAAAACCGCTCTTTCCTTCCGCCGTGCTGGATGAGATCAATGGGATCATCGGCGGGATCTCGAAGCAGCTTGATATCACATCCGAAAGCGTCATTGATGGCGCTCCCGATTTTTCTGACATCACAGTACTTTTCGCCGAAGACGTCGAAATAAACAGGGAAATTTTCTCTGCGTTGCTCGAAGACACCGGCATCAACATAGATGTCGCAGAAAACGGTCTCATCGCGGTTGAAAAGTTTAAAGCAAACCCGGAGAAGTATGACATCATCATCATGGATGTCCAAATGCCGGAGATGGATGGGTATGAGGCTACAATTTCTATACGTTTCCTCGGCACCGAGCGGGCTATGAACATCCCGATCGTTGCCATGACTGCGAATGTCTTCAAAGAAGATGTCGAAAAATGCCTCGCGGCCGGCATGGACGACCATCTCGCGAAACCAATTGAGGTCGGCGAGGTCTTCAAAAAAATCAATCAGTACTGCCGGAAAGGCTGAGCATCACGTTAGATACCTAAGCGCTTCGCGCGGCGGTAGCGCCCTTGCGGCTGAAATCATCTTGTTGTATATTGATGTTGCGGGTCGCTAAGGCATTAACATTCAATCTTTAAGTCGCCATCGTTAATCAACCCGCCCTTGCGCATCAAGGTTGCCACCAACCATGATACGACGACGGGAACGACTATGGCGACTGTAATTATCGCTAGCCAATTTATAATTCCCGGAACAATCACGGCTTCCCCTGCGCTTACCGCAGCCTCAGATGGGCTGACCCACCCCGCGACCACACCGATAGGCCCGACCATCCCGGAAGTTCCCATTCCTGATGCAATCGGCGGTCCGTTTTGCTTCAGCTTAAAGAGCACTGTCGCGATCGGGCCGTTTATGATCGATGCCACCACAGCAGGAATCCACAATATAGGCTTTTTCATCAGATTAGGCACTTGCAGCATCGATGTGCCAATGCCTTGCGCCAATAAACCGCCGACCTTGTTATCTTTATACGACGCTATGGCAAACCCGACCATATGAGCGCAACAGCCGGCGAGAGCTGCTCCGCCCGCTAAACCCACAAGGCCAAGCGCGGAACATATCGCTGCGGAGCTGATGGGCAGCGTCAGCACAATGCCGACAATCGCCGAAACAAGAATCCCCATCAAGAATGGCTGCATATCTGTCGCCCACATAATCGCATACCCGAAGGCAGAAGCAACACGGCCTATAGGCGGAGCCAGGAGATATGCCGCCGCCACCCCGACGGCAATCGTGACAAGGGGCGTCACAATGAGGTCTATCGGCGTCGTTTTTGAAACAAGCTTGCCTGCAAACACAGCTATAAGCGCGATTACAAACACCGCCAGCGGACCGCCGGAACCACCTAATGAATTTGCGGCTTGGCCG
Organism: Oscillospiraceae bacterium; assembly: GCA_009776905.1. GTDB lineage: Bacteria > Bacillota > Clostridia > Oscillospirales > Oscillospiraceae > WRMH01. Next base: position 16,823 of record WRMX01000004.1, read on the forward strand.
ACGGCTATCAACGAATAGAGCACAAACGGCGGTGCTTTCAAAGCATAGCCGATTGAGACCGCCATTGCAGCTCCAACTGCTGCTGTTGCAAATCCGCCGATCTGGTTCAGGAATGGAATACCGAGGTTTGTGCCGAGGGTGTTCACGATCGTGCCTATAAGAAGCGATGCGAAAAGCCCATGCGCCATGGCGCCCATGGCATCAAGGGCTATCCTCCTCCACGTGATCTCTATCCCTTGCTTCTTCATAAATGCTGAAATAGACTCTGTCCTTGACATATGCGAATAATCCCTCCAATAATATGAGTCATGCCTTTTTTAGCCGCAGAGCATTCGACAAAACGGATACCGAACTGAGGCTCATTGCTGCGGCAGCGAACATCGGGTTGAGCAACGGTCCGCCAAAAAGATGGAGGACTCCGGCCGCAATAGGAATCCCCACCACGTTATATCCAAAAGCCCAAAACAAATTCTGTTTGATATTGCGAATGGTCCTCCTGCTTAGATTCACAGCAGTCGCAACATCCGACAAATCGGAACGCATCAGCACGATATCAGCGCTCTCCAGCGCCACATCGGTCCCCGAACCGATTGCAATGCCGACATCCGCCTGGGCAAGCGCCGGGGCATCATTTATGCCATCTCCGACCATCGCAATGACCAGGCCACCGGCTTGAAGCTTTTTTATCTCATTGGATTTGTCCTGCGGCAACACCTCCGACAAAACTCTGCTGATGCCAAGCTGCCTAGCGATCGCATCGGCAGTTTTTTTATTGTCGCCGGTGATCATCACAACATCCATGCCAATTTCGCGCAAATCATCAATTGCTTTCTTGCTCGTCGGCTTTATAACATCCGCTACGGCAATAATGCCCTCGAAAACGCCATCCACAGCAACATACATCGGCGTCTTGCCTTCCTCCGCAAGCCTATCTGCATCGGCAGCAAGGCCGGAGAACGATACTCCGCGCTCCTCCATGAGCAGTAAATTACCGACAAGAACCGTCCGCTCCTGCAGCTCGGCTTCTATGCCTCGCCCCGTGATTGACAAAAAGCGCGCAGCATCAACCAGCTCCAGCTCCTTTTCATGAGCTGCGGCGATAAAAGCCTGTCCCAAGGGATGCTCCGAAGCCTTCTCTGCAGACGCTGTGAGCATCAAAAGCTCGTCCGGAGCGACTTTGCCATTGGTGATTATATCGGTCACGATTGGCTTGCCTTCCGTGATCGTCCCTGTCTTGTCCAGCACGATCGTATGGATTTTGTGCGCTGTCTCTAATGCTTCGCCGCCTTTGATCAGTATGCCTTTTTCAGCGCCATTGCCCGTTCCCACCATGATGGCCGTCGGCGTCGCCAACCCCAATGCGCACGGACATGCTATCACAAGCACGGAAATAAAGATTGTTAACGCAAAACCCGCATCGAAGCCCGTACCGATGAACCATGCGATAGCTGCCAATAACGCAACCAGGCACACGACAGGGACGAACACGCCGGAAACTCTGTCGGCCAAAGCGGCAATAGGCGCTTTACTGTCTTGCGCATCCTCCACAAGCTTGATGATATGCGCAAGCGCAGTATCCTCCCCGACCTTGTCCGCTCGAAATTTTATGGCGCCGGTGGTGTTTATCGTTGCAGCATAGACAGCATTGCCGCTTTGCTTGTCCACAGGCATGCTCTCGCCCGTGAGCATCGACTCATCGACAGCAGTATGCCCATCGACAACGGTCCCGTCTGCGGGAATCTTTGCGCCCGGCTTCACGATGACAATGTCCCCAATCGCTACCTCGGCGACCGGGATCTCCATTTCCTCTCCATCGCGGACAACTATCGCAGTCTTCGGCGCGAGCCCCATGAGTTTCTTGATTGCATCGCTTGTCCGCCCCTTTGAAATTGCCTCGAGTGTTTTTCCCAATAATATCAGAGTAATGATCACGCCGGCCGATTCATAATACAGCGAATGCACCGCAACATGGCCGGCTTGCGAAACCTGCGCTGTATTATATATGCTGAATAGCACCGCTGCCGTCGTCCCGATAGCGATCAAAGAATCCATGTTCGGGCTGCGGCGCAGAAGCGAGCCGAACCCCACGACATAAAACCTATACCCCACCCCGACGATAGGCAGCGTCAAGGCAAGCTGTACAAGAGCATATGTCATGGGGTGTTCCATCATGTCCAGCGCCATGGGCAGCGGCAATTTCACAAATGATATCATCGGCGCCATTGCGATATATAACAACGGAATCGCAAATATTATAGCGATGATGAATTTTGCACGAAGTGTTTGAATCTCTTTTTGCTTTCGCAACCGGTTGTCCGCCGCAGCGCCCGGTTTCTCTACATCCATCGGTGAATAACCGGCTTTTGAAATAGCTTCACGAATGGCGGATAGTTGAATAGCCTGCGGCGAATAGACGACAGACGCTCTCTCGGTCACGAGATTGACGGACGCGCTCATGACCCCATCGAGTTTTGTGAGAGCTTTTTCCACACGTGAGGCACAAGCAGCGCACGACATGCCGCCAACGCCGATAACAGCATTTTCCAAATACGTACTCACCTCACGTTATCATAAACCCAATAATTAAAGTCCAAGTCCAGAAACGATGCAATGCTTCCTTTAATCTCCGCATCGATCTTTGATATTCTCTTCACGCCGCTCGCCGTGGCAACCAGCGGATCGATATATCGTTTCTTCGATGGCACATTCACGCAATATCGGTCGCAAAGCGCGGCCGGGGATGTCGAAACAGACGCAATATTCCTATATGCCTCCCAAGCTTCGTTCGACTTCCTGTTGCTCTTGAGCTTGCTGACGACCTCGCTCTCTGTCGTTTGCAGATCGCCATGATCCAAAATCCCGGATTTGATCGCCTCACGGATAATCTCTGCCAGCTTCTGCATAGCAAACCGGTCCTCATCCGACACGTACAAACGCGAGTTACGCAATGCCATTTCGGCAAAATCTCTCGCAATATCGAAAGATTGGAAGCATAGCTCCTGCGCGCCATGTTCGTTTTCCGCGACAATCAAATCATCATACATTCTTTTGACTTGATCCAGCTCATATCCGTTCAAAAGGTAGCCGTTTCCAAGCGTATATTCAAGCCTGTCCGCAGAAAGCATGGGAGTATCATTATCAGCAATAGGATATATATGATAATTGCTGACAACATCGGGGTCAATGCCGCGGTCGGAAAGCACTTGCATGATATGAGCAGAGCCTAAAATATGCCGGAGCGTCCCATGTTCTGTCGATGCCTGCGCCTCATGATCATTGTTCATAAAGTCGATCGCATGAGCAAAAACAGGCGTGGCTATATCGTGCAGCAACCCTGCAACAGCTTGTATAATGCTATTCGTAAATGAGAAGACGATCCTCGAAACACCGATGCTGTGAATAAGCCTGCTATACCGATACCTTTCATGCCTATATGCAGGCAAACTTGTATATTCGCATCCGCAGTGCATTCCGACATCACCCAACCGCTGCATTTCGGGCGTGTTTATCAATTCGTTTATGATTTTCTGCTCTTCATCCGCATATATGGAAATATGCATAAATCACCACCACATGCAAATACCTTTTAGTCAAACGTGAGGGCTCCGCCCCCACAACCCGGACGCCGCACGCTCCGGCTCAATTCGCTCTACGGCGGAAGTGAATTCCGCCTGCGAATTTTAGCCTCCACGCCGGCGCACCGTGCTTCGCGCGGCGATAGCACCTTAATGGCGTCTGGAAGTATCTTGCTTTTTGTTGCAGTTTTTCGCCATTAAGGTACTATAAATTCGCCGTATCCGCTGATCATGAGCGGCGGATTCTTCCCGAAAACGCAGCCCACGAGCATCATCCGCTCATAGTCCTCCAATGCAATGATCCTGTCGCTGCCGGCAGGAGCGCATGAACCGTCCGGAATCGGCTCCGTTACATCAGTGAGGAACATACCCTCCTTGATTTTCACGCATTTGGCAGGATATTCTGCAAAATCGGCCTTGGCAGGCGCCCAGGCAGCACGGCACAAACCAGCCTCCGCGTATATACGGCTGAAGAATTTATCGCAACCGAGAACCCATGTGACAGCGGTATCCGTCATTTCATCGGTCAAGCAAGGGATGGCCCCTGACTGCGCCTGCCCCGCTTGATCGACCGCGCCGAAAACAAACCCATCAGCCAGGACGAGCGCTCCGACTCCTCCCGTCATCTCGAACACCGCGACATTCGTGCCAAAGCGGACAAAATATGTGTCCACATCCAGCTTTAAACACTCATAATCAAATGATTCGGAACCTTTCCCGGCGTCATATTCCAGCTTATTCTTGCCGGCAAACCTAAAAGAATGCTTTATTGCATCGGATGCAATCGCGAGGGTTTTATCTTTGAAATCGTAATTATGCGCGAACCTGTATTGGTCGATGCCATACTTCGCGCCGTTATTCGCATGATTCATAAACAGCTGCTCCTCTCAGTTATAGCCGCAGGGCGCATATCAGGCACGTGCAGACGGACAATACCCGCCCTGCAAACGATTGATTATAGTTTTTGCGTAGAAATTGCTCCACCGATGTCAAATAGCCTAGACAATATATGGATTCGGTGCATTGACAAACTCGGAATCCAAGTCCACAGGATTGCCGAACGCGCCAAACAAAATACTGCCGGGAACTGCCTTCCCATCGATGAACGTGTTTCCGAAATGCCGCCCGACATGATACATACGGTCATAATTTTGCAAGAAAGCCATATTGTTGCTGCGATGAGTCCCATTGTCGCCGGTCAGCTTCTCGGAATATGACTCTGTCAAATCAAACAAATACATGTTATCTTTGATCTTCACATACCGGGCCCACTCGTCTGACGAAGGCGTATATTGAACAGTGCCGGCCAATACCTTGAGCGACACGCTCTCTTTCGGCAGCATGATCCTATAAAAAGTCGTGCTGTTGTATGAATGCTGCGTATAGAAGTTAGATCCCCAATGCCATTCGACGCAAGTGCCGAGAAGATCGTCGGTAAATGAGTGCCGCTTGAATGGCAGCTCCTCGCCCTCTATACGAATGGCGCCAAAATCAAAGTTGCTTGTCACCAACAACGGAAATTTCGGATTCAAGCCGACCTTGCATGTGAGTATCGTAACAAGCCGTTGCTCCAAATCGATGACATATGTATAACCTGTGCGCAATTGCGCTCCATCATCTTCATGGACCAATAAGTATGTCGTATCGTCGCTTTTCAGGCACCTGTACTTATCGGTTCTCTTTTCCTTTCCATCGATGCTCCATTCCAGCGTATCCTTGCCGGTGATGAGGAGCTGGTAGTCATATCCATCGTCCATTGCGAAGTAGAAACTCTCTCCTTCAAGCTCATAGCACGGTGGCTGCGTGAATTGGTTTATCGAGTATTTCTTTCTAGGGTAATCTTTCAGGTTCAAAGTAATTCTCTCCCTTCATTTGTCATCGTGGACATTAAACTGCAGGACGGAACTTCATGCTGACTGGCACGCCGGAGAAGATTCGAACTCCCGACCTTCTGGTCCGTAGCCAGACGCTCTATCCAGCTGAGCTACCGGCGCAAGTGCTTTGCATGAGGTTCCGCCCCATAACGGAGATATTAACACGTCAACAAAATAAATGCAAGCAAAAGTCATAAAAAATATAAAAAGCCATTGAATGCAAGCAAATGATTATGTATACTATAAGCAAATAAAACAATGAATGTGGTGAAGCATCATGCCGAAAATACGCGTAATGATCATCGACGACTCCATTATGTTCAGGACATTCCTTACGCAGACATTCACAAAAGACCCCTTGCTAGATGTCGTCGGATGCTACAGCGACCCCATTGAAGCAGAAAAGCACCTCGCAGCCGACAGGCCTGACGTAATGGTTGTCGACATGGAAATGCCGAAAATGCGCGGAGACGAGTTTCTGCGCAAAATCTTGCCTACGAACAAAAACCTCAAAGCAATCGTCGTCAGCTCGCTATCCGGCAACGTTTTTAACGCGATGCAAGCCGGCGCGATTGACTTTATCGGCAAGCCAGGCTCGCACCCCGGATATGACAAGGACCAATTCGTTCCCGACATAATACAAAAAGTCAAAGTCGCCGCCGCCGCGCATGTGATCAGGCCCGGCGCGCCCCAGCCCGGCGCAAGCGCGCTCGCGCGCACGGCCCCTCCGCCCAGACGCAGCGTTTTAGGCGCGACAACCAAAAGCCTAATTGCAATAGGCGCGTCCACCGGAGGCACGGAAGCAATCATCGAGGTCATTAAAAACTTCCCCGCAAATACCCCCGGAGTGATCATAGTGCAACATATGCCCCCCGTTTTTACGCGCATGTATGCCGAACGCGTCGATAAACTGATCCCGATGAAAGTACGCGAAGCGCAAAACGGCGACCGTGTCGAGCGCGGGACCATGCTGATAGCCCCCGGTGGCGACCAACAGTTTTATCTTCGCCAAGACGCATCCGGATACTATGTCTCCCTCTCTGCCGGGCAGAAGGTCAGCGGCCACTGCCCTTCTGTCGATGTGATGTTTGAATCCGTCGCAAAAACAGCCGGGAAAAACGCGGTTGGCGTCATACTCACAGGCATGGGCGCCGATGGGGCAAAAGGACTAACGGAGCTTAGAAAAACGGGCGCCCACACAATCGGGCAAGACGAGGAGTCTTGCGTTGTATATGGCATGCCGATGGTCGCATATAATATGGGCGGCGTGTCGGAGCAGCTGCCTCTTTCCTCAATTGGCGACGCTGTATTAAAAAGATTCTCATAAGTTGTAATTATCCGGGGGAAAATGGACAGTACAAAAAAAGTGCGGCCGCCACTCAAGCTGCCACGTTTCGTAATCATAATAATCTGCGTATTTCCGGCTGTTATAACGATATTGTTCTATTCGCTTCTCAACAACAAAAGCGCGATGGGATGGGCTGCTGCGCATATTTCGGCCCCAATACGCAAGATTCTCGGTCTGATAAACTCCATATATCCTTTTTCAATGATGGAAGTTTTGATCGCCGTAGCTGTGGTTTGGCTGGTTTATTTCATTGTAAAGACCATCATCATCACAGTACGCACGAGCGATAAATTAAAGCATCTGTCGAAGCGTTTGTTGACAGTGCTAGTGGTGGTATTGTATTTGTGGGGCCTTTTCTGCTGGTTGTGGAACAGTGGCTATCACGGCCCCGGATTCGCCGAGAAAAACGGGTTTTCCGGTGGTGGGGTATCAATTGACGAGCTTGCCTCTGTCACTGCTTATTTCGCTGAGAAAGCTAATGAATATGCGCTGCTCGTTGAGAGAGACGATGATGGCCATTACATCGGCGACCGCCGCGAGTTTTTCAAGACATCAACGTCGATATATCAAAATATCGTCAACGACTACCCCGGTTTGGAAGGCAGATCGTATAAGCCAAAAGCAATGTTGTTTTCATGGCTGATGAGCCGCACCGGTTATACCGGAATATATTTCGCATATACGGGAGAATCGAGCATCAATATCAACGCTCCTCTCTGCCTTATGCCCGCGACAATCGCGCACGAACTTGCGCATCAACGTGGCGTTTACAGGGAAGATGAGGCGAATTTCGTTGGCATCGTAGCTTGCGTCACCTCCGATAGCATTGCTTATATGTACGCGGGCTACCTATTAGGTCTCATGCACCTGATGAGCGCGCTGGCGTTTCCCGCTTACGAGCTTTGGGCAGAAATCAATGGCAGTTTAAACCTCAGCGTCATCACCGATATGCAAGATAATAACGAGTTTTGGCGGTCACAAGAAAAGGTCGAAACAGGAATCGAGTTTTTTGACAATGTCCTCACTTCGCTGACTGAAGTGGTCAGCGATACCGTTGATACGGTATATGACGGCTTTCTAAAATCGCAAAACCAGGAGCTTGGCTTGCGGACGTACGGGGCATGCGTTGACCTTTTGGTCGAACACTATTCCCGATAGCCGGAATTGTTAAGGGCGGGTTACAATTCACGCCACACGTTAAATCAACTTCAACCCATGTTGTTAATAGCAGCGGCGCCGATTGCGGTCGCATAAACTGCATTCGGCGGAATAACAAACGTAAGATCCGTCAAATTGCTGAAAGCAAACTGGAGCCCCTCCGCTTGCGGGAACATCGTCAGCGTCCCCGTCAATACGACGTCGCGGATCGTGTCGTTCTTTGCAACAAACACAGCTAACATACCCGCAGTTTCAAACACCATATTGATTATTCCGAGAGCGAGGTCGGCTTCCGTGGCCGTACCCTTTATTTTTCCAAAATTCGCCGCAGTAAGATTCGCCGGCAACGAAGGTATGTCAGAACCGATAATGTCCCTCACGGACAAATCGACATTTTCCAGCCTGCCCGTCATAGCGAGAGCTAGTATGGCATCTATATCGCTTTTGCCCAGCATTTTAGAACACAACCCAATGATTGTCCCGCCGCCGACTCCCGAGCCGCCAATGTGCGATATCCCATCGACCCCTGCCCTGACGAACGCGGTTCCCGTCCCCATGCTCACGACAATTGCTTCCTTCAATCCGGATAATTGGAGCGCGCCGTGCCCGATTGCTTGGAATTCGTTCACCTTATAGGTCTTAATGCCATAAATATCTTCATTGATGAACGAAGAGCCCACGCCTGTTATCGCTATCGACGACACGTCTCCAAGCGCCACATTGTATTTTCGCAAAAAATTCCCGATCGCGCCGAATAGCGATGTGATTTGATCTGCAGCCCTCACTTGCAGTGTCCCGATGAGCTCTCCCTCGCGCAATCCGACCACTTTCGTCGTTGAACCCCCGACATCGATCCCCAAAATAATCCCCATACCAATCCTCCTCGATCGTTGTTGCTGATATAATGATTGCTGCGCAATCATCATATATTGATTTAATATATATCGTCTTGCTCCCGGCTACGCCGGAACCGCAAGACATGATAATAATACATTATTCAGCAAACTTGCGCAAGTTTTTCCTGAAAGGAGCCTGAATAGCTTCATGAAAACGAGATTCTTTATCAGCGCGATACCTTTCTTTGACTCAAAAATGGCAGTCCATGCTTATCGAATGATGACGCAGGACGGAGAAAAGCTCCTCGGCGCAGCAGAAGATTTTCGCATGCTTGGAGGCGAACTGCTGGCGCCCGCTCTCGAGCTCGTCAAAGACATCGGCGTCGAACCGTTTTCCGGAAGCCACGACTTCTTCATCAGCCTCAGCAAATATCAGCTGCTCATCGGCATGCCAATCAATCTTGGCATCCCGCCGGATAAATTGGTTTGCGTGATAGACAAGGAAACACTCGCAGACAGCGCAGCATATGCAAAAATGGGGGTGCTCAAGCGAAACGGATACCGCGTTGCGCTCGATGGCATCCCCGACTTCATCAGCCTCGAAACCGCCTCAAAGTTTTTTGATTTTATACTGCTCAGTTGCAAAGCCGACAGCTTTTCTAAAGATATTAAAGCAATCCGCCCCTATATATTCCGCACAGGGCTGGTCATCACCGATGTCCCCGATATGGCCAGTTTCAATAAGTTTGCAGGGGCGCGTAATGTTCTGCTTGCAGGCGATTTCTACAGCCAGCCGATAACGAAAGGTGTCGCCGAGATATCCCCGTTGAAAATAAACTCCCTTACGCTGCTCAAGCAGATAAATGAGGAAGGATTCGACCTCATAGCTGCCGCGAACACGATTGAGCGTGACCCTGCGCTCTCAATATCTTTGCTGCGCTTTATCAATGCAATGAACCCTGACCGCAGCCGCGAAATTGACTCGATACGCCGCGCGGTCGCTATTCTTGGCCAAAACGAAGTGAAAAAATGGGCGACGGTCGCTATTTCGATAGGCATCGGCGAAGACCGCCCGAGCGAAATCACAAAGCTATCGCTTATCCGCGCGAAATTTGCCGAAACGCTCGCCCCTGCGTTTAACATGGCGGTCAAGTCAGGCTCGCTTTTCATCGCAGGCCTNTTCTCAATGCTGGATGTAATCCTGCAAAGGCCGATGGCCGAAGCTATCGAAGAAGTCGCGTCGGAAACTGAGATCAAGGAAGCTCTCGTGCACAAAAAAGGGCGCATCGCGGATGTATTGGCTTTGATTTACGCATATGAGCGTGCGGATTGGCACGATGCATCCATCAATATGGTGCAAAATGAGGTTGATATCGAAGTTTTGACTCAGGCTTTCCTCGATTCGCTATATTGGTACAGGCAACTGCTGGATGCGATCGACGAGGCCAAGCTGCANTCCGGAGACGATCCGGAGGTCGTGATACCATGAGGATCATGGCTGTAGATTACGGAGATGCTCGGACAGGAATTGCCGTTTCCGATATTTCCGCAACGCTCGTCGGAGAAACATGGGTCATTCACGATAAAAACCAAGCCTCGGTCGCAAAAGCTATTGCCGAAGCCGCCGCCGGCCGCGATGCCACGCTCATTGTCGTCGGCCACCCAAAGAATATGGACGGTAGCGCAGGGCCGAGAGCAGCAAGAAGTGAACAGCTGGCCGAAGCACTTCGCGCCATGTGCAATATCGAGGTCGTGCTATGGGACGAACGCATGACGACAGTAAGCGCGCACCGTGTCCTTGATGAAACCGGACGCCACGGCAAAAAACGCAAGGAAATCATCGACGCCGTTGCAGCGTCGATGATTCTTGAAAGCTATATCGCATATTTGTCGTGAGGCTGCTGAGCACAAGGGCACGTGAGCAGCAGCCTTCCTATAACTCAGATATTCCTCGCAACGGAGAACGCCATGCTTGTGGCGTTCATGATATTATTAGGCGAAACGCAATCGCCAATCATATAAAAATCACACCCGCACGCGCATAACCGCTCCGCGTCATCCCACAACGCCTGCTGTCCAGTGGCATAAACAACGGTATCCGCATCCAGCAGCAACTCCCCATCAGGTGCTGCGCACTTGACGCCGGAATTTGTTATCTCGAGAGCCTTCGTGTTATAAAACGTCTTGATGCCATATTTTGCGATTTCCACTTCCAGAGCACGTACATGCAGGAAGTTGCCTCCATGATTGATCTCGCCCAGCATCTCCACAAGAGACACGCTCCGCCCCATCGCAGCGAGATATATCGCCAGTTCGACACCGACAAGCCCCGCTCCCAGCACAACAATCGATTGCCCTGCCGATGACGGATTCCTATATGCCTCTTCCGCACCGAGGACGTTTGCGCCGTGAATGCCGGGAATCGCAGGCACGAGAGGCCGAGCCCCCAATGCGGCGATCAGCACATCGACGCCCTCTTTCTCCACATATTCGGGAGTGACCTCGGTATTCAGCCGAATCTCGACGCCGGCCTTCGCCGCGTTTGACGCCTGCCTCTCCAGATACGCCGCCACATACTTCTTAAACGGCACATTCTCCTCGCAGCGCAAAGCGCCGCCGAGGATATTTGCTTTTTCGCATAAAATGACCTCATGTCCCCTTTGCGCGCAGGTCAGAGCAGCCTGCATCCCGGCGATCCCGCCTCCCGCAATGAGGATTTTTTTCTTCACCGACGGAGGTATGGCAAAATTCATCTCAGCTTCACGCCCCGTTTCCGGGTTGATCGCGCAATGGAACTGGCCGTTGTTTAATAGGTTTGAAAAACAGTTTAGGCAACGCAAGCACTTGTTTATGTCTGATTCGCGGCCCGTGCGCGCCTTGCGTGGGAGATCGGGATCGGCGATCAACCCTCTAGCGATCTCGACGACATCTGCCTTGCCCGAAGCGATGATATCTTCCATAAGCTCCGGATCGACCAAAGCGCCGACTGTGGCAACAGGGCATTTGACATGCTTTTTGATTTCCTCTGCAAATTGCACATTGCATCCATCCGGCAGGAAAATGCTCGGATGAGTGACGGTAAACACCTCATCTACCTCGTGGCTGCCCGCCGAAACATGCAGAAGATCGACATAATCCTCCACCTGCTTCGCAAACGCGACTCCCTCCTCGATGCCATATCCGCCATCATAGCACTCGCTCCCGCTGATGCGCATTTCAATGGGAAAAGCGGGACCGACGGCCTTTCTGATACCCTTTAGGATTTCGACCGCAAGCCTCGCGCGGTTTTCGATATCAGGACCGCCCCATTTATCTTTCCTGGTATTGAGCGTCGGCGACAAAAACTGAGAAACAAGCCACCCGTGCCCCCCGTGCAGCAACACCATGCCAAAACCGCAAGACTTTGCAAACGCAGCGCCCTGCGCAAATTTATCAACAATTCGCCAAATCATATCTTCCGGCATCTCATAGAACGGACGCCCGTCAACCTCACCATCGACAGGGCCATAAGCCATGCCCGGCGGAATCAACGATCTATTGGCGCAATTCCCCGCATGCTGCAGCTCAGCGGCGCAAACGGCGCCCTGCCGGCGCACAGCATCGGAAATTCGACACAAGGAATTGCGGATGAGCGGGTTATCAAGCCGCGCGGCACGAGGAGCTCCCGTGCCAAAATCGCTGTCAACATTGCACTCGCCCACGGCAACGCTTGCCGCGCCGCCTTTTGCCTTTCGCTCGTAATAGAATGCTGCTTCCGGGGGCAGAGTGCCGAACCCATCCTGATCCATGAACCCTGTCGGCGCTGCGAAAATCCTGTTTCGGAAAAATACCCCCCTTAGTCTGATTGGCTTAAAGAGGTTCGGAAACTTATTTTCATTGCTCATAATGACATATCGCTCCTTTTTGTTATATACATGATTTTAACGTGGGAGTTCCTTGAATAGAGATTATTGTAACACATATTTATAACAACCTCCACATTATTGTTGAAAAGACCGCGCATATGTTCTATACTATGATAAATCAAAACAGTCGGCCAAAACCGGCCACGCCGGAAGGCGCGAAAAACACAAAAACGAGAGGAGCACAACAAAATGGACAAATTCAGAGGAAAAACAGCATTTATCACCGGTGGAGCGAGCGGGATCGGATTCGCCATCGGCAAAGCAGCAGCAAGCGCTGGCATGAAAATCATTCTAGCCGACCTTCGCCGCTCGGTACTCGACGAGGCCCTTCAATGGTTCAAGGAGAACGGCGCAGAAGCCCATGGCATAGAGCTTAATGTAGTTGACCGCGAAGCATATAAAGAAGCCGCAAAAGAAGCAACCGCAAAATTCGGCAACATCCACCTGCTTTGCAACAATGCGGGCATCGGCTGCACGCGCGGCGAATTATGGGCAGTCTCCGCCGACGACACGGACATGGCCATTGACATCAACCTCAAAGGCGTCCTCAACGGCATACAAACAATCCTGCCCGGCATGCTCGCGCATGGCGAAGGCGGCCACGTAGTCAACACCTCCTCCAAAAACGGCATATTGCCCCCCGCGACGCTTGGACTATATAACCTCACAAAAGGCGCGGTCGTGTGCCTCACGGAAACGCTCGCAGCAGAGCTGCCCGAAGGGTATGGCGCAAGCGTATTCTGCCCGGGGCCGTTCTCCACAAACCTCGGCAACACCTCGCAGGAAGTCCCCGCATTGCTGAGAGGCGAGCCCGTTCCCCCGCCGCAAGAACGCCCTCCATTTGAAAACACCGAAATGGTTTTCACTCTCGATGAAGCCCCCATGCCGATGCGTACCGCCGAAGAAGCCGGCAGGCTCGTCATGCGCGGCGTGCAGCGCGGCGACCTCTACATCATCACCCATTCCGAGTTCTACGAGGGCGTTAAGGCCCGTTATGACGCGGTATTGCGAGCTTTCCCGAAAAACATTCCGAACGAAGGATTCAAGCGCATGGCCAATTTCCTGACATACAATCCCGAATTCGCAAAGCAAAGGGAATACCAGTAGGGGCGCATATCATGCGCCCGGGACCGTCCGATATTCGCCCGAGGGCGGATAATATCCGCCCCTACACCAAAACAGCAGCATTTTCAGCATACCCTGTGAAATATAATACGGTTGCCCTTTTTTCATCAAATTCATCATTTTTTTCTACTTTACAATCAGCGCCGGAAGTGATACAATACGAAGACCACAGCGTATCAACCGCAAGGGGGCAATGAAATGGCAAAACTACTATATCAAGGACACGGAAGTTTTCGGCTGACAACAAACAACGGCAGTGTTGCATACCTCGATCCATACGTGGGCGAAGGATATGACAAACCAGCCGACATCATCCTCATAACGCACCAGCACGGCGACCACAACAACACTGACCTCATCACGCAAAAACCCGGCTGCACGGTCATCACCAACGTTGAGGCGCTGTCCGGTGGGAAGCACAACACTTTCTCGGTTTTGGGCATGGACATCGAAGCCGTGATGGCAAGCAACAAAAACCACCCGCCCGAAGAATGCGTCGGATTCATTATCGCCGTTGACAATCTGAAGCTCTACTTCTCCGGCGACACATCCAAAACGCCGCAAATGTCAGATTTTGCTTCAAGGAAATTTGACTATGCGTTCTTATGTTGCGACGGTTTCTACAACATGGGTCTTGATGAAGCCTCCGAATGCGCGGAACTCATAGGCGCGCGCCACAACACCCCCATCCACATCAAACCGGGCGAGCTGTTCGACAGAGAGCTTGCTGAGCAGTTCAAAGGGCCGAACCGCCTGATCATCGAGCCGGGCAACGAAATTGACTTGCTGTAGCAGCCCGTGTTTCAAAACCGGAGCTAAACACCGCTCTGAAATTTTCGCATAACATATGCAGCGCCGACGATTCATTCGCCGGCGCTGTTATTAACGCATGTAAAACCAGTGGTCTGCAACACCTAAAAGCTCACAAGAATTGCACATGCTGATTCCCACGTCTGGCTATCACTGCCACATCCTCATCAGGAGCAGCAGCGCCAAATCGGCATAATGCAGCAGCGTTAGCATAAAGCGACGACGCTTGCATAAAGCGGTAATTAGCGCAGCAGCCAACCATCGAGACACACCCCGCAAGCATCATCGACCTTACGCGCGAACGCCTCGGGGTATTTCTTTTTCCAGTCTTCAATCTCGCTGTCTAAGACCTTCTCAGCGTTGACAAGAAATCCGGACACGACCATCCCTGTCGCATGCTTCGAAATTAAGTTTCGAGGAGTTATCAAATTGATTGCGCCCCCCCTATCCAGATTCTCCGCATCAATGGGGTCGAAACGCGAGCCATGGTCCACATAGATCGCTCCGGGAATGAGACGCTCGGTCAAATAAGCGCCGCAAAGGACCGCACCGCGCTCATTGTAGACTTTGACTATATCGCCATGCGCAATGCCATGAGCTGCCGCCGTACGCGGATGCAGCCATGCAGGCTCATAAAGATATCCATCCCGGCCGCGAATCTTCATCGTCTCGATTTCCCTGCTCCATGTGACATCGTCGAGATTGGCGTGGAATCTCCATCTCCCATGATTAGACATGCATAAAAGCGGATATTTCGCTGCGCGCTCGCCGGTGGCCCGCTCATCATGAAGCGCGCTCTTTTCAATCCATTTGGGGTATGGAGGGCGTTCGGGATCATTGGGGAAGTGTTCCTGAATGGCAGTGGACGTAAACTCCAATTTCCCTGTTGGCGTCGATAATGGGTTCTTCTCCGGGTCTTCATAAAACGGATTGATGCCGGCGGGGAGCTCTTGAATCGTTGGATCGGCAGGCACGACGAATATATCTTTTTTATGAAACTCATCTTCGCTGTCCAAGTGCGCGACGCCGCTCCCTTGCCAGAACAACTCAATTACGCGGTCTAGCGCTTTTTCGTTCCCGGTATATGCCATATATGCATCGTTGCTGATTTTCTTTGCAACGGCCGTGACGCAATCAAAATCGCTCAAAGACTCTCCGACAGGCGGGCAAGCGGGTAATTCGCGGTATACGGACGTGAGAGTGCCCCCGCCGCTGTCGTCGCCTATGTCATCCAGTTCAAATTTCGTGGCAACCGGCAAGATAATGTCTGCCAAGTAACAGTCGTTTTCCAACCACGGATGCTGCGCGACCACGCACTCGATTTCCGGCGAACGGAATGCTTTCGCAAAAGCGAACCCATCGTTCCAGCACGTCACGCTGCAAGGCGAATCCGTCCATATCATATGCAGCTTCGAGCATCCCGGCTTCGGGAACACATGCTTTGTCCATTGCTGCTCCGCCGGACCTACGAACGAATACAATCCCCACCATTCAATGCTGTCGTTTAAGATTGCTTCATGTACCATGCATCGTGGAATCGATTGTATGGGCGGAGTATCTGAGGCCTTGCTGAGTTCTCCAAGCTCCTTCAATATCTCGTCAATTTTGGAAAGCCTATCCGAGTCGTTCGCAGTTTGCGCCTGACGCCGCAAGCCTTCGGCTTGCATCTCCCAACGCCTCCCGGCCATCATAGCGCCGGCGCCGCCTGCTTCCGACGGGGGACGGACCAGCTCTGCGCGATGAGGGAGATTGATGGTCGATTCTCCCTGATAAGGCATTTGGTATATATCCGAATGAAGATTCCACTCCAGCCATTTCGCCTGATGGACGCCCGGTTTGCCAAGCCCCTGCATCCCCAACAGAATGGATTGCAAGCGTGCGGGCTCAGTTGAAAACGGGCCGCGGATCGTCGGTCCGCCGTTACCCAGCGTGATGCTCGTAACTTTATTTGCCCAATCCCGCGCAAGCGCTTTTATTGTCCATTCCGGGACTCCGCATTTGTCTGTCGCCCATGCCGGCGTCTTTGGCTCCCCATCATCATTTCCCAAAACATAATCAAAAAACGGTTCCGCCCCAACGGCGTGCCCATCCACATATTCCTTGTCGTACGTACCTTCGGTGAGCCAAATATATGCAATCGCAAGGTATAGCGCCGCATCGGTGTTCGGCAGGACGGGTATCCATTTGTCCGCCATTCTGCACGCCGAATAATTGAGAGCGGGATCGACAAAAATATATCGCAGCCCAATGCTGTGCAACCATTCGCTCAAACGGCTTGCCATATAACCATCGAAACCGACGGAAGTCGTTTCCGGGTCTGCAGCCCAAAATAGCAGCAGCTCCGCGTTCTTGGCTATATCGGGCCACATATTCCCCGAAGGAGTGACTTGCCCGACAGGCTCTCCCCCCCAGACATTCTTTGATCCCCAAGCATAACCTTCCCAACTGTCCATATTGCGCATCTGGACCGTGTATCCACCCAGCATCGCCAACAACCTGTTCATGCAGCCGTGGCTGGGAGCGACATGCTTGCCTTCCCCATGCATATCAGCCTCAGAGAGCACCGCCGACATCCCATATGTATCCCTGACGCGCAGCAACTCGTCCGCGACGAGCTGTGCCGCCTCATCCCATGAGATACGCACATATGGCGATTTCCCCCTGTTTTGCGGGTTGCGCTCGCCTTTTGGGTCCCAATCGACCCTCCTGAGCGGGTAGCGCACACGGTTTTCCGAATACACACGCTTTTTATATGAAATATAATAGCAACCCGGCAGCGTACGATCGGGCGGCACCAATGTTTTCCCTCTTGCCTCTATCTGCCAGGATGCCTTACTGTCCCAATCAATAAAGTCGCGATAGTGCATAGGGCGAATGCGAGTGATCTTACCTTCTTTGCTTGCTTCTATGACCGTTGGCGCTCCGCTTGGGCGCGGCCCCATAAGGCTCGCGCCCTTAAACACGCGCCTGTCCGCCTTAATGTCGAATTTTTCCATTATAATCCTCCTTATCCCTTGTTATTTGTTGGTGTTGCGAGCCGCTTAGGTAATATCCATGATTATTCAATATCCGCATGCTGATGCTCGTATCGGGACTTTTGCGAAAAACGCAAAAAGAACGCCACCGCGACAGCCATGGCGACAAATTCGGCGGAAGGCTGCACGAAAGCGAGCCCGGTCAAAGGAACGGCGTAATTGAAGACAAACATCAACGGAATATCAACCAGGCCTTTACGCAACACGGACAACACCAATGCGGGGCGGCTCTGGCCCACTGCCTGAAACAGCGTGATCATATGGAACCCCACCGCCATCAGCGGCGTAGAAACGCACATTACGCGCAGGAAAAACACCCCATGCGACACGGTGTCAGGCTCTTGGATAAACAACCTGACCAACACCGGTGCAAGCGCCACAAAGACAGCCACGCACACCAATGAAAAAGCGATTGCCAATGCCAGCGCAAACTTCGCCGCTTCGCTCACCCTCCGGCTATCCTTCGCAGCATAATTGTATCCGAGCATTGGCATAGTCCCCTGTGCAATGCCAATAGTGACGCTCATTGGGATCGTATCTATCTTTTTTACAATGCCGAGAGCAGCGACGACCTGCGCGCCATATCCTTTGGCGAGCTGGTTCAACGCTGCATTGGAAACAGAAGCCAGCAAAGTCTGCAGCATGCCCGGCAGCCCGATGACAATTACCTCAAATGAAACACTACGCTTGATGGAATACAAACGCGGATGCAGCCCGATCGACGTATCGCTCCTNTTAATATAGAAATATCGCAAAAAGTATATAAGCGTGAACATATTGGAGATGAATGTCGCAAGAGCAGCTCCTGCAACCCCCATCCCAAGCCCGAAATCAAATATAAAGAGGGGGTCGAGCACAAGGTTCAAAAGCCCCCCCATTGACAGACCGAAACCGGCGGTCTTCGCCGCACCGTCGGTGCGGATAAAATGCGACAGGACCATCGACAGCAATGACGGCACGGCGCCAAGGCTTACCACCCAGAATAAATAGTCCCCCGCATACTTCCTCGTATCGTCGGCAGAACCCAGTATATTGAGAAAAAACCCACCGAAGAGCAGTGTCAGTATCGAAAGGACAGCGGCGACGATCAACGATGAATACAGCCCGAAAGCGGTGGCCTTCCGTGCGGAATCGCGATCTTTAGCGCCAATATGCCTTGCCGCAACGCTCGCCGCTCCGATGCCGAATAAATTGGCGAGAGCAGTGAGAGCAAGCATCAATGGCGCAACAAGAGACACCGCAGCGACCTGGCTCGGATCTCCGAGCTGCCCGACGAAAAAAGTGTCCGCCATATTATATACAAGCGAAATAATCTGGCTGATAACAGCGGGAAAAGCAAGGCTCACGACTGCTCGCCTCACGTTCGCGGTCTCAAAGAGATAGGTTTTGTCATGTTTTACACGTGGCACTATCTCCCAACCTCCTCGCTAATGCTGCTTCACGAAAATGCTACTTCACGCTTATGCAATGAGCGCTAGATATGGAAAACAGCTTTTGCAATACCGAAGAACACAAGCAAGGCACCGGCATCCACGATCGTCGTTATGACCGGCGCTGCCATGACGGCAGGATCGAGCTTGCACTTTCTGGCAAACAACGGGAGCAGGCAACCAACGGACTTAGACAAAACAACCGTAACCAAGAGCGCCAGCGACACGCTGAACCCAATGGATGCGCTCCTGTTCATGATAAGAATTCTGCCAAAATTGACAATTGCCAACGCCCCGCCGCATATGACGGACACGCGCAGTTCCTTCCACCATACTTTTAGGATGTCGGAAGTCTCTATCTCCTCCAGCGCGATGCCGCGGATAACGAGGGTCGAGCTCTGCGACCCTGCGTTGCCGCCGGTGTCCATGAGCATCGGGATGAATGTGACAAGCACGGGCATGACAGCAAGCGCATCTTCAAAACCGCCGATTATCGAACCTGTGATCGTAGCGGTCAACATCAGGAGCATGAGCCAAAGTATCCTGTTTTTGGAAAGCTTCCAGATGCTCGTCTTCATATACGGCTCGTCGGACGGTGACATGGCGGCCATGATCTCGAAGTCCTCAGTGGCCTCTTCTTCCTGGACCTCCAACACATCGTCGACGGTGACAATTCCGACCAATCTGTTTTCATTGTCCACAACGGGCATAGCCAGCAAGCCGTATTTTCTGAAGTCGTTCGTAATGCCCTCTTTGTCTTCGCTTGTGGAAGCAAAAATAATGTCGCGGTCCATAATATCGCCGATTCTATCGTTCAATGACGACAAAAGCAGCGTCTTGACCGAAACCGCTCCGAGCAGCCTCCTCGCGGTATCGATGACATAGCATGTATAAATAGTCTCCTTGTCGACGCCGTCGCGCCGGATACGATCAAAGGCCTCCGCGACGGTCAAGTGCTCCTTTAAATCGACATATTCGATCGTCATAATGCTGCCTGCGCTGCCTTCCGGGTATTTGAGAAAGTTATTGATGATATCGCGTTTGTCTGCCGGAAGGTTGCTTAGGACCCTTTTTACGACTCCGGCAGGCATCTCTTCGATGAAATCAACAGCGTCGTCGACAAACAGCTCGTCGATAATATGGCTGATTTCGAAATCTTTGATGGCATCGACGATGTTTTGCTGCATGCCGCTTGATAAATATGCAAAAACCTCCGCAGCAGTATCTTTTGGCAACATTCGGAAGTATTTGACAGCCTGCTGGTCGTCAAGTTCTTCCAGTCCCTCCGCAATGTCGACCGGATTGGAATTCTTTATAGATTCCTTTAGAGCGGCGAAATCGCGCGGGGTCACATCAATGGTGATACGCATTTATTACACCCCCTCGTATTTAGTGTTTGCATGAAAAAAGCGCCCTCAAGCGTACCGGAAATGTAACACTGAGGCGCGACAATCAAACAAGGGGAAGCCAAAGCGTCAGCTCAGACGATGCGTGAAACGCATGACATCCACCCAAGAGATTATCGCAAATGCAAAGACCGATGGCAGCAAGCCAAACTTTCTACTTCGTGGGTAATCGTCCATACGTTCACTCCCTCTCCAAAAAAGATATATTCATTAAACATCACTTTATTACGAATGTCAAGGCTTGAAAAAAGAAAAATAATCATATATAATGCAAGCAGTACAAATTATCTAGGAGGGCAAGACTTAAATGGAAAACCGCAAAGATAAAGACAACTACTACCTGGACATCGCCGAAACAGTGCTGAACAGATCCACCTGCCTGCGCCGCCAATATGGAGCGATCATCGTCCTCAACGACGAAATCATCGCGACAGGCTACAACGGCGCGCCCCGAGGCAGGCGCAATTGCATCGACCTCGGCAAATGCACAAGAGACTCCATGGATGTTCCGCACGGAGAACGCTACGAACTGTGCAGGAGCGTGCATGCTGAGACGAACGCGATCATATCAGCAGCTCGCAGAGACATGATAGGCGCGACTCTTTATCTTGCGGGTCGCGACGCAAAGACAGGGCAAATATTAAACGACACCACCCCCTGTCTCATGTGCCGCAGGCAGATCATCAATGCTGGCATTACGCAAACAGTCTGCCGCATTAACGACGGCTCTCACATCGTCACAAGCACCCGCGATTGGGTGTTCAACGACGATTCACTTGAAGGAGGTTATTAAATGGCTGAAGTATTTGAATTCGCGCCTGTCAGCGAAAGGATAGCGCGGATGCGCGAAAAGCGCGATGCATTCACCCAAGGCAAGCTCATCACGATCAACACCGAGCGCACAAAACTATATACGGAGTACTACAAGGCCCATCCAAACGAGTTCCCGCTCCTTAAGCGTTCAGGCGCGGTGCTGTATTGGGCGCAAAACCACGAGGCTAATGTTTTTGATGATGACATCATTGTCGGCACGCCCGGCCCTGACGAACGGAGCCTCGGCGTCTATGTCGACAACAGCCCCGAATGGATTCTCGGCATCATCGACGAAGAAACATTCAAAAAAGCATGGCAGTCCGAGGGCGCCATCCGCATGAGCGACGAGCAACGGCAAATCCTCGCCGATGCGTACGAGGTCTGGAAAGACATCAGCATCAGCAAAATGTTTGAAGGCGCAATCACTGAGGACTACTATCCCGCTTTCGGGACCGGCCCCTGCATGAACTATTTCGCCGATCGCGACGGCAAGATCAGGATCAACGGCATGATCCAAGGCCACTATGTCGCTAACTTCAACAAAGCTGTCAACACGGGTTTTGGCGAGGTCCGGCGCCAGGCATTGGCAAAAATCGAGGAGCACAAAGGCCAAGTTTTCGGGGACTGGGCCAAAAAGCATATTTTCTATCATTCAATGGTGCGTGTTTGCGATGCCGCCATATTGCTGGCGCAAAACTACGCTGCGTCCTGCCGCGCAAAGGCTGCCAAAACATCCGATGCCGAGCGTAAAGCGGAGCTGCTCCGCATGGCTGATTCCCTCGAGTGGATCATGGACAAGCCTGCCCGGACATATTGGGAAGGCCTGCAGGTCATCATCCTTTATCAGCTTCTGCTCGTTGCGGATTGCCAGCAGCATGGCCAGTCAATGGGCCGCGTCGATAAATATGTCGACCATCTGCTCCAAAAGGAGCTTAAAGAGGGGACAATCACCATCGAGCAAGCGCAGGAATATACCGATGCGTTCTTGCTCCGCATTTGCGACATCATGATCGTCCACGGCATGATGCTCAACAACAAGCGCGTCATCGAGCTCAACGAAAACGGGATGAACGCATATATGGCTATATATTCCGGCATGACAGCCACCGGCGGCATCGTCCTGACGATCGGCGGGTCTAAAGCGAACGGCGATGACGACTGCAACACGGTCACTAGCCTCATGCTGCAGGCATACGGCAGAATGAAGGTGCCTGATCCGACCGTCGCTTTGCGCATACATCCCGGCACTCCCGAGGATATATGGCGCCTCGGCATCGAATGCAGCAAGCTATGCGGCGGTATGCCGCAGCTCGTCAACGACTCTATCGTCATTCCTTCCATGATGAGCTGGGGGTTCACCCACGAGGATGCTGCAGATTACAGCATTGTCGGCTGCGTCGAGCCCGGCGGGACCGGCAACGAATGGTCCGCTTCCGGCAACGACGGCGGCAATTCAATTTGGGACATGATGGAGGTCATTTCGCTCATCATCAACGGCGGAGTCTCCCCGCGCTCCGGCAAAACCGCCATGCCTTTGCCGAAATTCTATGAATACGAGAGCTTCGAGCAGTTGAAAGAGTCCTTTGAGAAGCTCGTCGACTATTGCATGAATTGGACTGTTTCATATACCTCTATGTATGAGCTTGCATATTCGCAATATTTCCCATGCATCGTCGCATCATCGATGATGGAAGGCTGCATGGAATCCGGCAAGGATGTGACAGAGGGCGGAGCTAAATACAACAGGACCGGCCTTACCGCATGCGGGACGTCCAACGTCGGCGACAGCCTCATGGCAATCAAAAAGCTTTGCTTCGACGACAAAACCATTTCGTTGCGCACCCTCTATGATGCCCTGCAAGCCGACTGGGTCGGTTATGAGGACCTCCGCCAGCAAGTCATCAATGAAGTTCCGCATTATGGCAACGACATTGAGGAAGTCGATGAGCTCGCGTCATGGGCGCTCGAGAAATTCGCAGACAAGATTGGCTCGCTTCACGGCCCGCGCGGAAGATACTGCGGCGGTACGTTTACGATGACTTCGCACATCATGTTCGGCAAGATGATCGGCGCGACGCCTGATGGCAGAAAGGCCGGCGATCCCATAGCTGATGCCATTTCTCCGCGCCAGGGCTTCGATAAAAACGGGCCGACGGCATATCTCCGCAGCGCCGCCAAGCTCCCGCATTCCAAGCTTGCCAACGGCGACCAGCTCAATATCCGTTTCTCTCCGACGGCCGTCATGGGCGAAGCGGGCGCGATGAAGCTCAGAGAGCTTATCGCCACATATTTCGAGCTCGGCGGCATGCAAGTGCAGTTCAATGTCGTGGGTACTGAAAAGCTCCGCGAGGCGCAAAAGGAACCGCTGGAGAACAAGGACCTGATCGTCCGCATCGCAGGGTTCTCCACATACTTCGTCACTCTGTCGCAGGAAGTTCAAAACGACTTCATCATGCGCACGGAGCAAAGCATGTAGCACCGGCGTTATTTGTCCATTACACGAACCTCCCACGACAATAATCGTGGGAGGTTCCGTTTACAATACAAACCCGGTGAGGTAAGGGCGTGAAATCTGCCAATCATTAATACCGCCCGATGTCGCGCGCTATCTGGTAAGCCGTTTGCGTTGCAGTCACGACATCCTTTGGCGACAAGCAGTCACCGATCTGATAAAACTCCGGCGCGCAATCATACAGTGCAGCAGCCTCCTCCATCAATGGCCGCTGCCCGACGGCGCAAACGACCGTGTCCGCATCGATGAATAGCTTGCCATTCCTGTCCTCGACAGCGAGCCCCTCCGTGGTGATTTCCAATGCCTTGGTCGATACTGAGATTGCGAGCTTGGGCAGCTTTTTCAGTTCTTCGGACAATGCAACGCCTTGCACGATGTTCGCCCCCGCCTCCAGCAAACCCGGATTGCTTATCATCTCAGACGTTTCGACGTCCCCCGTTGATGCCAACGTCGTGGGAAGCATTTCGACCACATTGACCGTCCTCCCGAGCCCCGCTAAAAACACGCCGAGTTCCAGCCCCACAAGCCCTCCGCCGATTATCGCAACGCGGTCGCCCGCCAGCGTGGGGTCGAGATAAACGTCCTCCGCCATTAGAGCATGCTCGATCCCGGGTATGCCGGGCACAACAGGCCTGGCTCCGAGCGCTGCGATGATGACATCAGGCCGCAGCGACATCGCAAGTTTGGGAGTTACCTCAGTATTTAAGCGAACTTCAATAGCATTCTTTGATATCCTCAAGGCCTGCCTGTCGAGATATTCGCCCAGTTTTGCTTTGAACGGAACATTTCGCTCGCATCGCAACGTGCCCCCGAGTTCGCCCGTCTTCTCGCACAATATGACCTCATGGCCTCTTTCGGAAGCTGTCAGCGCAGCCTGCATGCCGCCGACCCCGCCCCCGACGACAAGGACCCTCCGCGGCTTTCGCGGAGGCGTTCCGAATATCACGTCGGATTCATGCCCGATGACAGGGTTGATCGCGCAATAGAAGATGCCGCTTGCCGTGCTGCGCGAGAAGCATGTCATGCAGCGCAGGCATTTGTCAATGTCTTCCTCATGCCCGAGACGAGCCTTCAACGGCAAATACGGATCGGCGAGCGTCTGCCGGCCGAGCTGCACGACATCCGCTTTTCCTGAGAGGATGATTTCTTCCATCATCGCAGGGTCTGTCAGCGCTCCGACGGTGGCGACCGGCGTCGTTACGTGCTTTTTAATCTCGGCGGCGTATTTCACGTTCACTCCGTCCGGCAGGAACATAGTCGGATGCGTGATCATGCTCGCGCTTTCGACTTCATGATGCCCCGCAGAAACATGGATCAGGTCTACCTTGCCGTCGAGAGCTTTTGCGATCCTGACCCCCTCATCGATGTCGTATCCGTCGTCCAAGCACTCAGAGCCGCTGATGCGGATCTCAATGGGCATGTCCGGGCCGACTGCCCGCCTGACAGCTTCGATGACCGCAAGAGGAAAGCGCATCCTGTTCTCTATGGAGCCTCCCCATCTGTCAGTCCTCTTATTGTCACGTGGCGACATGAACTGTGCCAACAGCCAGCCATGGCCGCCATGGAGAGTGATCATCCCAAAGCCGCATTGCTTTGCGAATAGCGCTGCATCGGCGTGGCATTTTATCAGCCGCTCGATCCATTCTTCGTCCATGGCTCTGATTTCAACGCCATCAGGACGCACTTCGTCGATGAGACCATATATGAAGCCTTCGTTCGCGGCCATGACATTGCCATTTTTGCCGGCATGGTTAAGCTCGACGGCAGCGACGGCTCCGTGCCGCTTGATGGCTTCCGATGTGCGCGTGAAGCTGCCGCGTCCTTTTACATCATCGCCGCGCAGTTGAAACGGATGGCTGTGCCCGGCGCGGGTATCGACCATCATGTCGCCGATGCAGACAGACGCAAATCCGCCAAGGGCTTTGACTTCATAAAACATCGTCGCATTATCGTCGAGGAAGTTTTCCGACGTCAGCCTGTATATGTCTTGCGGAGATGAGAATATCCTGTTGCGGAATAGCGTCCGCCCTAGCCGGATTGGCTCGAACAGTTTCTCGTATTTCAATACACCCATGATTTTCCTCCTTACGCGGCCTTGTCGGCTTTCGCAATCTTAATTTTCATTGCGCCCGTAGATCCGCGCCTTGCATACATATTGAGCGTCATTGCCGCGAGGATCACTATCCCGCGAACGAAAGTCTGGATTGTCGCTTCGACGCTGAGCAGCACCATCACGTTGTTAATGATTCCAACGAATAGCGCGCCGAAGATCGCTCCCGCGACGCCGCCCTCGCCGCCTGCGAGGTTGACTCCTCCAACGACCATCGCCATCAGCACATTGCCCTCATAATTGAGCGCCGTCGTCTGCCCTGCTTGCCCGTTCATCGATGCAAGCATTATTCCGGCAATACCCGCAAGCACGCCGGAGATCATGAACGCGCCTACAATATTCGCATTTGACTTTATGCCGACTAGATTGGCGACGTTCTTATTTCCGCCAATAGCATATAATTTACGCCCATATGTTGTTTTCACCAGCACGAACGCGCAAATCGCGACAACGATGATGAGAATGATCACCGGCATTGGGATGTTGAGCTTATTGCCGCCCCCGACGGGGATTGAAAAGACGATTTGGTTGCCGACCTGGTACGAAAGCCCATGGGCCGGAGGCAGAACAAAAAAGCCCTGCGTGACAAGATATATGCTGCCATATACGATATACTTCATCGCCAGCGTCACGACAAATGCAGGCAGGGCAAAGCGCGTAACGAGCAGCCCGCTTACCGCGCCTGCCACGAGGCACAGCGCCAATGCCAACGCGCAGCCCGATAGAAAACCTGATGTCGTAAATCCAGACGATTCCGCGATTCTGTATGCGATGGAAGCGGAAATCCCTGCCATTGCTCCAACGGACAAATCCATCCCGCCGACGAGCACCGTGAACAGCATGCCGCAAACCATGACACCGTTGACGGCAATTGCCAACAATATGCTTTTATAATTATCGAGTTTGAAAAACACCGGCTCTGCTATCGCCATAACGATACATATGAGCACCAAGAGGGTGATTCGCTGCCCCCATGCGCTGCCAATGGCTCTGATTGCTTTTTTCATCATAACGACATCCCCTCCTCCGTATGAACTCCCGATGCTGCAAGCAGCAATGATTCTTGCGTGATGTTGCCGCGCGTAAACTCCTCGAAGAATCTCCCGTCACGCATGACGAGCACCCTGTCCGATAGATACACAAGCTCAGCTAAGTCAGAAGACACCATGACGACGATCGCGCCATTGTCTGCAAATTCGCGGAGCAATCTATATAAATCCATCTTGACCCCAACATCGACGCCGACTGTCGGTTCATCGAGCAGCAACAACCGAAGATCCCTCGACAGCCATCTGCCAAGGATCGTTTTTTGCTGGTTTCCGCCGGACAAACTCCCTGCAGCGAGAGTTCTCATGGGCGGGCGGATATCATAATCCTTGATTGCCTTGTCTGCCCATGCAATTTCCTTTCTCCTGTTGACCAAGCTAGCGGAAGATAGCTTGTCGTAACTAGCTATAGTTATGTTTTTTTCCACATTCAACAATGGCACGAGCCCTTCTGCGTGCCTGTCTTCCGGAACATACCCAAACCCATTGCGGATATTTCTCCTGATTGACCGGCTCACGGGTTTCCCATCCAGCATTATGGTTCCCCCGCTCCGCTTTGCTGCGCCATATATGCATCGTATGAGCTCTGTTCTGCCGGAACCGACAAGCCCCCCGATGCCAAGTATTTCGCCACCGTATGCCGTGAAGTTGACATCCTTCAGCATATGGCTATATGAAAGATTCTTGACTTCCAACCAATGGTCCTCATACCTCTTTGTAGCGCCTTTGTCTTCATCGCCCGCGACATCGCGCCCAATCATCATTGTGGTTACGGTATGCGGGTCGATCTCACCTTTTTTCAAAACGCCGACGATTTTCCCGTCGCGCATGACGGTCAGGCGGTCCGACAGCCTATATACCTCATCAAGCCTGTGCGAAATGTAGAGTATGCCCGCGCCTCTGTTCCGCAGGCCATCGATTGTTTCAAATAGCTTTTCGGATTCTGCGGCGGAAAGCGAGGACGTCGGTTCGTCCATGATGATGAGCTTTGCCTTGAAAGCCAACGCTTTGAGTATCTCCGCCATCTGCCGCTTTGCCATGCCCATCGTATCGACAACGGCGTCCGGGTCGAGGTCGAATCCGTAATGCTCGATCAACGATTGCACGCGCTCTCTCATCGCTTTTTTATCCATCCAGCCGTGCTTCGCCGTTTCCGCTCCAAGGAAAATGTTTTCGGTCACAGTCAGCGCCGGGATAAGGCTCAACTCCTGGTATATGACTTGAATACCCAAATTGCGCGCGTCTTGGCGGTTGTGTATCTCCACAGACTTCCCCTCGACATATAGCTCACCCGCATCCTTTGTGTAGACTCCCGTGATGATTTTAATTAGCGTCGACTTGCCCGCGCCGTTCTCGCCCATCAAAGCGTGGACTTCACCGCAATTGACGCTGAAATCAGCATCCTCCAATACTGTGACGCCGCTGAACTGCTTGTATATGCCTTTCGCTTCGAGAAAGACGCCATCGTTCGCTTCTGTGTTCACGGTATCGTTCTGATTGCCATTTTCCGCTCCGCCGGCACCTTCATAAGTTTTATCTGTTCTATCTTCCATCAAAGCTCACCCCCCGTCATTGCGCGCGCGCCAACAGGCGTTTGCTTGTCGCTCTGTTGAACACCGCGTCGAAGACAGTGGCGACCACTATGATCCCGCCTTGGAGGATATATTCCCACGATGTTGCCAGGCCGAATTTATACAGGCCGTTCATCAACGTTTTGAAGAACAACGCGCCGACAAGCGCGCTTATCGGGTCGCCCTTGCCTCCGCCCAATACGACTCCGCCGACGACGCATGCCGCTATCGCCTGGAACTCATATCCGGAGCCGATGTTCAGCGGCGAAGACCCCAGAAGCGATGCTTGCAACACGACCGCGAGCCCCACGCATGCCCCGCAGATGATATAGCCAAGCATCTTTATCCTGTCATTGTTGACCCCTGACATTTGAGCCGATTTCGCATGCGATCCGATCGAGTATGTATGGAGGCCGAATGTCGTCCTTGTCAAAACTATATAGGCGATGACCGCTACGACGATCCATACGATTGTTATATAGAAGATGCCGCCGACATTGCCTGCAAAAGCCCGCAAGCTGCTCCACTTTGGTATCGCGACGGAAGTTATCGTCCCGCGGTCGTCTCTGAACGCGAATATCAATGTCAACCCGGAGTATACGAACCCCAATGCCAATGTCGCGACGAATTCGGTCAGCTTGACCCTCGTGACGAACAATGCGTTTATAAACCCGCAGAGCATGCCGAGGATCACTCCCGCCAGCACGATGAGAAATCCATTGAGCCCCATCGTTGACATCCTCACGCACAATATCCCTACCAGGCAGGCCATTCCGCCTGCGGACAGATCGACCCCTCCGCCAATAATGACAAATGCCATGCCTATGGCGATGAGGCCCAGATATGCGGAGTCTTTCAGCAGATTCGCAATGTTCCCGAAATTGAGAAAGACGTCTGATGAGATAGAAAAAATGATGACCATGATAAGCAGCAATCCTATGGATATCATTCTGCGAATGGTCTTACTGGCCATTTTATCACCATTCCTTATGTAATATATGCAACACGCAAGCGCTATGCGGCTCCTGCAATGCTCTACACCAAAGAGGCTTTCACCCTTTAATGCCGCCGCTCGCTCGGTCATGCCGCGCTAGCGCGGTGCGCCACTCGCTTCGTTGGATAAATACGCCACGCGCACGATAAGGCTGAGGGCCGTATCGTGCGCGCAAAATTATGTCGCGATAAATGCTACTTTCCGTTCATTGACTTCGTCATATACCATCCGGAGAACGCCATGACATCATCGACATTGTCTTTCGTCACGGGGAACATCGGCTGCTCGATCGCGGGCGTCGCGGTGTATCCGCCCGTGATGGACGTGAGGCCGGTGGCAATATGGTTCAGCGCGATGTAGAAGAGGGCTGCATATTGGGTGTATGTGTCTGAGAACATCGTGCCGGCCATTCTGCCGTCCCTGATGGCTTCAAGCTCCATCGGATAACCCATGAATCCCCAGATGAGGATGCCTTCATCCGCTCTGCCCGCAGCGTCGATAGCGTTCATCGCGCCGTTGGCGATATCGCCGGAAGAGCAATAGACCATCGTAATCTCGCCGGGGCCGTACTTTGTCAGAACGTCGCGCATGGAAGTCTGCGCAACGGCAGCATCCCAGTTCTCAATGGGGATTTGCTCGATGAGCCTGATGTTGGTGTTTTGAGTGATGTAGTCTTCGAAGCCTGTGCCCATCCTGGCGCCCGGCTTGAAAGACGCGGGGCAGTCCAAGACGACGGCTGTGCCTTCGTTGCCCGCCAGCTTAACGAGTTCTTCGCCGCCCTTCCAACCGGAAGAATAGTCAGCGCCGGCGACGTGCAGGGAATGGACCGTGAACGGCTCGGCGGCATTCGTGGAGATGACGGGGATGCCGGCGGCCTCCGCCTTGTCGATCGCTTCGTTGACTCCGACGGGGTCCATGCACTCGAGGATGATGCAATCATACTTCTGCGTGATTGCTTCCTCGATGAGGGTCACTTGCTTGCTCGGGTCATACTCCGCATCCTTGTAATCCAATATTACATTCGGATATCTGACGGCTTGGTCGTTAAGGGCCATTTGGTACATCCTGTTGACAATGCCGGCCGTGGATATCGAGATAACGGAAATCTTGATCGGGTCTTCGTAAATGTTCTTGCCTCCCGGCAGGGCTCCGGTGCCGGTGCTGCCGCTGCTGCCCGAGCTGGCCGTCGGGTCTGCAGGCGCGCCCGCGCTGTTGTCGTTGTTGCTTGCGGTGTTGTCGTTGTTAGATGTGTTTGTCGTTTCCTTTGGCTTGTCGCAGCTTGCTATGAAGCCAACGGCCATAACAAGAACAAGCAGCATCGCTATGATCTTCATTCTTCTCATTTTATTATCTCCTTATGCATATATTGTTCTGCGGGGAAATCCCCGCCGACCCATCATGTATGTCTTCCGCAGTATTCGCTATAATTCGGTACCTCTCCCAACGGCGTGGCGGGAGTCTGTGATTAGTGGATTATACATTATGCACGAAAGTCTGTCAATGCGACAAATGTGTGATTTTCAACAAATAAAGATTATACCATTTGTAAATCCATTGTATCATCAATTGCGCTTGTGAAGGCAATCATCATATTTTTGACAGATATTTCTTCATAATCCTCAATGCTTTCACAGGCTGGCTTTTTGCCAACAACCCGGCTGCAAATAGAATATATTTCTCATCGAGCAAAAATGCGGGAGCCCGCGGCTTCAAAACGGCTGAATTCTCCCGCTCCAATACCGCTCCTTCCAGAACAAAGCGAGGGTCGGAAGAAAACGCCAACGGCCCGCCTCCTCCCAGCACAATGCCCAGCTTCGACAAGTCTTTGCCACGCTGGAACCAAATCTCTCCATTATGAGTGACCCTGCGCTCGAGCCTGCCCGCATGCCGGTCCACGGCGGTCTTGACAGCCTTGCGCGACAGGAGCAATTGGTCATGCTTCTGTTCCTCGCCGATGGGCACGCTCCTGACATCGCGCAAAGATTGAATCCTGTTTCGAACCTCCGCGCCGCTGCCGCCGTGAGCCGCAAATTCCCCTGCCGCCAATTCAGCGAGAGTATCGAGATTATGAAACAAGCCAATGTCGCCCTCGACGGTCCTTTTCGCATATGGCTCCGGCAGCCCGATCATTGCGACCGCATTATTCGTCGGCGCGCCAGTTGCAATGGAATAAACATCGGTAGTCGCGCCGCCGACATCAACAAGCAAGAGCTCGCCCAATCCCGGCTCGTTCTCCGCTCCGTCAGAAATCAGCTTTGCCGCGTCCAGCACGGCGGAAGGCGTCGGCATGAGGACGTCGCTGATCATCCTCCTTGCGCCTGCGATGCCCTTAGCTTCCGTAATATGGCGTATGAAGACATCGCGGATCTTATCGTTGACTGGTTCCAGCTCCAGCTCGCCAAATTCCGGCATGACGTTTTTCGTAATCAAAACATCCTTGCCCGCTTCGGCAAAGATGCCATAAACCTCGTCCTCGGCTGATTTGTTACCCGCGACAATGATGTTTTTAACGCTATCGCCGACCGAGGCCAGCATTCTCGCGTTGTGGATGATGTTTGTCTTATTGCCGCCGTCCGTCCCGCCCGTGAGCAGGACGATATCAGGCCTCGACGCGGCTATCTCCTCAGTCTCGCGGCGCGAAAGCTCATATGAGTATGTCCCCACGACTTTGGCCCCCGCGCCGAGAGCTGCCAGCCGCCCCGCTTCGGTGGTATATTCCGGAACCAAGCCGATGCAAATCATTCGCAGTCCGCCTGCCGCGCTGCTGCAAGCCAATGCCTGCCCTATGTCATCATCGCGGACTTCGACTGTCTCCCGCAGCAGGTCCAAAGCCGCTCGCAGACCGATCATAATGTCGGTATCCACGCTGGACGGGGCCTGCACCCTCGCTATGAGTTCTTCTTTTTCCAAATCAAAAGCAACAACCTTCGTGAAGGTGCTGCCAAAGTCTATGAAAATGCGGAGACATTGCATCGAACAATACTCCTTCTGTTAATAATACAACTCGGATGCCAGCTCGGCTAGTATTCACGCCCTTGCGCTCGGCTGATGTCTTTGATCAGCGGGCCAAGCTCGATGAAAAGATCCGTAAGAATCGGGTCGAATTGCGTCCCGCGTCCCTCGGCAATGATATCCATGGCCTCCTCATGTGAATATGCCCTCTTATATGGACGTTCCGAAATAAGAGCATCATAAACATCCGCTATGGCCATCATTCGCGCTTGCAGGGGAATCTCCTCGCCCTTCAAACGATCGGGATAACCCGTGCCATCCCAGCGTTCGTGATGCCTATGCGCCAGAACCTTCGCATATTCGAGAAAAGTTTGGTTAGGCACCTTATCTTGCAGGCTCTCCAGCAAGCTCTTGCCATAAAGCGAGTGCAGCTTCATGTTGACGAGCTCCTCATCAGATAGCCTGGATGTCTTCAAGAGAACGTCATCGCGGATTTTAATCTTCCCAACATCATGTAAAAGCGCGGATTTCAAGAACGCATCTATGTCCCATGAAACGACCTCGTCCGCATATATGCTGGATTCCGCCATCGCTCCAAGCAAAATCTCCAAGTATTTTTGCACGCGCTCGACATGCTGGCCCGTCTCCTCGTCGCGGAACTCAATGACCTCCGCAGCCCACATGATGATCGCGTTTTGCAAAATTGAAATATCATTCGTACGTTCATTGACCATTTTAAGGAGGTTGCCGCTGAATTCACGCAGCTCCTCTTCGCGCGCTTTGAGAACCAGATGAAGCTCGACCCTTTTAAGCAGCAGTGGCGGTGAAAAGGGTTTTGTGATGTAGTCGACGGCGCCAAGGGTGAACCCATGGAGCTCGTCTTTCACCTCGTTTTTCCCGGTAAGGAAGATCACGGGGATGTCTGCGGTGTCGGTGTTCAGCTTTAGCCCGCGCATGACGTCATAACCGCTCATGCCGGGCATGTCGACATCGAGCAATATCAGATCAGGCCTGACTTTCTCCAGAGCGAAGAACAGCTTTTCGCCGGAGGGTATCGTGATGACGGTATATTTATGTTGTAAGGCGCTTTTTCCGGTATTGAGGTTGACGATATTGTCGTCTATAAGAAAAATGCATGCCTTTTTTTCTTCCATGCCGGCCCTCCTGATATAATGTTGCGGGTGGATTAATTAATTGATGCATCTATTTTACTGCATTTTGGTTAAACTTTCAACATAAAACGCAAAAAAACCGACACCGTTTATACAGCGTCGGTTTCTTAATATTAAGCACTAGCCATCAACTGAACAGGTTCAAAAGGCGGTCCCAAAAATTAAGCAGTCTCTCCTCGGATTGGTAAACAACATCGACCTTCGGTTTCGAAATCCCCTCCGTCACAAACACAAATTGCACGAAATTGATGTTATCATTCCTGCCGGACGCGAACGAAACCGCCTCAAAATCGCCGCCCTTATAATCGTCCAGCAGTTTATCGACTTCGCTGCGCACCAACTCCGGAATGTCGGCAGACTCATCCGCCATTCTGGACGTGCCATCATGGATCTCCGCTATGCCGTCAAGCATCGCCGTCGTGCCGCTGCTCAACCCCGCAATGCCGCTGTCGATGCCGGCATAGCCATCCGAAAGGGCGCTTATGCCTTGCAAATAGGCGACAAGCCCCTCATGGAAGACCTGATATGAGCCTGAAAGCTGAGAAATGCTGTCCGCCAACAAGCGTATCTGACCAATTGAATCATTGCCATCGCTGCCGGACAAAACGCTGTTTATCTGCGTTGCGATGCCACGCAACGATGATGATATAGTCCCAATTGAAGGCGCCAACGTATCAAGGGTCACCGTCACGGAGGCAAACGCGGCCTTAACCTGCGCATATGTAGCTTTAACAGTCATGGCGGCGGCATAACTGTCCGTTAGGTCGCCCAGCAACCGGCGCTCGTCTTCGTCCGCTTTTGCATATAAACCATACAGCCCCTCTTCGCTGATTTGGATGTCAGGAATGCCCATGAGCGCCCCATCCAGCGCGAAATAGGCCTGCGCATATCCTTCCCGCAATTGAAGGATGCCGCCATAAACCTGGTCCAGCCCGTCAGCGAGGCTCGTGAGACCTGTCGGCAGCAAAGCCAGCTCCGAAATGGGCGAATCCTCCGCAGTTCCGTTTATCGATCCAAGCGCGCTGGAAATTTGAGCCAATGCGCCCTGCATCTGCGCGGACGCCTCGGCCAATTCCCCAGTGTTCTCCCCCAGTTGCATGAGTCCATCGGCAAAGCCTGCGGAACCTGTTTTTAAGGCAGTAGCGCCCTCGGCCATTATTGCGACATTGCTTTGGAGCAGCCCGATGCCTGCGTTCAACGTTTCGATTGCATCCGTGAGTTGGACAAAATCGCCGAGCATGTCATCGACATCAAGCATGTTCATGCTTAAATTCATGTTGAAAGGTACTGCGGACACCTCAATCCCCGCCATTTCAAAATCTTCCGCATCAAAAACAACGGAAATGTCAGCATCACTTCCCGGCAGCACGGTGAACACAAGCATACGGTTTTTTCCTACATTCGCAGCCGTTGCATCGGGTGCGACTATGTTCTTGCATTTATACATATCCAGCGTTAGCGTGATCTGCTGCATGTAATTATTATAGAAGGTCTCCTCGATTGCTCCATTTTTAGTTGTTTTTATGCGAATCTCAATCTTGCCTGATTTTCCCGCGAGGTCATCCGGCTGCGTCCGCGCGCCATCGAGCGAGAAGCCGATGTCATATATCCAAGGCACATCCTTGCCGGCAAGGTAGCCCTGATAGAAAAACTCTTTACTGTCCGTCCACGCGGATGCTTCGCCGCCGGATATGGCAATCGGCTGCAAGTCGGTCAAATTAACCACTGCGGTATAGTCCCCATAATCGATAAAGGCTCCGCTTCCCTCGAATGTGAAGTGGTTTACGACATAAATATTTTGCACCTCTCCGGCGCTATCAAGGCGGGCATAGACGACCTCGTCCTTTTGCGGCATCCCCGCAGACCCGCTTCGCGGGAGCGAATTGACTGAGGCGGGCGATGTGCCCGCGCCGGTAGTATATGCCCTGTCGCTATTCGTGCTGTCGCTGCCTGCGGGGAGCGAAGTAGTGCACAAACCTACGGCGAGCGCGATAATCAGCGCAACAGTTATGATTCTGCTTTTTGTTCTCATTGATGAAATACCTCCGTGGCTCATTGCTTAATTGCTTAATTGCTTAATGTTCGTTCTATTGAATCTATCAAAAAAGGTTAATACAGCCGGCAAGAATACCAACACCATCAGCATCGACAGCAGCGTGCCCCTCCCGAGCAGCATCCCGATATCATTGACTATCGGAATAGACGATGTGGAGGCCAGCGTAAAGCCCGCAGTAGCAAGTATGGCCGCCGACACCAATATCGAACGGAATGAGTCCCCCAACGCTTTGTGAATGGCATCGCTTAAAGGCATGCTCCGTTTGTTGCGAGTATATGCCACTGTCAATAAAATTGCATAGTCGACCGTGGCGCCAAGCTGCACCGTGTTTAACACGAGATAGCCTATGTAGCTGATCGATGTCCCCGTAAAAAACGGTATGGACAAATTGATCCATATGGCGGCCTCGATCGTGAATAAGAGCAACAACGGGCGCAGCGCTGACTTGAAAGTAATGACAAGGACCATGAATATCGCCGCAATGGCGATTATGTTCGTTATGCGGTTGTCTTTTTGCACAATGTTTTTGATGTCATATATGTTCACGCTTTGCCCTGCCGAGTATGCCTCAAAGGGATAATGCCTTTCTGCGGCGGCGGTAATCTGCTCCACCGCCTCGAATGCAATGCCCCCCTCTGTGGGCGCGTCGACGGAAACTATGATGCGCGCAAGGTTTTCAGAATAAAACTGCCCCGAGACCGCGCTGCCAAGGAATTCCGGGGGGATTCCGGACCCGACAGTATTAACATATGATGCGACCGATAAGACATATGGCAGCTCAAGTATGTCAGAGCATAATAGCTCCTCTCTCGCTGCATCCCCGCGTGGCACCAATAGCACCATCGTGGTCGGGTCTTCTTCCGGCGCTGCCGCATCGAAGCTGCGTGTCTGTGCCGCGCTGAGGTATCCATATAAAAAATCCGTTCGCGACTG
The DNA here is from genome assembly GCA_009776905.1 of Oscillospiraceae bacterium. GTDB lineage: Bacteria > Bacillota > Clostridia > Oscillospirales > Oscillospiraceae > WRMH01. The sequence continues at coordinate 53,484 of WRMX01000004.1, forward strand.
GCCAAGGAAACAGGGTATTATTATAACAGCGACTATTGCCACGACAGGAATCGCCGCGCGGCGCAACATGTTATGAATATTGGCAAATGCTGGAACGATCCCGCGGTGCCGCGTCTTGTCGATCGCCTTATATGCGCATATCGTTAGCGCGGGCAAGAACACGATTACCGATATGAAGCTGAATACAATGCCTTTCGCAAGATTCAGGCCCAAATCCGCTCCGATGCGAAAATCCATGAACACCAGAGCCAGGAAACCAAACAGCGTCGTTGATGCGCTGGCTGCAACAGTCGAAAAACTGTCCTTGACCGCTTTGCGCATGGCATCGTCCACGTCGAGGCCGGACTCTCTGTGTTCGCTAAAGCTGTGCAAGAGAAAAATTGCGTAATCCAACGATACCGCAAGCTGAAGGATGGGCGTAACGGAGTTTGTGACGAAGCTGACGCTGCCCAAAAACGCATTCGTGCCCATGTTAATGAGAACTGACATGCCGATCGCCGCAAGGAAGAGCAATGGCTCTATCCACGAGGATGTGGAAAGGAGCAGAATCAACACAATGACAGGAACAAGAATGAGCATCGCTTGCAAGACTTCGCTTGTCGCTGCCGATTGCATGAATTCGATGTCGGCCGCTTCTCCCGTGACAGTTCCCTCGCTGCCGACGAGCGTCCGGATCTGTCGAATGGCTTCCCGCTCGAAGCCCTTTTCTATTACGGCGCTATATCGAGCGGTCTCGCCAATATAATATTCCTCGACAATGGTTTTGTCCATCATTTCTATCGGCCGGGTCAAATCTACGATGTCGTCGAGCCATATGACGCTGATGATGTGCGCGCATGATTGCAGCTCTTGCTTCATTTCGCGGGCTTCCATCAGCGATATGCCGTCGATTGTCACTATGGCGTTTGGTATTGCATCGGCGAATTCCGCGTCAAGCATTTTGAGGGCTATCGTCGATTGCGCGTCCGGCGGCAGGTAGTCGGTCATGTCATAATTGACTTGGACTGTGAAGTACAGAAGGGCGCAGATTGCGGCTATTGCGGCAAAGAGGGCAATGATTGCTTTCCTGCGTCGTATTATGTTGCTTGCAAATCGTTCCATATTCATACACCGAGTTACAATTCACGCCCGGTGAGGTAGACGTTTATTTTGCTTCCGACCGCGTAGCAAGGAAGCGGAGCGGCGCGAATATGCGCATGGATGCGCATCTGAGCGATAAGGAAGCAAAAAAACGTCTGCCGAGCGCAA
>WRMX01000005.1 GCA_009776905.1 Oscillospiraceae bacterium
AAATCTTCCGGGGTCCCCGCGAAACAAGGTTTCGTGGGGTGGAAGTTCGCTCTACTCGCTTGTCCCTCACGCAGCTACGCTGCGCACCGCGCTTCGCGCGGTGTTAGTACCTGACGGATTGAAAAACATCTTGTTTTTTGTTAGTGTTGTGCATCCGTCAGGTACTAGCGTGGAGCAGACATATTCCATTGGTTCGTTTGGCGCAGGCTTAGCTATTAACAAATCTTTTGTCGAATTCTGTGAATGAATGTGGTATAATCCATTTTTCCAATGATTATGTGATGAGGAGAGATCAATAATGAGCAGAGTTGTCGATGAGCATTTGAAGCGCATGAATACGACGGGGATCGAATGGGAGGACATGACGGAGGAGCAGCAGATTGAGCTGAGGGAAAAGTGGAACGCCGTCGTATCCGTCCCCGCGAATCTGGACTGCACTTGCGCGAACGTTGGTTGCAGAAACAACCGCAATTGCAGGAACTGCATGGCTTTGCACAGATACTACGATTGCCTTACCAATTGTTTCAGGGACATCGCCGAAGAGATGCAGGAAGGCGTGCCGCAAAAGGACAGGTTTGACATGCATACCAAAATGCAGTCGTCCGGCGCGGAATTTGAGGGCGTCGAGCTGACGGACGACCCCGATGAGTCGCGGGCCAGGCTGACGCAGGCGTCGACGCCGGAGACGATGAGGAAGACGCTGGCTATTTGGGACGCCGTCGTGCGCGTGCCTAAGAATACTGCGTGTACTTGCTCGAAGACCGATTGCTGGTATCATGGCAATTGCGTCAAGTGCGCCGCGTTGCATAGATATTACAAAGGTTTTCCTCAATGCGTCAGATATATTGCCGACGAGATTGAGGCAGCGGCCGATGCCTACCATCAGAAGTAGGCGACTGCTGCTGAAAGTATAATAACCTGATGAACAGCAGCGTTTTATGCATGATTCAAGTTGCTACCAGCAGTGGCCATACAAGCCATTAGGAGAGGAAAGGTTGAATATGAAAAAGAAAACAGTTGCGGTACTCTTTGGAGGGCGTTCGCCGGAATATGACGTGTCGCTCAAATCGGCATATTCGATAATCAACGCGATAGACCGCGACAAATATGACGTCACTTTGATTGGCATAACCAGGCAAGGCAAATGGTATGAATATAACGGCGATGCCGAAGGGCTGATAAATGACAGGTGGCATCTCAATCTGGAGCTGCTGCAGCCCGCGATAATTTCGCCGTCGCGCGGCGGCGGGCTCTTGGTATTTGACGATTTCGATTTATACCTGAAAGGCAACGGACATATTTATTTGGGTGCAAATGGGATGTTGGAGCGCGAGAACAGGCGCCAGCAGTTAATTGAAGGTGGCTCTCCATTAATTGTTGGCAAAAAACCGCCGGGCGATAGTGAGAATACGATGAGCGCGTATGAGCGCGAGATGAACGGCTTCTGGCACTCTGTCGTGAGACATGGAAGCGCAATGCACAAGCATATCGACGCCGCGTTTCCCGTGCTGCATGGGAGATATGGCGAGGACGGCACCGTGCAGGGGGTGTGCGAACTGGCGGGGATTCCCGTCGTCGGCAGCGGCTCCGCGGCATCGGCGCTGTGCATGGACAAGGACCGCGCGCATAAGCTCGTGTCGCAAGCGGGGATTCGGGTGCCGAAGGCCGTATGCTTCGAGCAAATGCCAAGCGCGGCAGAAATCAGCGCCGCCGCCGCCGATCTGGGATTTCCTTTGTTTGTCAAGCCTGTCAAAGCGGGCTCATCCTTCGGGATTACAATGGTTGAGGACGAATCGGAGCTTGCGGGCGCGGTCGCGCTGGCGTTGGAATTTGACGATGCTGTCATAATAGAAGAGAGCATCGACGGGTTCGAGACGGGCTGCGCCGTCGTCGGCAACATGGAACTGATGACGGGGCGCATCGATGAGATCGAGCTGGCTCATGGGTTTTTTGATTATGAGGAAAAATACACATTAAAAACGTCGAAGATTCATATGCCCGCGCGTATTGACGAGGCTGCGGAGCGGATGCTGCAAGAGACCGCAAAAGAGATATACCGCATTCTCGGCTGCAGAGGCTATGCCAGGGTGGACATATTCTATTCCGCGAAAAACGAGATAATATTCAACGAGGCGAATACGATTCCCGGATTCACCTCGCACAGCCGCTTCCCAAATATGATGAAAGGCGTCGGCATTGAGTATCCCGAGCTTGTTGACATGCTCATCGAGCTTGGCATAGCAAATGCCGCAAGCATTGATCCTGAATGAGTTTTACAGATATTTCCGAACATGAGAGGAACAACAGGCGGGCATGGGTCGAAATCGATCTCGATGCCCTGGCGAAAAATGCCGAGCTAGTTAGGTCACGTTTGCCGCGTGGCTGCGAATTGATGGCTGTCGTCAAGGCGGATGCGTATGGCCATGGCGCCGAGCCGGTTGCGGCGCGGCTGCAAGACGAGGGCGTATCGACGTTTGCGGTTGCGACCGTCGATGAGGGCCTCAGCTTGCGAAAGAGCGGGATTATTGGCGAGATATTTGTTTTGGGTTATACGCACCCCGGCAGCGCCGCCTTGCTGAAGGAACATGATTTCGTCCAATTGATATTTGACGGGGCCCACGCTGCGGCGCTTGATGCCGCAGGATATGCCATTCGCGTCCATATCTCAATCGATACGGGCATGCACAGGGAGGGCATCGGCGCGGCGAATATTTCCGAAATCGAGAGCGTTTTTAAGTGCGCCAATTTATCGGTGGAGGGCGTTGGGACTCATCTCGCTTCGGCGGACAGCTTGGCTGCGGACGATGTCATGTTTACGAACGGGCAAGTCGAGAGGTTTTATGAGACTGTGGATGTCTTGAAAGGTCGCGGTTATGACGTGGGCAAGCTGCATATACAGGCGAGTTATGGCATGCTCAACCATCCCGGAATCGAATGCGACTACATTCGTTCGGGGATTGGGCTTTATGGCGTGAAGAGCCATGACGGGGATGTTGCGGTGAGGCTGCCGCTGGTGCCCGTGCTGTCGTTGAGGGCGATCGTCGCGCAGGTGCGGGAGATTGGCAGCGGGGAGAGCGTCAGTTATGGCAGAATTTTCACCGCTTCGAGGCCGACGCGGCTCGCGACGATTTGCATTGGCTATGCCGACGGCGTGCCGAGGCATATGTCGGGGAACGGCGGCGAGGTCATCATTCGCGGGGTGCGGGCGCCTATCGTCGGCAGGGTTTGCATGGACATGCTTATGGCGGATGTCACGGATATCGGGCTTGTCGCGACGGGCGACGTTAGTGGCGCGGGCGCCGGAGCGGATGTTGGCGGCGATGATGCCGGTGCCGTTGGTGGCACGAGCCTTGTCGCGGGTGATTTTGCTGGCGTGGGCCTTGTCGCGGCGGGCGACGTTGCGACGCTCATCGGGCGCGATGGCAATGATGTGATTCGCTGCGAGGATTTCGCGAGGGCGTCGGGGACTATTTCAAATGAGATTTTGTGCCGTTTGGGGAGCAGGCTTCCCAGGATTTTTTGCAGCAAGCAATGAGTCATTTTCTTCGGTCTTTGGTTTCCCCAGAATGACAAACGCTTGAGCTTAGTTAAAAATGATGGCATTGCTGTATGGCGCAGGGGTAAGGCGCAGTTATGAAATTTTCGTAAATCAAGATACAGTTTGGTTACAATCATGGTATACTATTCTACCGTGGGGGTTCCACCCCCACAACCCGGACGCCGCGCGCTACGGCTAATTCGCTTTACGGCCGAAATGAATTCGGCCTGCGAATTTTAGCCTACGCACCGGCGCACCGCGCTTCGCGCGGCGATAATACCTAAGCGTAGTAAATATCTTGCTATTTGTTAGTGTTTCGAAGCGCTTAGGTATAATATTCAATATAAATTCCGGCTTGGCCGGGGGCAGGAGAGTGCGACATGGCGCTTGGGGAGTTCAGCCTTTTCACGTGGAAGAGCAAGGCTACGCAGGCCAAGGAACAAGAAGATTATGAAAAATGGGCGTTCCCATATGGAGAGAAGCAGCGCGAGAATTTGCAAGCGCTGCTGCATGATGTCTACCCAAAGGAGACCGCTGCGGGCACGTTGATTCCGTTCCTGACGTGCAAGGAGCTTTATGAGGGCCTGCTGCGCAAGACGAATTCAGTCGACGAGACGCTGGAGGTGCTGATAAACAAGCAGAAGAAATATAAGCAGCTCATACGGAAAAAGGAAATGACGACATATATTGCGCTTGTGCAGGCGGATGCGAAGGTCGGTGAGTCGTGCGAGTATCCGCCGGTCGAGGCAATTCGGGCGCGCGTCGAGGAGCTTGACAGGCTTAAGGTGGAATGACACGAATGCCGGGCATCGTCGATGGAACATTTCCGTTTGTCGTGCCGTCTATTGTTTGTCGTCGAACTAAGCGAGCGTCGCGTCGCAAGCGCGACATGACGAAGCGAGCGTCGCGTCGCGCCAGCTATTTCTACGTGAAATCTGCAACTGTTTTTCGTTTACGATCTGAAAATTTGGAGGAACGCGATTGAGCAAAGCATTCAACGCTATCGAAATAGATAACCTACGAAAGGTTTATGTGATCGGAGCCGAGCGCGTGGTCGCTCTGGATCGCATCGATCTTGAGATACGGCGAGGTGAAATTTGCTGCCTGCTCGGCCCTTCGGGGTCGGGCAAATCAACGTTGCTGAATATGATTGCCGGCCTCGAAAAGCCCACGCGGGGCAAAATCGACGTGCTTGGCGAGAGCATTAGTTCCATGGGCGAGACCAGGCTGGCGAAATTCCGGCAGCGCAGGATGGGCTTCGTGTTCCAGGCGTATAATCTTTTGCCTTCGCTGACAGCCATCGAGAATGTCAGCTTGCCTTTAATGTTTCGGGGCGTTGGGCGCAGGAGGCGCAGGAGGGCCGCGCTTGAGATGCTCGACATGGTCGGGTTACGCTCCCATGCAAAGCACAAGCCGACGCAGATGAGCGGCGGGCAGCAGCAGCGGATCGGCATTGCGCGCGCCTTCGTCAGCGATGCACCTATCATTTTGGCGGACGAGCCGACCGGGAATCTCGATTCCAAGACTGCGGCTGAGGTTATGAGCTTGATAATCGAGCGTGCCCGCATGCACGGGCAGACGCTTCTTATAGTCACGCACGATAGCCGTATTGCGGAATATGCAGATCGCGTCGTGCATATTTTTGATGGGCGTGTCGCCAAAATTGAAAATAATATAAGCGGCGAGGTGGAGCAGGGCGCATGGAGCGATGATGCGCGCGAGCCTTTCGACGCGGCGGAACAAAGCACGCTGGAGTCCTGGCCGGAGCAGGGCGCGTTGGAATCCGATGGCGCCCATGCCTCCGAATTGGAAGATGACATATTTGACGCACACGACGCAAACGACGCACACGACGCAACCGACGCAACCGACGCAACCGACGCAAACGACGCAACCGACGCAACCGACGCATATGATGCATATGATGCAACCGACGCAAATGATGCATATGACGCAAATGATGCATATGACGCAAACGACGCAACCGACACATATGACGCATAAGATACTGGATGCCGCGGCGGAGCAGCCACAGTGATATAAATTTGGAGGACAACATGAAGAAACGCGCGATTGTTATGATGATCATTATCTCGCTGGCGCTTGGTGGCGCCGTAACGGTGCCTTATGCGGCCGCAAGCCCGTCATATGCGAGCATTATCGAGCTTACGAAGTGTTCCAACGGCCCGACGAACATCGCCAGCCCGGGAAGCACCTCGCTGTTCACGCTGACGTTCGAAATGCCGGACCCCTACGATGACGAGACGCTGGGAACAAACCCATCAGAAGGCGTCCACGCGAATTCCACCCTCACGATCAGCCAGCTCAGAGCATTGGAGATTTCCATGGGGCCGGGCTCATCGTTCGGGTTCAATTCGGGAGCGCTCATCGTGAAGCCATATTTGACCTCAGCTTTAGCGAGCTTGGAAGGAGAACCTGCTACCGCAGGGAGGATCACGCTGACTTTCGCGGTCATATTGGTATATAAAGGCGGGGGGAACAACCTCGAGCTTGTGATCAGCCACCCGACGAATGTTGAAACCTCAACGCCACTTACATACACCGCAGTAACGGCATCGACGACGCACCAGTTCTTCGTCAAAGAGACGATACAGGCACCGACGCCCGACCCTATTCCATACGACCCGCCGGACACGGGCGTGATGCCGCGCCTGACGCTGTCGGGCGGCCTCCCGAGCCTTGAAGCGGGCAAGAAGGGCGACATGAAATTCTCGCTCGCGAACAAATCGCAATATAACGCATTCAACATGACCGTCGCCATCGTCGAGACGAACGATCCGATTTTCCGCCCATTGTCGATTCAGGGGCATATGGCGACCGTCGGGACGATGCGCGTCAACGACACGAAGGATGTCACGATACCTGTCGAGGTTTTGCCCGATATCAAAGAGGGATATTATCTCGTCACTTTGTCGATTTTGATGACGAATAATTATGGGACGTCGTTCGAGCAGACCAGCAGCATACAGGTTTTCGTGAAGAACCCGAACGCCCCCGAGACGGCAGGGAAGCCGCTTTTGAGCATGACTGAGGCGGCCGTTGACAAAAACACGCCCGGGAGCGATGGAATCATCAAGCTGACGCTTGCGATTGCAAATATCGGAGACGGCGAAACGTCCGATGCGCGGATCAGCCTATCGGGGTTTAAGGGGTCGGAGATTTCGCTCGACGAGAGCCTCGTCACAAAGTCGCTCGGCGCGATTGCCTCCGGCGGCAAGGCTTCAGTGACATACACGTTGCGGGTGGCATCCGCTTTAGACAGCGGGAGCTATCCTTTGGGGGTGGATGTGCGCTACCGAATGCCGGACGGCACGTATGAGAGCATAAGCGACATCGCGTATATCAACATTATTCGCCCGATAGTCACGCAAAGCAACGCAAACGTGCAGCTCACGGGCATCAGCCAGGATATTTCGAACCCAGGGTCCGCAAACGTGATCAAGGTCACGATGACCGTGCAAAACAAGGGCAGCACGCCCGCGATGGACGTCACGGTCGGTTTTGGCGGGCTGTCGTCGTCCTCGTTCACGTTGTCGGGCGAATTTGGCGACAAGAGTCTCGGGAAAATCGAGCCCGGAGCTGCCGTTACGACCACGATCGCGCTTTATGTCTCGCAAGGCTTGCCGAACGGAAATTATCCGCTCGTTTCGACGATAAAGTATTATGATTCCGCCGACCCCGGGTCGCAAGTGTATTCCGTGGAGACGGAGGTCTATGTGTTCGTGAACCGCCCTGAGGTCAAGGACCCCGACAAAGAGCCCGATGAGGATACCGACAAAAGCGTTCCCAGGGTCATAATAAGCTGGCATGACATTTCCGTGGACAGCGTCGTGGCCGGGAGCCCGTTTGAGCTGAGCGTGGCCTTGCTCAACACCAGCGCGAACAAAAATGTGAAAAATATGAAAGTTACGGTGTCCGACAAGGATGGGATTTTCATCCCCGTGGAAGGCGTCAACTCGTTCTACATCCCGGAGCTGCCTATCGGCCAGACGACGAACATCGGCATAATTCTCATGCCGAAGCAGGACGCCGAGACAAAATCGTATCCCGTGTCGATAAGCCTGGATTATGAGGACGAGAAGGACACGCCATATAGCGTCACGGAGTCGCTGAGCATTCCTGTGTACCTGCCCCAGAGGCTCGAGGTGTCGAACGTGAACTTTTATGACGAGGGCAACGGCATGGCCTTTTTGAATTTCCAGTTCATAAACAAGGGCAAGTCGTACCTGTATAACATGAACATCAGGATAGACGGACCGATGAACGCGATGGAGGGCGATTACTATATTGGCATGTTCGGGCCGGGGCAGTCGGATTACTTTGAAGACACTATTTTGCCGCAATTATATGGCGAAATAAGCGGCGACATCATATTGGAATATGAGGATTCGTCGGGCACGCAGCAGGAGCTGCGGTATCCGTTGAGCGCGTATATCAACGAGCCGTATTATCCCGAGCCGGGATTTCCGGGAGAACCCGGATTTCCGGGATTTCCGGGGGAAGAGGGCTGGATGGAAGGCGAAGGAGGCGGCGAGGGCGATGCATGGATTGCGCCGTGGCTGATGTGGACCATCATCGGCGTCGTCGTGGTTGCGGGCCTCATCGTGACAGTAGTGTTGGTGAATAAGGCAAAGCGCAGGAAGGTTGAGCTGGCGGACGATGAGTAAACTGGACATTCTGCTGCTCGCCATGAAGAACTTCACGAGGCGCATGGCGCGCAGCATATTGACGATTGTAGGAGTGGTCATAGGGTCTATGGCTATTATCGTCATGGTCTCGCTCGGCATCGGAATCCAGGAGAGCATGATGAAGAGCATTGAGCGCTGGGGCGACCTTACGACCATAAATGTCTACCTATGGAACATCGGCAACGACAGCAGCACGGTTTACGTGAGCAGCGGCGGCGGGTATTCCGTGATGTCGGCCGCGTCCTCGCCATCGTCAAGGAGCAAGAACGACAAGAACCCGTATTTCGAGGCGATCGAGAACATCGAGGCGCTTGACCATGTCATCGCAGCGATGCCGCTCAGCAACGATTCCGTCCGGCTCGTGTCGGGGAAGTACGTGAGCCCGTGGTTTTATTTATATCTCGTCGATGCCTCAAAGCTGCAGTATTTCAACCTGAAAACTTCGCAGGGGCGCATGCTCAATGAGAACGACGGCGATTTCGCGATGGTCATGAATCCATACGCGGGGCAGGAGTTTTTGAACATGAAGGCGCGGAATCCTTACGATTGGTCGAAGCGCCCCGTCGATGAATTTGGCAATGTCATACCATATGTCGATATATATAACGACGTGATCAAGCTGACGTTCGACGACCGATATGGCGAAAAGCCGCAATATGGCGAGACCACGCGCAGGAGGGCCGTGCTTTATGACGTGGACGTCGTCGGATATCAGGAAGATGCGAGCAACTATACATGGATGAACATGATGGACAGGGAGACATACGTTAAATATAAGAAGGATTATTTGAAGAATTTGATGCGGGGTATGTCCAAAGACGAGGCGGCGATGTACCAGGCGCAGATGGACAGGCTTGATACGTATGAACAGGCATATGTCAAGGTGGACGACCGCAACAGCGTCGCCGAGGTCGTCCAGCAGATCCGGGACCTCGGCTATGACTGCTATAGCAACATGGAGTGGGTCGAGAGCACCAACGAGCAGATGGCGGTGATCCAGCTCATCATGGGCGCGATCGGCGCCGTGGCGCTGCTCGTCGCGGCGATCAACATCGCGAATACGATGATAATGTCGATTTATGAGCGCACGAAGGAAATCGGCATCATGAAGGTGATCGGATGCCGCCTTGGGGACATCTGCTTGCTCTTCCTGCTGGAGGCTGCTATAATTGGGCTGATCGGTGGAGTGATTGGCGTGGCCGCGAGCTATGGGGCTTCGGCGGTGCTCAATAACTTGCCGCCGGACAGCATAAACAGGTTTTTCGGGTTCTACATCGATCCGTCGGTGGGGGGGACGCTTTCGGTCGTGCCGATTTGGCTGGTGCTGCTTGCGCTGTCGGTGTCTGTCGGCATTGCTGTTATTGCGGGGCTCTATCCGTCGATTCGCGCGATGAGGCTTTCGGCGCTCGAGGCCATCAGGAACGAGTGATATGGCTGTCGGCGCTCGAGGCCATCAGGAGCGCGCGATGAGGCTGTCGGCGCTCGAGGCCATCAGGAACGAATGAAAGAAAGCGAGTGGTCACATTATGAAAATTATTGACGCGCATATCCATTATCAAAAGAGCAACCCGCACTTTGACCTGCTCGCGCAGCAGGCGGGGCACGAGAACACTGAGAAGCATTTACGCGATACTTTCGCAAAGGAAGGCATTTGCCGCGCCATCGTGATGAGCAACCTGCGCATGGAGGCCGACGGGATCAATTACCCGCCCGACTTCCTGAGCTATTGCGCGGGCATCGGCCATGACGCGCTTGACGACGACAAAATCGACCATTCCGTGGAAATGGCCGATCTTCATCTTCAGTCGGAGCAATGCGTCGGGTTGAAGATTTATGCGGGCTATTCGCATTTTTATCTCGACGACCCGGTCTATGCCCCGTTCTATGAGCTGGCGCAGCGTTATGCAAAGCCTGTTGCGGTGCACATGGGCGTCACCGCGCACGCCCGCGCGCTGCTGGAATACGCGCACCCCATGATGATGGACCGTGTCGCGGTCGCCTACCCGAAGGTGCAGTTCGTGATGTGCCATTTTGGGAATCCGTGGCTGATGGATGCTGCCGCCGTGCTCGAGAAGAACCATAATGTGGCGGCGGATTTGTCGGGGCTCATTGCGGGCAATTTCGATGTCGATGCGTATATGCGCGGCTTTCACGGCTATGTCGAGCAGTTGAAGACTTGGATACATTATGTCGAGAATTACGATAAGTTTATGTTCGGCACCGATTGGCCTTTGACGAATTTTGGTAGCTACATTAGCCTTTTTAAACATATTATTCCATGGAAGCACCATGAGGGGTTCTTTTATGGCAACGCCGCGCGCATATATGGGCTTGGCGAGAGATGAGCCGCGCGTTAATATTACTTTTTACGTTTGTTGGACAGGCGCGTCAGGACAAATGTGATTACGATCACAAACACTCCAAGAGCCCCCGCCTTGCTTTCGCTTATATTCAAGACGTCGACACCGCCGCCTATGTGGAACACTCCATTGCCAAGCCCGGCTGCAACAACCGCAGCAAGTGGAACACTCCACAACGCATACGATGCAGCAATGAGAGCGCAACCGACCATGGCAAAACCATAGTTGCGGTTTTTTCTGTCATGTCTTCGGTGATGGTGTTAGGCATCTTCGGGCGTCCTTTCCAAATACGCCTTTACTTCGTTATAGAATGTTTCGGCACTTTCAATACGTTGCTCTAATTCATCTCTTGTGACTTCATAGTGATCGTCATAATCGCTATCTGTGCGTATTTGCAATAAATCGGATAGTATATCTGATAATTTAACATCGAATATCTTTGTTTTTATATAATACTCTCGGAAATATGATATAACTCCCTTGTGGGTTTTGAAATCGATTCGATGCAAAGCCAATAGGCTTCTCATACTGTGAAACGCACAATAGTAGGCTCTGTTTGCTGCGCCTTTGTATCCACTATTTTGCATCAGTATCTTCGCGTCTTTTAGACACTGCGCTGCCTGGCTAATCCTGTATTGCGATAATTCTTTTTCAGTGTCCATAGATCACAACCCCTTCTTTGATAACGTTCTGATAAAATGGCAGTATTTTCATACGGCTGTAAAACAAGGGGCTGTTTCTTACCGAAATTGTCACGAGAGCATCATGTTCTAAGCTAATTCTGCTTGCCACCTTATTTGCCATAGATCTGAAAAGATGCATCTTGTCTTCTTCGATGTCCGCAAGCACCATGATGTCAATATCCGAGTCTTCATTGTAATCTCCGCGCGCATACGAGCCATACAAGATGATTTTATGCAGATTGTCACCTAATGCGCCTTGGATATCCCTTGATATTTCACTCTTTATTTGCTCTAGCTGTGTTTTCGTATGCATTGTCTAATTCACCTCCAGTTTCCCGCTCATCAGGCGTGGCAGTAGCAAATCACGCTGACGGGCGAGGTTTTGGGATTGCGCTAGTATTTTATCACTAAGCATTTTTGAATCACTTGCCAAATCTGAAAAAACTTCGCGACAATCCGTTCCGTTATAAATGCGTACAAACGGTTTGAAAACGCGATTTTCTTTATCAAAGTTCTCAAAATCTCCAGAGGCTATTATCCCAGCCGTTCCTGTTCCGTGACCATTGAGGTCGGTAGTAGTATTTTCAGTTAGGTCGAAAACTTCCTCCGCAACGATAAGTTTAGACAGTAAAGGATTACCTGTGAATACCCCGGAATCTATCACACAAGCAACAGGAGCATTTTCGTCAAGGGTATCGTCAATGACGGGAATATTGTCTGTTGAGTACAATTCGCATTGTTCTGTACGTGGGTTAGTGCGCTAAAACTGAGGGCATTACCACTCCACCCAACGAACAAACCCGAACCCGGCGCCCACCGGGACTATCGGCGAACGGCAGGGTTCGGGTTTTTTATAATATGGCGGAGAAGGAGAGATTTGAACTCTCGCGCGCTTTTTACACGCCTACTCCCTTAGCAGGGGAGCCCCTTCGGCCTCTTGGGTACTTCTCCGTGTTGATGTTTTCGCGTTTTTCGTGCTGCGGGGGAGTGGTTTTGCCGGAATGATGTTATATTAGCTGCATTTTTGCGTTTTGTCAAGTGGTATTCGTTTGATTATGTAGTTGCATTCGTTTGATTATGTAGTTGATTTCGTTGTTTCTTGACAAATTCTATACGAGATAATATAATCGAACGAAATGAGGTCGCGACCGAGCTCGCTCGGTCATGACCGAATGAGTGAAGATTTCAACGCAGCTCTAATCGAACGAAATGAGGTCGCGCCCGAGCTCGCTCGGTCATGACCGAATGAGTGAAGATTTCAGCGCAGCTCTAATCGAACGAAATGAGGTCGCGACCGAGCTCGCTCGGTCATGACCGAATGAGTGAAGATTTCAGCGCAGCTCTAATCGAACGAAATGAGGTCGCGTTATTTGTGCCGGCGTGGCGGAACTGGCAGACGCCCGGGACTTAAAATCCCGTGAGGGCAACCTCGTACCGGTTCGACCCCGGTCGCCGGCACCACTAAAACACTGCGGTCGCAACGGCTGCGGTGTTTTACTCTTGGGCGGGCTTCCCCGATTTCACGCTAGCATGCTTATTGCAAAACCACTGGTGCGCCTCATATCTCGATGGCAAAACGGGGCGGGACGTCGCTTTTGCTCCTATATCGCCTCATATCGAGCTACGCTGTTGCCTCATATGCCGCTCCAAACCGGCACGCCGGTATATGTTTTAATCTCCTCCTCGCCGCTTATCGCGCGCAACGCGCCGAATGCCAGGGCCTCAAGCTCAAACTCTCCCGGCATGACGGCTACATCGGCGATCCAGTCGACATAGCTTGTCAGCGTGTCAGTGAAATACTTATTATTGGTCACGCCGCCCGTCAAGATGATTGCATCGACATTGCCTTTCATTGCGACGGCCATGGAACCGATATATTTCGCATTTTGGTATATCATGCCATCGAGAATGGTGGCGGCGAATGTGTCGCCCCCTTTGATCAGCTTGATGACGTCGCGAATGTCAGACGTCCCGAAATAATCCGTCAGGCCGCCGTTTTTATTAAGCTTGTCCTCGAGCTCTCTTTTTGTATATTCGCCGCTGAAAGCTAGGTCAACTATCTTCATATACGGCATGTCGCCCGCCCGGGTGCACGACATTGGGCCTGAACCTTTGATTATATCGTTGGAGTCTATCATGCGGCCTTTTTCATGGGCGGTGATCGATGCGCCGCCACCGATGTGGCATATGATGAAATTTGATTCGTTATACTCGAGTCCGCGCGTCTTGCAATAGCGCAGCGCGATCTCTTTTTGGTTCAATGTGTGCGCGTGGCTGTCGCGGTAGATGCCCTTGATTCCGGTGATGCGCGACAGAACGTTGAATTCATCTACATCGGGAGTGTTGACGACGAATGCGGGCTTGCCATATCTGTCGGCGAACCTTTTTGCAATCTGTGAGGCGAGCTGCGCAGGGTGCGGGCCGCCTGACATCGGCATTGAGGCGTGGCGTACCATGAGGTCGGATATTGCATACACGCCGCCCGTAACGGATGCGAGGCCGCCGCCGCGTGCTGCATAAACGTCAACCTCGCTCATTTCGTGGCCTTCTTTAAGCATGGCTTTTTCCAGCATTTCGACGCGATATTCCAATTGGTCCTGAATCTCGCGGAAAACAGCCAGGTCCTCGGGACTGTGGGAGATAGAGGTGTTGAAAAGCGTCGCGTGGTCGTCGAAGAGAGCGATTTTGGTCGATGTCGAGCCGGGGTTGATCGCCAAAACTATCAGTTTATTCATCATGCATACCCCAAACACGCTGCAAGCGCAATAGAGTTATATTTGTCGGAGGCGTCCGCGCTGCGCGATGTGAAAACGATCGGGACTTTCGCGCCGAGGACCGCTCCTGCCGTCTGCGTTCCCGCGAACTGCGTCAGGCTTTTGACGAGAATGTTGCCGGATACGAAGTCAGGCACGATGAGCAGGTCTGCGTCTCCGGCGACCGGGCTGGAATAGCCTTTTATGGCTGCTGCGGAGGGGTCTGTGGCGAGGTCGAAAGATATTGGGCCTTCGATGATGCAGCCGGTTATTTCGCCGCGCCGGTTCATTTGTTTTAATGCGTCGGCATCGATTGTTTCAGGCATTTTCGGATTGACTTTTTCAACGGCGGACAGCACGGCTACCTTTGGGTTTTCGATGCCGAGGGTTTTGAGCATTTTGACCGCATTTTCGATTATCGCTTTTTTCGCGTTGGCGTCGGGGTAGGTGTTCAGACCTATGTCGCTGATTGCGAGCATTTTGTGGTATTTGCGCGGCTTGAACAGGCCCGCGAGCGATAACGTGGCGGTCGCGGCGGAGGTGGCTGCTGTGGAAACGGAGGTTGCGGAGGCGGTCGCGGCGACGGCTGCTGCTGCAATTGCGGTGGAGACGGTCGCAGCGGCGGTCGCTGTTGAAACAGAGGCTGTTGCGGTCGCTGCTGCGGCAGATAGCATATGGTTTTCTTTTTTGACTATTGCCTTGATGAAGCTGCCGGATTCCAGCTTGCCTTTCATAATTGCTTTGGCTTGGCCGGCATTCACCATCTCGATTGCCATGGCCAGCGATTCATCCTCGTTTATGGAGGGTATTATATTATAATCAGAAGGGGAGGCGCCCAAATCGGCGAGTATTGTTGCTATTTGCGCGGCTTTGCCGATGAGGATAGGCGCAATAATACCGTCATTCGCCGCGGCCGTGACAGATTCGAGCGTGTGCTTGTCATGCGCCTCAACGATGACGATTGATGTTTTGTTTTTTATCGATTTTGCTTCGGTGGAAAGGTCTTCAAGGCTGGATATTTTCATGTTTTCGACCTTGTCTGTCACGTTAAATATGATCTTTGAGGGTATATGATAATCGGGGGGAAAGATTCTTTGCTGCGCTCAGAATGACACGAGGGCTCAGAATGGCAAGTGCGCTCTGACTGACAAGTGCGCTCACGCCGCTCATTCAAAGCTCAGCAAACCGCTCATTCAAAGCTCAGCACGCCGTTCATTCAAAGTTCAGCAAATCATTCATTCAAAGTTCAGCATGTCGTTGTACCATTTCACGGCTGTGATGTAAGCGCTGTTGATGCAATTATCCGTCAGCATGTTCTTAGCCGAAAACTCCTCGACCTTTTCCCATCTCACGTATTCATAATCAGTGAAAAACGCGATGAGATCGGAATACGGCCCGTTGTCCGTGAGCAGAGACTCGCGTATTTCGTCAGCCACGGGAATCTCCGAAAAGACCTCTTCTTTGGTTTTCTCGAGAGCGACGTCGAGCAGCGAGAGCATGCCGAGCAGGAACACCTGCTTCGGGTCGCGCTCCGGCTTCATGGTTTCGCACAGCAGCTCGCCAAACCGCGCGCGGATCAGCGACAAGCGGACGAGCTCCAGCGGCTTGTCCTCCGCGACCCCTCTGAGAGCGAGCATTGCGATCCACTTCCGCAGGTTGACCTCGCCGAGATATGCAACGGCAAGCGAAATCGAAGATATCGGGTTGCGAAGGCCGATTGCCGCAGAATTCAAAAGGCGCAGCAGCCTGTACGTAAGCGCGACGTCAGATGAAATGATCGAGCTGATCTCCTTGAAATCGACGGTTTCGTTCGTGCTCGTCAGTTTGAGCAGCCGCAGATAGTTGATTTTAAGCTGGTCGATTTCTTTGATCTTTTTGACGACGTCGAGCTGGCGGAAATAATAGCCTTGGAACAATGTGAAGCCTTTTTGCACGGCGGCCTCGTATTGCGCGGGGGTGTCGACCTCCGTGGCGATGAATTTGATGCTGGGGTTTTGGGCGATGATCATATCGCGGAAACCGTCGTCGGACTCGTCTCGGTCGAAGCTGCAATATGTGGCGAGCCGAAGCAAGTCAGGGGAAGCGTTGCGCGGATTGAGGCCGAAGAACCTCAGCGCGTATCCGTATGCGCGGAGGTCGGCGAATTTTTTGATGTCCGCGGGGCTGCACCTGCCGGAAAGCCTGATGTCGATGATGAATTTATTGGACGGGAGATGCGCGGCGATCGCATGGTTGAGCAGTTGATTGGAATAATTGATGAAATAAAGCGTCGTGCTCTCGAAGTCGTCCAGCTCCAGCGCTTCCAGAGTGCGGTTGAAATCGTTGAGGTTGAGCGTGCCTTCGACGTCCGCGCTTTTGGAGCTTTGGTCGACAAGCTCATAGCCATACGTCGTGCCTTCGAGCGTCAATATGGGCTGAATCGTGATATATATGTCCCTGAATTTTTGCGCGGTGTTGAACGCTTCCTCAAAGAAGCATATTTGGTTGCGTCCGCGCTCCTTTGCTTTATATAGGGCGATGTCTGCCTTGCGCTGCAGATCGGAGAGCTCCTGCCCGTGCCAGGGGAAGAGGGCGATGCCCATGCTGAGGGTGCAGCCGGCGTCCATGTTCGGCAGCGTGTAGTAGTGCAGCGTGTCGCTGAGCAGCTCGTTGAAGTATTCGCGGCACTCTTCTTTTGTCCTGAAACGGCTCGACGGCTCCGAAAAGACGAATATGAACTCGTCGCCGCCGATGCGGTATAGATGGCCGCGATACGCCTCCTCGCTTTCGAGGTAGCCCGTCAGGCGTTTGAGCATAATGTCGCCGGTGTTGTGGCCATAGCTGTCGTTGAGCGTTTTGAAATAGTCGAGGTCAAACAGGGCGACGGCGCCGACGGCCTTTGATTCGACGATCCGGTCTTCGATGGCGTTGAAGTCCTCGACGAGCTTGCTGCGGTTGGCGATGCCGGTCAGATGGTCGACGTATGCGAGGCTATATAGGTTTTCTTTTGTCGAATGCTCGTCGTTTATATTGCGCATGAACAAGGCCACCGCGGTCTTGTTGCCGCCGAGCTCGATGGTTTTGAATCTTGCGGAATAATACAAGCCTCTGGCATCGGTGACGATGCTTTCCGACTGTTCGGCGCGCGTGCCGCTTTTATTGTTGGGGCAGCGGCTGCACAAATCCGTAAAAGCTCGCGCGAAGCTGTCCTTGCAGCTCGCGGGCGCCGCGCCTTCCGGGATGTATTCCTTCGCGGCGTCGTTCATCATCAGGATTTCGCAGTCCCTGCTGAGGATGGCGACTCCGCTGTCCATCGCGTCGAGCACTTTGCTCATGTCGAATGCTTTTTGGTCGCCTTTTCGTTTGTTATAGAGCAATCACTATCACCTTACAGTCTGGGCGCATGGGGGGGGTGCGTGCCCATTTGCCCGCATATGGCGAGTCTTTCGCCAGGCTTTGTCGTTTTGTGTCTATTTTAAACGTACCGGAGCAATATTTCAAGAGGAAATTCTCGGAGAATTTTTAATCGTATGAATTGACATTTTCATCGAGATAAAATAGAATAGCCGGTAACAAGCACCAGGAGCTTGAGACAAACGCCAAAAAACGCGGCGAAATACAGGCGGTTAATAACCGGCGGACTCACACGCAAAGAAAACAAATTATTTGGGCCTGTCAGTTGCTATCGCCGCGCGAAGCGCGGTACGCAGGCGCTGCGTCCGCGTCGTGGGGCGAAGCCTCACATAAGATTCTTTTGCCTTAATCTCCTGGATACAATATGGGAGGTATGATTCATGAGCGCGAGCAAACCACTGGAAGGGATCAAAGTCATCGAGATGAGCACATTCATCGCCGTGCCGGCGTGCGCCCGCTATTTCGCCGAATTTGGCGCGGATGTCATCAAGATCGAGTCGAAAAGCGGCGACAACGTGCGGTACAACGGCCTGTCTGAGGGGCGGGTCGGGGATCCTTACGAGAATACGACGTTCGACTTGGAAAACACGCACAAGCGCAGCTTAGTCGTTAACCTCAAAGCGCCGGAAGGGCGCGAGATTCTCTTCAAACTGCTGGAAGATACCGATATTTTTCTTACGAACTGGCGGCCGCAGGCATTGGCCAAGCTGGGCCTCGAATATGACGATTTGAAGGAGCGGTTCCCGAGGCTCGTATATGCGTCGTTCACCGGCTTCGGCGAAAAAGGGCCGGACTGCGAGCTTCCGGGATATGACTTCACAGCGTTTTGGGCGCGCGGCGGCCTGCTGGGGACCTTGTACCAAAAGGATTCGGAGCCCGTCAACCTCATTCCGGGCATCGGCGACCATATTTCCGGCATGTTCATGGCTGCCGGCATCATGACCGCGCTGTATAATGTCCAAAAAACCGGCAAGGGCGACAAGGTCATGGTGGACTTGCTGCATTCGTCGATTTTTGTCCAGGGGATCGCCATACAGGCCGCGCAGTACGAGGGGCTGGGCCAGGTGTATCCGATCAGCCGCAAGACGGCTGAAAATCCGTTCAACAACACGTATAAGAGCAAGGATGGGCGTCATATTCAAATATCCATGCCGCCGTTCGACATTTTCTATCCGAGGTTCATGCCGTTGATCGGCAGGGAGGACCTTGTCGGCAACGAGCGGTATACGATGGCGAGCATCACGAAGAATAAGCTGCATGGGGAGTTCGTCCAGATTTTGACCGACGCGTTCGCGTTGAAGACGGCTGCGGAATGGACTAAGATATTGACTGAGGGCGATATTCCGTTTTCGATCTGCCAGGTCTGGGAGGAAGTCTTGCAGGACAAGCAGGCGTGGGCCGCGGGCGCTTTTGAGGAGATGGATTATCCTTCCGGGAAGCGCACGATGGTGCGCCCGCCCGTCAGCATCGAGGGCGCGGACGTGCTGCCTTATGAGCGGGCGCCAATGCTGGCGGAGAACAGCGAGGAGATCCTGAGGGAGCTCGGCTATGACGATGCGCAGCTTAAGGCGCTGCACGACGCGGGGGTTTATAATACTTGGGACGACGTCAAGGATTTCGTTTTCAAGGCGTCGCTCGGGTGATGGCTGTATCACAATAATATAGGAGGTATATTTATGATAAAGGTTACCGCGGTCAATTATGTGAAGGAAGGATGCGTCGACGAGTTTCTGGCGATATCCAAGGAGCTGGTCGAAAAGACTAACGCGCTCGACAAGGGGTGCATCAGGTATGAGCTGTGCAGGGACGTGAACGACCCTCTCCGCTTCATCATGATGGAGGAATGGGAGGACCAGCCGTCGCTCGACGCGCATATGAAGGCGTCGCATTTCACGGAGAACGTGCCGAAGTTCGGGAATCTGACTTCCAAGCCTTCCGAGCTGACGTTGCTTGACAAAGTGTTTTAAGATTCGATGGAAATAATCGTGGTTTTGTTTAAAACCACGATTATTTCTACGTTGCAGCGCTTGCTGTTGAAATTGTCGGCGCGATGTGATAACGTGTGTGTGGACTGCTTTCGGGCGCGGCATTCGGGCGCTCAGAAGCGCGGGATGCATTGATGCAAGCCGCCGGCTTCGGCCGCGCAGCGGCTCGAGCGCGCGAAGCCTCACGGTTGGCCATACCGGGGCGGAAAATTTTATAGGTATTGCGAGGGATGCGATTATGGATTTTTTCAGCGTGATCATGCTGCTTGGAGGCGTCGCCCTCTTTCTTTTTGGAATGGATGTCATGTCAGCAGGTCTCGAGAAAACGGCCGGTAGCCGCCTCGAGATCATTTTGCGCAATGTGACGTCAAACCGTTTAAAGGCGTTTGCCTTGGGGGTCGGCATTACGAGCATAATCCAGTCCTCGTCCGCCGTCACTGTCATGCTCGTCGGGCTGGTGAACTCCGGCATCATGAAGCTGCATCAGACAGTCGGGGTCATTATGGGCACGAACATAGGCACGACCATCACCGCGTGGATCATTTCCCTGACCGGGCTAACGGGCGAGAGCTTCATCGTGCGTATCTTAAACCCCAACAACTTTTCAATGATATTTGCGGTCATTGGCATCATATGCACGATGTTCTCGAAAAAAGTCAAACGGAGAAATGCAGGCGAGATACTCCTTGGGTTCGCCGTGCTGATGGCGGGAATGGCCATCATGAGGAGCGCTATTTCCGGGCTCGAGAGCAACGAGGCTTTCCGCAACATCATGGTCACGTTTTCCAATCCGCTGCTCGGCGTCTTGATAGGAATGGTTTTCACATGCATCATACAAAGCTCGTCGGCCGCCGTCGGCATATTGCAGACCCTCTCGCTGACCACCAGCGTCACGTATGCGACCGCGATACCGGTCATTCTGGGCATGAAAATCGGCACTTGCATCACCGCGCTGCTGGCCAGCATAGGCACGAACAAAAACGCCAAGAGGGTCGCGGCCATCCACATTTTATTCAACGTTATTGAAGCAATCGTGTTCGTCGCGGTTCTGTATATTCTGCGATCGACTGTTGACCTCGCCTTTTTGAACGATACTGTTTCGCCCGTTTCCATCGCCATCATACACTCGTTGTTCAGCATCGCGACGTCAATATTGCTCTTCCCGTTCGCAAACCAGCTTGAGAAGCTTGCAAAGCTGGCAATCAAAGGGAGGAAAGGCGAGGAGACCAAATACGAGCTGCTGGATGAGAGGTTGTTCGGCACCCCAGTCGTCGCGTTGGCGCAATGCAGCAAGCTTGTCATCGAGATGGGCATCATTGCTAGGGACAGCGTGTTGCTGGCTTTGCAGATGATTACGAAATATGACGAGAAGAATGCGGAGACAATACGCGAGAACGAAGAAAGTCTCGACGAGTACGAAGACAAGCTGAACACCTACCTCGTCAAGCTTTCCACGCATGGGCTTGCCGGAGACGAGAGCTGGAAGTCGTCGGAGCTGTTGCATGTCATAGGCGATTTGGAGCGGATGGGCGACCATGCGCTGAATATTCTGGAGTTGGCAGAGGAGATCAGGGACAACGAAATCTCTTTTACTGAGATTGCTATGACGGACCTCGTGATCGCCCATTCAGCGTTGGTGGAGATCGTCAACATGGCCATCGATGCATTTATCAATGGCGACGATGCCGCCGCGAGGCACGTGGAGCCGCTGGAGGAGGTCATAGACAACCTTACCGTCAAGATGCGCTCGCGGCATATCGAGCGGCTGCAGAAAGGGGAGTGCGCCATTGAGCCGGGCATCATTTGGTCGGATTTGCTTATCAATTATGAGCGGGTTTCCGACCATTGCTCGAATATCGCGATCAGCGTGATCCAAATGGGAGGCGAGTCCATGGACATGCATGGCTATCTCAATGGGATCAGGTCGCCGGAGAATGCTGAATTTGGCAGCATGTACAATGCGTATAACGAGAAATACAAGCTGGATTGAAACGATTAAAGGCCGCGCGCTATGGCGTGAATAGTTGCGTTTAATCTTATTTTCATCTTCATAACATTGTTTTTACATCAATGTATGGTATTCTGCAGCCATATCAGCGAGTGTTGGAAACTTAAGGAGGATGTTACATATGACGGAACTCGAAAAGGCCGAAAAGCTGCGGTCGATTGCGGATGTCAGTTTTGCAGAGGCAAAGGAAGCTCTCGACGCTTCGGATGGCGACATTCTCGCGGCGCTCATCTATCTGGAAGACCATGGGAAGTCCACGGTCCCGGCGGGCGGCGGGCAGTATTCCAGCGCGGGCGGCAACGGCGAGGGGCATCGTGCCGGGAGCGACGGTGGATCGGCGGCGAGCAATGGGGAGAGCTTCGGGTCAATGATGAGGCGTTTTGGCAAGTTTTGCATGATGCTGCTTAAAAAGGGCAACTCCAATTTCCTGGAAGCGGGCAAGAACGGGCGCTTGATGTTCTCGTGCCCCGTCACCATCGTCGTCGCGTTTTTGCTGTTCTTCTTCTGGATCACCGTTCCTTTGTTCATCATCAGCTTGTTCTTTGGTTGGAGATACCGTTTCCGCGGCGCGGACCTCGGGCGCGATTCCGTCAACCACGTGATGGACAGCGCGTCGGAGCTGGTGGATGATGTCAAAAAGTCTTTCAACAATAGGGACGGCAACAGTAGCGACGGCAACTGCGATGCGAGCGAGTGAGGCGCCGCTTGGCACGCCTCGTAGCAAAAGATATGTTAATAGTACCTTACGGACAAACAAAGCAAACAAATAACAATATAATAACGAGTCCGTAAGGTGCTATCAACGCGCAAAGCGCGGTGCGCCGGCGCGGAGGCTCGATTTCGCAGGCGGAATTCATTTCCGCCGTAAAGCGAAATGAGTCGTAGCGCACGGCGTCCGGGTTGTGGGGTGGAACCCCACGTTAGGTTAAGGATTCTCGTGTAGGGGCGATTACAAATCACCCGCGAGCAGTTCGTGCGTGTGGATTGCATGCAGCCATTGCGCATGAGGCTCGTGCGGCTCACGTGGGCGAGAGGTGTGGGACTATGGATAGCGCGATAAAAATTCTACTCGTGGAGGACGAGGAGAAACTGGCCAGGTTCATTGAACTCGAATTAAACCATGAAGGATATAGCGTGACTAAGGCCTTCACGGGCACAAAAGGGTGCGAGCTCGCCATTGCCGGCGGGTTCGACCTTATACTCCTTGACATCATGCTGCCGGAAATCAACGGCATGGAAGTCCTGCGGAGGCTGAGGCGCGTGTCGGCGACGCCCGTCATCATGCTGACGGCGCGCGACGAGGTCATGGACAAAGTGGCAGGTCTCGACCAGGGCGCGGACGACTATATTACGAAACCGTTTGCGATAGAGGAGCTTTTTGCACGTATCCGCGCGGCTATTCGCAAAAGTTCGAGCGGGCAGGCTGATGATGCGACGCTCTCGGCAGGCGACGTCATTCTTGACGTGAAGCGCCACACCGTCACCGTGCGGGGCGAGGCCGTCGAATTGACGAAGCGCGAGTTTGATTTGCTGCATTATATGTTGAAAAATAAGGGCATCGTAGTCACCCGCGACATGCTTCTGGAAAATGTATGGGACTATAATTTCGATGGCGGAACGAACGCCGTCGATGTTTATGTTCGGTTTTTGCGCGGGAAGATTGACGAAGTTTTCGGTATAAAGCTCATACACACGGTGCGCGGAGTGGGATATGTGATCAAAGATGAATAAACAAAAGCAGACGGTGTTAGGCATAAAGCTCATACACACGGTGCGCGGAGTGGGATATGTGATCAAAGATGAATAAACAAAGGCAAACGGATGCGGGCAGGATCCGCCATTCGATTACGAACAAGCTTAACAGGAAGTTATTTTTTCGCCTCGTCGGACTGTTTATTTCGATCGACGTAATCATTATAATAATCGCTTGCGTCGGGCTTTGGATATACAGCGAACGCAAGATCGTCGACGCGGTCGCCGTGCTCGACGGCCACGAATTGCCGGAGGATGGCGCGTGGCTCGGGCTCGCGGGGCTAAGCATAGAAAAATCGCCTGCTGGCGACGCGGTTTCGAGCTATGAGGAGGCTTGGCCGTTTCCCGGGCGCGGCATCCATGACCGTATGGAAGATATATACCACAGGGGATTCCGCGTTCATGGCGGCAGCCTCAACAATGCATTGCGCAGCGTAGAATATGTCATCGTA
Organism: Oscillospiraceae bacterium; assembly: GCA_009776905.1. Taxonomy (GTDB): domain Bacteria; phylum Bacillota; class Clostridia; order Oscillospirales; family Oscillospiraceae; genus WRMH01. Next base: position 23,634 of record WRMX01000005.1, read on the forward strand.
ATCAAAAGCGGCGATGTCATATATACCATTGCGCAGAACGTGGGCGCATTCGTCCTGTATTTCTTCTATTTATACGCAATATTGCTTGCGTATGAGCTGCTGTCGCTGATGTCGCGCTCATTCGGCGACAGGCGGCTGGTCCGACGCACGCTCGACCCGATATCGGAGCTCGCGCGCGCCGCGCAGAGCCTCAACGAGGTCAATAGGCAGCTCGACCATGAGATGACGATGGCGCTGGCGGGGAGGCTCGACGGCATCGACGCGGGCAGGCTCGATACGCGCATCCCTGTCGACGAATTGCAGGAGGAGCTGAAGAACGTCGCCGTTGCTATAAACGGCATGCTCGACCGCATCAACGAGTCCTATGCTGCGCAGGCGCGTTTTGTTTCCGACGCATCGCATGAGCTGCGCACGCCGATCGCGGTCATTCAAGGTTATGCGAACTTGCTCGACCGTTGGGGCAAGGAGGATGAAAAGGCTTTGTCCGAGTCCGTCAATGCGATCAAGGACGAGGCGGATAATATGAAGGGGCTCGTGGAGCAGTTGCTGTTTCTGGCTCGCGGTGACAGCAACAGGATTCGTTTGTCGGAGGAGAGGTTCGGCCTGCGCGAGCTTGTCGAGGAGGTCGCAGGGGAGGCGAGGATGCTCGATGACGGACGCGATATCGTCACGTCGTGCGGAGCCGTCGATATTGTCGCGGACAGGGCGCTGATCAAGCAGGCTTTGCGCATACTCGTCGATAATGCTGTCAAATATACGGACATCGGCGGCGAAATCAAAATCGCCGTTGAAAGGGACGAGGAGTCGGCGCGGTTAATGGTTTCGGACACCGGAATCGGGATCAGCCCGACTACGTTGCCGCACGTTTTTGACAGGTTTGTCAGGGCGGACGAGTCGCGCGCGCGGGCGACCGGCGGCGCGGGGCTTGGCTTGTCCATCGCGCAGTGGATCGCTTCGCGGCACAACGGGTATATCGATATCCTCAGCCGCGAGGGCGTTGGGACGCGCATTTCGCTCGTGCTGCCTGCGGCGCCTGATGTGCCGGAGGTTGCTGATGCTGCCGTTGCCGTTGACGCTGCTATTGCTGCTACGGCGGCGCCTGATGTGCTGGAGGTTGTTGATGAGCCGGTCGTGATTGATTGAAAATTCATAAAAATATGTAGAATTTTGTACGAGTACCTGATATAATATATTAGTGCCTTAGCAACTCGCAACACAAACAAATAACAAGATAGCTTCAATTGCTAAGGCACTATCGCCGCGCGAAGCGCGGTGCGCAGCGGAGCTGCGTGAGGGACAAGCGAGTAGGGCGAACTTCCACCCCACGAAACTCTGTTTCGCGGGGACCCCGGAAGATTTCGCCCGTAAGCGAGCTGTCCCGATGGGTTGTGGGCGCAGCCCACGTTAGGTACATTATTTTTACATTATTTTAGTTTGGAGGGGCGTTATGAAAATCGAACTGTCGGAAATGGAATTCAGGCGTCTTTTAGATATGACATATATCGGGAACTGGATACTNAACTCCACTCGCGGGACCGACCGCATCACGGAATATGACAATGTCGAAAGCAAGATATTTTCATATTGCGTCGCCAACGACATGCCCACGCTCGTCGATTTCGGCAACAATATGGCAGGGCCGTCGTTCGAGTTTGAGAACGGCGGCATCCATGAGGCAATCGCCGATTACGAGGACGCGGTGTTTTTTGAGATTTTGGCCGAGGAGATGGCGCGGCGCGATATGGACTTTGAGCCAATCGGACCGGAAAACCTCAATGAACTGACGCACCGTATCGATGAATACATCGAGGAATTTGAGGAAAACGGCATCGACAACATATCGCTCAACAAATGAGCCGGAATACGACGGAATCCGAGAAGGCAATCGGGTACGCGAACGCGACGCGCCAGCAGGCTTTGATCATCGCTGCTATATCATCACGTCGAATATGCGCTTGCCGCCGTAGTCGACCCATTTGGCGTAAGGCTGCTTGATGACGTTTTTTCGGAAATCGAACGTCAGCAGGTAGCCTTCTGCGTTGCCCTTGCTGCCGAGGTATCCCGCGAGCTGCTCATAGGCCTTTTCATGTCCCGCCTCGCCCTTCCACAGCTTCAGTTCTATGATGAACTGGTCACTGCCGAAATCCACGACAATGTCCATCCGCCGAAGGTCCGTGAACTGGCTCTCTATGTGGTAGAACCCCTGCCCGTTGATCAGCGGCCTAAGGTATGTAAGGAACAGCAGGCGTCCCTCCCGCTCGATGAAATCCGAGTCGCGTTCGCTGTACATTTCGGCGTAGTGCTCCGCGAACTTGCGCATGCACAGCTCCATGTCGAACCGTCCGCTGTCCATGACGTCGCGCTGGAGTATGTTTATTGTCGTTTTTCTTGAAGTGGCGTTCTTTGAAACAAAGTAATTATACATCCGCAGTTCAAAAATTCTGTTTGCTACTTTTACCTTGTTGCGCTCATCTCCCTTTATGTATCCATACATCGTTCCAAGTGTCATTATTGGATTGTCGGCGTTGATCACATATTCATTCCCTACGAAAAGCAAATCATACAGGAAATCATATAGATCCCTATTATTTTCCATGTTTTTTATCATATCGTCAAACAAGGTGTTGTTTTCGTTGAGAATATTCTGAACCGCTTCCTGAACGCCGCGAGGCGTCCAATCTTTGTCCAGCTCCTCATCAATGCATTGGCAGAGCCTCGACACCATAAAAGGATAACCGCTTGTGTAAGCATAAATCTCGTCAGCAATGAGTGGGATGTTCATGCCGATACTGTGATCTGTTTCATATTCTTCGAGCATCGACGCAACTTCCTGCGAGCTGAACGACATGTCCACTTTAAAATTTGCCGCAATGTTCCACGGCGAGTTGTATAGCTTGTTCTCCGTCTCCGAAGGTGTATATATGCCTTCGTTTATCATTTTCAGCTTGATGTTTTTTATGTCATACACCCCGGCAAGAATGACGCTATGGAAGGTGTAGTCCTTGTTCTGCTCACGTCTTAGGTATTTGTCCCGAAGGAGTCCGAGGAAATGCAGGTATGTCCTGTTGTTGCTTGTCTTGTCGACTTCGTCTATCATCAATATGAGGTTTTCCCCTGAACCCGTAGCACCGGGCTTGCACATGTCCGTAATATGGGAGCCAAGTCCTATAAAATCCTCAATTTTTTCGTCAAACCAGCGTTCTCGATACTCTTCGGGCGCATCCGTGAATGACAGCGCCGTTTGAATGAGCCTCATAAATACTCGGCAAAACGCGGCCGCTGACTCGAAGCTCTCGTCGCCAAGCCCTTCAAAGCTGATTGATGCTACGATGTATTCGTTTTTAAGCATTTTTGCAAGCATCAACAGAGTCGTGGTCTTGCCATATTGCCTTGCGCGGTTTATCGTGAAATAGTCGCCATAGTCGACCATTTTCTTTATCTGCGCCAGTTTGTCGCCTATATCGACCATGTAGTGCTTTTCGGGGACGCAAACTCCCGTCACGTTGAATCTACGCACAATCCGCAGCTCCTTTCACCCCATTCTCGGTTGGCCTTGTTCACGTTTCTTAACGCATGGTCAAATCATAACCATAAGAGAGCGTTTTGTCAACAACATCGAAATATTGCTATCGAAAGATTATTGAATATCAACATTTTGCGTGATATTTTGTTGATTTTTAAAATATCATGTGATATTCTTTATCACGTTAATGGGGCGGGGCCGGCGACCGCCACGCAGGGCACTTTCCGCCCGGACAACAACATCAGTCGCGCCGAGGCATCGGCGATTTTGACGCGCATCATTCTTCCCGAGACGAGGACGGGCGGAATCACGTTCGGTTGATTGTGCGATAATTGAGGTGGATTATGAAAAAGATTGTTTTTTGCGTGTTTGCGCTAATTATGTGTATTGCTGCAATGGCTTGCAGCAAAGGCATTAGCTCGTCGACGAAGGCGGGAGATACGGTGAAATTCGCTGATAAGAGCTGGATTGTTTTAACCGTCGACAGCGGAAAGGCATTGCTATTGAGCGAAAAAATCCTCGAGGAGAGAGCATACAACGAAGAAAATGCCGTTGTTACATGGGAAGATTGCACTCTTCGCGACTATTTGAACAACACATTCTACAACGCCTTCAGTTCAGATGACAAAAGCCGGATCGTCGAGTCGTCACTTGCCAACAATGATAATGAAATGTATGGCACAAGCGGGGGAAACGACACTGTTGATAAGGTGTTTTTGCTAAGTCTTGACGAGGTCGATGATTACATGGGGAGCAACGCTCCGAAGAATTTACAAAAAGCTATAGCTGCAAAGAGCGTTATTAAGAACGGAGCTTCTTCGTGGTGGTTGCGGTCACCCGGCCCCGGCGTCTATGGTGAGGACCCGCTTGATAATAATACTGCCTCATATGTCGATGGCGAGGGGCGCATTAACGTCCTCGCGTACTATGTGCATAATGGGAACGTCGGAGTCCGCCCTGCGATATGGGTTACTTTATGAAATCGGGTGTTTGATATGCGGCTTTCCAAGATTCAATCGATAGTGATAATTAAAATGAGGAGGTTGAAATCATGAAAAAATGTTGTGTTTCGTTGTTCGTCGCGCTTGTTTTGTGCTTGTCGCTTGCATCCACCGCGCTTGGTTTAGGCAGCTTTTGGGACAGTTTTCCGACAACAGATGTGTCAATTGGCGGGGAGATTACAGATATCGAAGGTACGCTTGTCTCAGATTGGGCTGTGGACGAGGTTCAGATGGCATATGAGCTTGGGCTGGTTCCGGATTGTTTGTTAGGGGTGGACCTTAGGCTCCAAATCACGCGCGCGGAGTTTGCCGCAGTATGCGTGAAAGTATTTGAGAATCTTTCCGGAACAAAGGCGGTGCCCGTGGCGGCCAATCCGTTTACGGACTGCAGCGACCCCGAGGTGTTGAAGGCGTACAATATCGAAGTTGTAAATGGCATGACGGCTACGACGTTCGCGCCCGACAATCCTCTCACTCGCGAGCAGGCGGCGACAATGCTGACGCGCGTTTTCAAGCGCACCACGTTCCCCGGGTGGTCGATCGGCACGGACAGCCAGTTCCCATTGTCGTATAATAAGCCTGCGCCGTTTGCGGACGACGATAAAATCTCGGCTTATGCAAAGGACAGCGTTTATTTCATGTATGCGAATGATATTATAAACGGCATGGGAGATAATAAATTCGCCCCGCAGAATACGACGGAATCCGAAAAGGCGATCGGGTATGCCAACGCGACTCGCCAGCAGGCTTTGATCATCGCTGCCCGAATGGTGGATAAACTGGCATAGGCAGCCGAATGATTCCGGCACGGAGAATGAAACCCCCATGCCAGATTAATTGTAGCAAAGAACGAACAATGGGAGCTTGGGACATATGTCCCAAGCTCCTAAATTAAGATGTCAGGCAGTTCCGGCTTATAGCCGTTATATCATGTCTTGCGGTTCCGGCGTAGCCGGGAGCAAGACGATATACATAAAATCAAAATATAATGATTGCGGAGCAATCATTATATCATCACGTCGAATATGCGCTTGCCGCCGTAGTCGACCCATTTGGCGTAAGGCTGCTTGATGACGTTTTTTCGGAAATCGAACGTCAACAGGTAGCCTTCTGCGTTGCCTTTGCTGCCGAGGTACCCCGCGAGCTGCTCATAGGCCTTTTCATGTCCCGCCTCGCCCTTCCAGAGTTTCAGCTCGATGATGAACTGGTCGCTGCCGAAATCCACGACTATGTCCATCCGCCGCAAGTCCGTGAACTGGCTCTCGATGTGGTAGAACCCCTGCCCGTTGATCAGCGGCCTTAGGTATGTAAGGAACAGCAGGCGCCCTTCCCGTTCGAGGAATTCTGCGTCGCGTTCGCTGTACATTTCGGCGTAATGCTCCGCGAACTTGCGCATGCACAGCTCCATGTCGAAACGGCCGCCGTCCACAACGTCGCGCTGGAGAACCCCGGTCAGCCGTCTTTTCTGAATTGAATCCTTTGATATGAAGTAGTCATACATAAGCATCTCAAATACTCTGTTAGAAACCACAGCTTTGTTGCTATCGCCTTTTTTCAAAAACCCATATGTGCTGCCAAGGTCTATGATGGGATTGTATATGTTGAACCCATTCCCATCGCCTGTGACCAGCAGCCCATACATGAAATTATACAAGTCTTTGTTGTTCTCCAGATTCTTGTATATATCGTCAAACAGCGTATTCTTCTCGTCAAGAATGATTTTGACCGATTCTTGCACGCCATGAGGTGTCCAGTCTTTGTCTAGTTTTTCATCAATACGTTGGCATAGCCTCGACACCATAAAAGGATAACCGCTTGTGTAAGCATAAATCTCGTCTGCAATGAGCGGGACATTCATGCCGGTGTTATGGTCTGTCTCGTATTCTACGAGCATGGTGGCTATCTCCGCTGGGCTGAATGACATGTTAACCTCGAAGTCAGCCGCGATATTCCACGGCGAGTTGTATAGCTTGTTCTCCGTCTCCGAAGGTGTATATATACCTTCGTTTATCATTTTCAGCTTGATGTTTTTTATGTCATACACCCCGGCAAGAATGACGCTATGAAAGGTGTAGTCCTTGTTCTGCTCGCGTCTTAGGTATTTGTCCCGAAGGAGTCCGAGGAAATGCAGGTATGTCCTGTTGTTGCTTGTCTTGTCGACTTCGTCTATCATCAATATGAGGTTTTTCCCCGAACCCGTAGCACCGGGCTTGCACATGTCCGTAATATGGAAGCCAAGTCCTATAAAATCCTCAACTTTTTCGTCAAACCAGCATTCTCGATACTCTTCGGGCGCATCCGTGAATGACAGCGCAGTTTGAATGAGCCTCATAAACACTCGGCAAAACGCGGCCGCTGACTCAAAGCTCTCGTCGCCAAGCCCTTCAAAGCTAATTGATGCTACGATGTATTCGTTTTTAAGCATTTTTGCAAGCATCAACAGCGTCGTGGTCTTGCCATATTGCCTTGCGCGGTTTATCGTGAAATAGTCGCCGTAGTCGACCATTTTCTTTATCTGCGCAAGCTTGCCGCTTATGTCGACCATGTAGTGCTTTTCGGGCACGCATACGCCCGTCACGTTGAATCTACGCACAATCCGCAGCTCCTTTCACCCCGTTCTCGGTTGGCCTTGTTTTTGTTTCTACATACATGGTCAAATCATAACCAACATAGAGCGTTTTGTCAACAACATCGAAAGATTGCAACGAAAGATGGCAACGAAATGTTGAAATCTTTAAACTTATGCAGTAGAATGACCGCATAGGAAAAAACTCTTGTTAGGCATATGGAAAGGATGTGAATATAATGAAAACGAGATCAGCAAAAGCAGTGGCGATGCCGCTGGCCATCGCTCTTGCATTCAGCCTGTTCGTTGCAATGCCAATGTCGGCAAACGCGGAGGACGCAAACGCGCTGAAGGCCACGATCGAGAGCTTTTCGCATGGCGGCACCGGCAGCCTGGCTACCACGGTGTCGGGCAGCACCGTCACAGTGACCGGTTCAGTCACAGGAGCAAAGAATACATTAAGCCTCCACATCGATGCCGGAGCGACGGTATTATGGAAGGCGGCATATTCAGGGGACATCGCCGCCGGCGGCTACATGGTTGAGTTGACAGGCCGCGGGACGTTCGATGTCGCTGCGGGCGGCGCCATCATCAACGGCAGCGGCAATGGCGGCGGAGTTCGTACTTTCGGCATGACCGCCATCATTGTCAGCGGTGGAACTGTGAGCGCTTCGGACGGAAACGCGATTTATTCCACAGACGAAAATGCCTCTATTACAGTAAGCGGAGGCATCGTGAGCGTTGAAATCGGCAATGCGATCCATGCAACCGGCTCAAACGCGGCCGTCACGGTGAGTGGCGGCTTTTTGTTTTCGCAGGGCAACGAACTGTTTGGGGAGCTCGGCGTCATATGCATGCAAGGCGGCCTATCTCCAACGATTAGCAACACGGGTATTGTTTGCGCTTGGGACAGGCCGTACGGATTCCTCCCGGAATATGACGCGGGCACGGCAATTGAGCTTTTCGCCAACCCTGCGGGCAAGGTTGAATGGGGCAGGAAGGGCGAAGAGAGCGGCATTTCATATTCCAACGGCTCGAATACCGGTTTTTTTCACGTCAACAACGTCTTAGTCCACGCCTCCGCCGCGCCGCCCACGCCTCCCGCGCCGCCGCCGAAGCCTGTGACGGCGACCCCCACGGCTTCGACAGTCTATGTCAATGGAGTTGCCGTGGCTTTCGATGCATATAACATCGGCGGCGCGAACTACTTCAAGCTGCGCGACCTTGCCTACGCGCTCAACGGCACGGAGAAGCAGTTCGAGGTCGGATACGACAATGCGTCAAAGACCGTCACGCTCACAAGCAATAAGGCATATATCCCCGGAAGCGCCGATATGCAGCCCGGCGATGGCAAGGTTAAGGCTGTCTCGCCAACGCCTTCGCTCATTTTGCTCGACGGCGTGGAGCTGAACTTGGTAGTGTACAACATCGGGGGCGCCAATTTCTTTATGCTTCGCGATTTGATGAAGGTGATCGATGTCTTTGTCGGTTATGACAATGCGTCAAAGGCCATCACGCTGGAGACCGACAAAGGCTACGATTGGTAGTATCTCATTTGCTTCTGTTCACGCCCTTGCGATCGGCAGACGTTTTTTTGCTTCCTCATCGCTCAGATGCGCATCCATGCGCATATTCGCGCCGCTTCGCTTCCTTGCTACGCGGTCGGAAGCATAATAAACGTCTACCTCACCGGGCGTGAAATTGTAGCTCTCATAATGTTGAATTTCAACGTTTTACACGATTTTTTGTTGATTTTAGAAGTAACATGTGATATTCTTTTTTACGTTAATAAAAGCAATCGGCCATCATTCAAATCATCGTCAACCCGGAAGCAAGCCACAATGCATTCGGCTACAGAAATGTACACGCTCAAAATGCGCACGCTTAAAGAACAAAGCATTCATCAGAAGCAGCATTCACCATCTTGTAGGGGCGGCAACCTGCCGCCCGCAAAAAGCAGCATTTCACAATCGTCTGCAAATGAAATGTTTAAAAGGAGGGAAAACATTTGAAAAAGAAGCTATCAATTATCATGGCGGCCGTGCTATTGCTTGGCCTCGCGCTCCCGGCGGGCGCGGGCGCGGCCATCAGCGCGTCCAAGAACGGCGCCACCGTGACTGCAGCAAAGCCGGGACTTGCCGACCCCGTATCTACCACCAAGCCCGCGGCGCCGACAAACCTCACGGCGACGGCGACGGCTGCGTTGGGCGGCATTACACTTACATGGAAGGACAATTCCGACAACGAAACAGGGTTTACAATCTCGCGAAAAGAAGGCAGCGGCGACTGGACAACCCCATTTGCTTCGGTTTCCAGCAACATCACGAACTATTTGGACAAATCTGCTGAAGCAGGAAAGACTTACACATACAGGGTGAGGGCGAGCATGCAGACGGGCGCGCTTTCATACACGTATTCCGACTATTCCAACGAGGCCTCCGCAACGATACCGATCGCAGTATCCTTGGATCCTCCCATCGGCGGAGAAATCGACACAACGGTGACGATAACGACGCAGCCGAAGAACAAAACCGTCGAGGCGGGTGGCACGGCATCCTTCAATGTGGCGGCCAGCGGCGGCTTGTCACGGACATACCAATGGCAACGGTTAAGCAGTGTCGGCAGGTTTGGCATGTGGCAGGATATATCCGACAACGACGTGTACTCCGGCGCGAAGACGGACACGCTGAAGCTGGTTAATATTCCGGCGAGTTATGACGGACTCCAATACCGCTGCGTGGTTACATCAGTCGGCAAAGGCACGGAGACCATCGCCGTGACGCTCACCGTGACGGGAGGAGACGACGCCGAGCCTGAAGAAGTGGAAGAAGAGGAAGAACTGGAAGAAGAGGAAGAAGAAGAGGAGGAGGAAGTCCTGACCGTCGAAAAGCCGACGGCATCGCCAAAGGGCGGCACCTTTGACGAAGAGCAGACCGTGACGCTGAAGTGCGAAACGGAGGATGCCATAATTTATTACACCACGAACGGCAGCGCTCCCACGGCCTCGTCCACGAAATATACGTCGCCGATCAAGATCAGCGAGACAACGACGCTGAAGGCCATAGCGACAAAGGAAGACATGGATGACAGCGAGGTCATGTCGGAAGAATATGTAATAAAAGAGAAGCCCAAGGGCTCGATAGACAATTTCGCAAAGGCAAACACATATACTTCCGGCCAATTCTCTGACGTGAACGAGGACCAATGGTACGGCTTCAACAAGCAGAAGGCCATAGCCAACGCCGTCATATACGGGCTTATGAAGGGCAACAGCACCACCACGTTCAACCCGACCGGGAACATGAGCGTTGCCGAGGCACTGACGGTGGCCGCCAGGGTCCACAGCATTTATATGACCGGCGAGGAGAACTTCGTGCAGGGTCCTCTGTGGTATCAGGTGTACGTGGAATATGCCATCGAAAACGAGATTATCACGGGCACCGCTTTTACAAGCTACACGCGCTCGGTGACCCGCGCGGAGATGGCGTACATCTTCGCAAACTCCATGCCGATGTCTGAATTCGCCCCGCAAAACACCGTCAACTCGCTGCCCGATGTGAGCAGCGCCACGAAATATAACGACGAGATCTTCTTGCTTTACGCGGCGGGCATTTTGACGGGAAGCGACACGCTGGGCACGTTCAACCCGACCAGCAACATCAACCGCGCGGAGGCTGCGGCCATCATCAGCCGCGTGATACTTCCGGACATAAGGGAGAGCGGAAAGACGTTTTAAATGCATATAAAGGAGGGAATATCTTTGAAACGGTTTACTAAAATGACCATATGCCTGATGCTTGCGCTCATAATGCTGATGTCAGGCGTGAATTTCTCAATCGCGGGGGACGATCCGCTGGAATTTGACGGCACGCAAAGCAAATGGGCCGTGCCGGAGCTGCAGGAAGCGTACGACTTTGGACTGACGTACCCCGAGATCATGAAGAACTTCAATGCGCAAATAACGCGCGAGGAGTTCTGCACAATAGTCGTGAAGCTATATGAGTCTCTGACGTGGAAAGAGGCGGAGCCAATCTCGCCAAACCCGTTCACCGACACCAACAACCCGGAAGTCTTGAAAGCCTTCAAGCTGGAGATAGTCAACGGCACCTCTGTGGACAAGTTCTCGCCATACGCGAGCATCACGCGCCAGGACATCTGCGTGATGATCTTCCGCGCGCTTGAGGCCGCGATGCCGGACATGGACAAGAGCGCTGCTGACATGTCCAATTTCACCGATGCGGGCAAGATAGCGAACTATGCCAAGGCCGCCGTTGGGTTCTGCATTAAAAACGAAATAATGGGCGGCACGTCGCCAACGACGCTCGACCCGCTCGGCAACACCTCCCGCGAGCAGTCCGTAGTCTTGCTCAGGCGCTCTTACATCGCCTATGTGGATGACATTGAAAGAGAAGAGCAAGAAGAGGATACGGAGCCGGCGCCCGAACCGCCGGAAGCGCACGCGGCAATGATTAGGGATAAAATAATGCTGTTAACGCCCGTCGAGACGTCGGGAGGGCTCGGCTTATCGGATAGCGCGAAAGCGACCCTAATAGGCAAGATTGCCGGTGGAGAGGTCAGCATATCAGATGGCGGAAAAGCAATCACCGGCGCCGAGATTATTGCAATCGACCCCAATCGTGATCGCATAAGAGCGGAAATCCTCGAGGCAGCGAAACAGCAGGACAACACTCTCTCATACGCAGAAATGCTCGCGGAAATAGGACTTCCTGTAGTAACGGTTACGCCCAATACCCCCACGACCCCCGCGATGGGCGAGGGCAACGTGACGGACCCCAGCACGAGCGTGAACAAGGGGATCAGCTTCATCGGGCGGGGATATGACATCGCAAAGGGCGCTTACGCCGTGCCGGACACAAACAAAGGCATGAAAGCGCCGGTCCTTGATGTCAACAAGATGGTGCAATACCGGCAAATCAACAGGGCTGAACAAATCAGAGAAGACACTTTCGGCGAGGTCATAGAAAAAGACGCTTTCGATTACATGAAAACAAGCACCACTAGCGTCAATGTCAGCGGAAACTACATGGGGTTCTCCGGCAGCGTCAGCACAAACTTCTCGTCCATGAACAGCACGAGCAAAAACAGATATCTGGCCACCCAGACGATATGGAAGAAGCTCTATGAGTATTCCATCGCCGACCCGATATACTTCGACTATTCCAGCTTCCTGCTGGAATCGGCCGAGAAGGCCCTCAACGACCCGAACGTTACCCCCGCGACGATACTCGACACTTACGGCACGCATGTCATAACTTCGGCATATATAGGCGGCAGGATGGACTATAATGTGTCCATAGAATCGGAGACATCCGAGAGCTTTTCATCGTTCGAGGTCAACGCGAAGGTATCTTTCAACATTGGGTTCGCGGGCGGAAGCGGGAGTTATAATATTCAACAACAAATTAATAATATGACTTTTAACTCTAAGACCAACCGCAACGTCATCTTCTATGGCGGCAACGGGACCGGCCTGGTTCTGAGTCCCTCGACGGCGATAGCCGGGATGGACCAGTGGCGGCTGTCGGTGGACAATGACCCGACATTCACGGACTTCGGCGGCACGCAGCTCAAGCCCATCTGGGAGCTGTGCAAGGACCCGGACCGCAGCAAAAAAATTAAGGAAGAGTATGACAAACGGGTGGGAGACAACAAAACGTTGTACCCCGTGCCCAAGTATGTGACGGGCATCAATTTCCCGAGCACCAAGACGCCCTCGAATCTGCCCGGCTACACATCGACGAGCATCGATTTGAATCCGCAACGTGGCGGCGAGAACTATCTGTTCTACTTTATGGGCGAGGACGTCAACTATGCCTATACGGACATATTTGCGCGGTATTACTTAAACGGGAACATGCCGATGAATGAGAGATATGCTGATGCAGCTTTGGGACCGTGGAAAGTCACCCACAATGGAAACCTCGCGAATTTTGCTGTGAGAAGCAGCAATATGAGATGGTACGATTACAATTGGGATGATTTTGCGGAGGGTGACCATAGTGCGGTATTGGTTTTCGCAACAAGGGACCAGACCCCGGGCAAGTCTCCGATAAAGAGGATAGAGGTAGTGGCCTATTCTAGTGAGCCGGATTGGTCGAGAATTGGAATAGACGAACCGGGCTGGGAATACGTCAAACTGCTGAATGAGCCGACGAGGGGTTTTGATTTCAGGTGGAACCACAAAGGGGACTGGGTATACATCCGCTTCATGCGCGAATAGCAGCCGCGACCGGGCCATTTGGAATGTTGCATCAGACTTTACGTGGTGCAAAGGAGGATAAATTATGAAAACGAAATCAAAGAAAGCATTGTCAACCCTGTTAGTGCTCGCGCTGGTTTTCAGCCTCATCATGGCGATGCCGATTGCGGCAAGCGCGTCGTCAGCGTCGGAAATCGCCGACCAGATCAACACATTCGCGCATGGCGGCGAAGGCGAGCTGAATGCGACATTGGACGGAAACACCGTCACCGTCACGGGGAAGGTGACGGGCGTGCCGAAGAACCCGCTGGAGCTGAAGATCGGCCCGGAAGTGACTGTAGTGTGGAAGGCCGAGTATTCCGGCTCGCCCTCCAGCTACCTGATTAACCTATCAGGCAACAACAACAGCGGCACGTTCGAGGTCGCTGAGGGCGGATCGCTCATTTGCGAATCCACAATCGGATATGCCCTCAGCACCAACGGCAGCACGAACATTGCCCACATCGTCGTGAGCGGCGGCACTTTGAAGGCCCAGGGCACCCATGTTATCAACGGCGGGCAGACAGTGACGGTGAACGGCGGGCTCGTGGAGCAGTATGGAGGCGGCGTGGCGGTCAACTCTAGCGGCACGATTACAATCAACGGCGGCAAGGTTTTGTCCTCCGGCAGCGCGTGCATCCGCGGGGCTGGCTCAATGATCATCAACGGCGGCGAAATTATAAACACCGGGACGGGCGTCGCTTTGGGCAGCAGCGGCAACGGCGCTTCCATAACGATTAACGGCGGAACAATAGAGTCGCAGGACAGAGGGCAGACGATTACATGCGACGATATTACCATTAGCGGGGGCACTATCAGAAGCACGGGGGCGACCTCCGCCATAATTCTCTCGCACGATCTGACAATGACCGGCGGCACCGTGAGCGCCGTCGCGGACCACACGATCCGCTCCTCCGGGGTGAACGCCTACTTCAACATAATGGGCGGTTTCGTGTTCGCATATGGGACGGATGCCGTCTCGACGGAAGTGATTTACGGGGGGCGCGCCGCAGTCCGCAACAACGCCGACCGGACGACGGTCGCGGGCAATGCCGTGGCTTGCGCATGGAACAGCGAAGCGCGGCGCAGGGAATATGACGCGGGGACGTCGACTGACCTGTCCGTCTACCCCTCCGGCGCGTCGGCTGTATGGGACAAGGTCGGCAACCAGAGCGGCATCACGTACAAATATGGCACGAACACGGGCTTTTTCCCGATTGACATTGTCACGGTAGTCGGCGCTGTCACGCCGCCGCCTGCACCGCAGACTGTGACGGCCACGCCAACGGCTTCGACAGTCTATATCAACGGCGAGGCAGTGGCTTTCGACGCATATCTCATCGGCGGCGCGAACTACTTCAAGCTGCGCGATTTGGCCTACGCGCTCAACGGCACGGAGAAGCAGTTCGAGGTCGGCTATGACAATGCGTCAAAGACCGTCACGATCACAAGCGGCCAAGCCTACACCCCCACAAGCTCCGACATGCAGCCCGGCGACGGCAAGGTTAAGACCGTCACTCCAACGCCGTCCCTCATTTTGCTCGACGGAGCGGAGCTGAACCTGGTTGTGTACAACATCGGGGGCGCAAATTTCTTCAAGCTGCGCGACCTGATGGAGGTGATCGACGTCTATGTCGGTTACGACGCTCCTTCAAAAGCCGTCACGCTCGAGACCGACAAGGGCTACGCGGGGTAGGCATTTGCGTTTCAAACGGCGCGTCAAGGATGCCGCGCTCTACAAATTATCGGGCGGTCCGGGCAGATAATATCTGCCCCAGACCGTCCGATAATCGTCCGCAGAATGGCAATATGCATGAATCCACTGTAGGGGCGCATATCATGCGCCCCTACGCGCCGAAGGCAGGCATCTGTATTTCAAACGGCACGGTCCCCGGGGATCCGCCCCGGAGCTAATACGTGTTATCGCGGCGTTGCGCGTCCGTCAGGCGCTACAAGAAATCCTTTGCGGCGACATACTTGCCAAATGTGTCCGCGCTCATAATCGCGTCAACTATGGCGTGTTCGACCGCCCTTGCGGCAAGAATCCCAACGGCGTCGAGCGTCGCGTCGAGCGCCCCCACGCACATTGCAAAAACGGTATCTCCGTCAAAAATTGTATGCGCCGGCCTGATGGCGCGCGCTATGCCGTTTTGGCCGTGCGATGCAAGCTTCGTCGCCTGCGCTTTGGACAGCCTTGCGTTTGTGATGATGCATGCAAGCACGGTATTGCCGCTGAAAATATCCTTGCTTTCGTTGAATTTGTCGAGCATCACGCTCTCGCTGTCAACAAATCCCGTACCGTTTTCGGAACGCGCACCCGCTATTTTCATTCCGCGCATGTTGTCGTAAATATCGCCAACGCAATTTACCGCAGCCACCGCGCCCACGCGCAGCTCCCCATGCTCCAAAGCACAGCTGCCGATGCCGCCTTTCATCGCCCTGTCGTTGCCGCAGATATTGCCGACAAACGCGCCGGTGCCGGCCCCAAAATTACCGCTCTCCCAGTTTTGGCCGCCAAAGGCGCTTACACAGGCCGCGTACCCCATCTTCGCGTCCGGCCTGACATCATGCCTGCCGCACATCAAGTCAAAAAGTATCGCGGCGCAGACGTTTGGCACTACCGTCACCCCCACGTCGCGCCCTATTTTTTTCTCTTCGAGGAAACTCATCACTCCGCCGGCCGCGTCAAGCCCAAAGGTGCTGCCTCCGGCGAGCATGACGGCATGGACATGCTCCCTGTTGTTTATGGGGTCCAGCGCGTCCGTGTCGCGCGTACCGGGCGAACCGCCGCGCACGTCAACGCCGCATACGGCGCCTTTTTCGCAAATTATGACCGTGCAGCCTGTGGCCGCTTCATGATCCTGCGCTTGCCCGATCTTGAAGCCCTCTATGCCGCCGATAGACATCTCTTCCACGTCATGGCCCTCCGATAGCCTTTTTTACTGCCGCGACGACAACCTCGACATCCGCCAGCGCGCCTTTGCCCAAGTCTCCGCAGGCAAGCCTGGATTCCCTTGGTTCTACAATTTGATATCCTAAACTCACAAGTTTATTGATATTGCCCTGCGTTGCCGCGTTTTCGTACATCGCAGTGTTCATGGCGGGGCATATTATGATTGGCTTGCCCGAAATGGCCATGACAACGGTGGACAGCATATCGTCGGCAATCCCCGAAGCTATCTTGCCGATGATGTTCGCGGTAGCCGGAGCTATGACCAGGCAGTCCGCTTGCTGGGCAAGCGAGATATGCCGCACGTCGCTATAAGCGATTTCCTCAAACATGTCCACATACACTTTGTTTTTTGTCAGCGTTTGAAAGGTGAGGGGCGCCACGAACTTTGTGCCGGCGTTTGTCATGATCACATTGACGTTGACGCCGTCCTTGACAAGCAGATTAGCGATTTCGGCCGCTTTATATGCGGCGATGCTTCCCGTCACGCCCAATACGACTTCTTTCATGAAACCTTTGTCCTTTCGTTGATGGCCGCAGCGACGATTGCTGCAGCTATTTCTGCTTTTGAGGAATGCCGGGTATAATTTTTCTCTTTATCGATGAGATAGCCCGTATGTTGCTTATCCGAAATATCTCTTAAATCATTTGCAAGCACAAAGCTGCATTTGTTCTGTATCAGGAGCTTGTATCCTGCGTCCATCAATGCGTCAAGCGGCACGTTGTCCAATAGCTTGAACCCTATAAGCATCGAGCGCGGCGAAAGCTCGTGGAAGAGCGCGATTATTTTTGGGGTACGCTCCATAAACAGCAGGATCCCATCCATGTCGGAACTGATCTTGCCTTCCAGGCTTATGGCCGATTCGTGGCTTTTCAGCAATTCCAGAACGGCGGAGCTTGCGGCGCTTCCGTCCAGGCCCATGAGCTTGCCAAGGTTTGAAACTATCGAGCCGGCCAGGCTATCGGCGGACATTACCGAGCGCGCGCGGTAATCGCTGACCGCCATGGCGTGGATGATAATGTCAATATCCGAAGAGCCAAGGGTTTCCCGCACGACGGATTCAAGATTCGCGACGCTGTCAACCGGTTTGACGGCCACTCTTTCAGATAGCGGCCTGATTGCGGACATGCCGCAGATATAGAATATCTTTTCGATGCTGCTTTCGCCGGAAAAGCGGTCGGCCACCATGCTTCCGAGCGAGCCCGTCGACATGTTCGATATGCTTCTGACGGTATCGATTCTTTCGGTCGTGCCGCCTGATGTGATAAGTACGTTCATATCATTCTTCTCACTTGGGGGCTTAAACCCCATGTTAGTACCTGACGGATGCAATAATCACATTGTACCACCATTTTATAAAGTTTCAAGTATGTTGTCGCTGTGAAAAATATGTTGAAAAAAATGCTTGACAAATGCAGGCTGCTTTTGGTAAACTTCCAATATAACCGATGACCGGGAGTGAGTACCCGGCGATATGGCC
>WRMX01000006.1 GCA_009776905.1 Oscillospiraceae bacterium
CTTCCGACCGCGTAGCAAGGAAGCGAAGCGGCGCGAATATGCGCATGGATGCGCATCTGAGCGATAAGGAAGCAAAAAAACGTCTGCCGAGCGCAAGGGCGCGAATAGTAGCTTTATAAGCTTCCTTCTATTCTACATTGCAAATGACGACGTTTTTCAACGCGCCGCGTTCGGAATCGTCAAGAGCCGCTTGAATGTCGTCAAGCATGAAACGGTTCGTCAACAGTCTATCAATGTCAATCAGCCCGCGCCTATACATATCCATGTATATGGGGATGTCTCGGCGCAGCGTGACAGCGCCCATGACAGAACCCGTCAGCCTTTTACCTGCCAAAAACTCCATAAAGTTAAACTCGTCCATCCCTTCGTTGCGCGGATGCTCATGGCCAACAACGCACATCATCCCATACGACGCTGTAAGATCAAAAGTCATGCGTTTGATCCCAGGGCCGGCAACGGCGACGAAAGAATGATCGACCCCGTTCCCGCCTGTGATTTCGCGGACTGCCGCAACCGGATCGACCTCTTTTGGGTTTATCACATGCGTCGCGCCAAAGCTCAATGCAGCTTCGAGCTTCACAGGTTGCGTGTCGATGCCTATGATTGGGATCGCGCCGCAATACCGCGCGCCCATAATCGCAGACAGACCGACCCCGCCGCAGCCTGTCACGGCAAAGCTCTCCCCCGGTTTCACTTTGCATCTGTTGAGCACGGCGCCAAACCCGGACATAAACCCGCATGCCAAAGCAGAGCCTATTTCATATGGGATATCGTCATCGAGCTTGACGAGCATGTCTTCTTCGCAATTCGTATATGTCGCAAAACCCGACGCGCCCGAGCAAGTCTGGATGACTCTCTCTCCGTTGAGCCTTGTGAATGGGCTTGGGATGCGGAAAGACATCGGCCTGATATTCTCGCAAAACCAATGGCGGTCATTGAGGCATTGTTTGCATTTCCCGCAGCCCTGGCGCACTTCAGAACACAGCACGCGGTCGCCGGGCTTCACATATGTGACTCTATCGCCGATGGCATCCACGATGCCGGCTATCTCGTGTCCTGCCGCTCCGGGGCCTTCATATTCGCCATGTTCTCCTGTGAGAGCATGTATGTCGCTATGGCATATTGTGCATGTCATGACTTTCAACCGCACATCATACGGGCCGGGGTCCGCAAGCTCGACCTCCTCGACTATGACCTCACGTCCCATACGCGGGGCTATTGCCAGTTTGACTCTCATTTTAACAATCATTCCTTTCCGAAGCTGCGGGCGACAAATAATCACCGCCACCTGCGCGCATCAGCGCCTAACCGTTTCAATATCCGGGAGCAATCAGCTCCAATATCGAGGTCATGCATATCAGAGGATCAACACGGCATTGCTTCCCGGCATTGCTTCCTCAGCGCCTGCCGCCGCCTGATCTGTTTGCCGTTGATGACGACCCGGAGTTGATCTTCGTGCGCGTCGTCGTCC
This sequence comes from Oscillospiraceae bacterium, assembly GCA_009776905.1. GTDB lineage: Bacteria > Bacillota > Clostridia > Oscillospirales > Oscillospiraceae > WRMH01. Next base: position 1,472 of record WRMX01000006.1, read on the forward strand.
TATATAAGAACATATCGCCATGCCCCGTAAGCCGAAACCCGCCCTCCGGGATATAGTTGTCGGCCTCGCGGGCAATGTGCGCCGTTTTCATCTTGCTCCTCCATATCATGCAAATGAGCAGTGAAACCAATATCGGGACAATCGCTACAAGCACAACTTGAATTACAGGATCCATTTCAGCTCGCCCCCCTTATAACACATAGACTATCACAGCGAGTATAGCCGCAAGCGGTGCTGCGATGCCGAAAAACCATGCCCAAAACTTGCCCCTGTCCACAGGCAGGTCGCCAATGAGCTTCCCTGTCTGGCCATTCATCGCAAAAAGAAAGCTCTTATCCTTCCATTTTGAAGACAGCAGCCACACAGGCATCAACGCATATTTCACGTCGCCCCTTTTAAGATTGACATTGGAATATTCGCGCGTCACGGTCGTATAGCCCGTAATCGTGCTCCTTAATGCGTTTTCCGTGCTTGTAACTATGCGTTCATTGGCGCGGACGCTGCATGTTTCAGCATCCACATCATATTTATCCGCAAGGAAACCGGGCAAATACCCCATGGCAAACGGCTTGATCTCCCTATAGTCATATGGCTCGATGGAGTCCATATGCGCATCAGGCATCTTTGAAGAGCCATCTGCGGGCACCATGCGAAAAGACACGCTGCCCTCTCGCGTCACGCGGTAATGATCCGTTTCCGTAATCCTGTAATCACCGCGCCTGAATGTTCGCGACTTCGTCGCGCGGAAACGCATATATGCATCCGTCTCGCCGTCGTATAGCCAAAACGGCACATAGACCCCCTTGATGTCCTCAATGTGGTTTGTGTCAGCGAAACTCTTCGGCAAAAACTTCTTGCCTTTGTAGTATTGTTTCAATGCGTCAGTCGCCGCTTTTTTGTCCAATTTGAATGGAACGATATAATCCGGCTTCAATTGAGCGCTGAACTGCCCCGGAATCACAGTCGGGTTTCCGCAATATGGACAAGACGTCGCTGCAGTTGTATATTCGCAGATAATCTCCGCCGCGCAGGACGGGCAGGAATAACCTCGCATATATGCAGCCTCTTCCGCGCTGAAGTTGTTCGTCATCGATATGTCCCATTGCGGTTCCACTCCTGCGGATGCTGCGGCTTGCGCGTTGTCCGCATATAGCTGTTCGACAGTTGCGACATCAAACATATTGTCGCAGCTGTCACAGGCAAGCTGCCCGCTTTGCCCATCGAATCTCAGCCCCGCAAGACAGTTAGGGCATTGGTAATTTGTGACTTGGTTTGCCATATGCAGCCCTCCTAGACAACAATGTCGCCGTCATCGAACGGGTCTCCGCATTCGGGGCAGAATTTCGGCGGCTTTGATTTGTCCTCCGGCTCCCACCCGCATTTGTCGCATTTATATTGAGGGATGCCGGCAGGCTTGGCTTTTCCGCATTCGGCGCAAAACTTTCCTTTGTTCACAGCCCCGCACGAGCATGTCCAACCCTCCGCTTGAGGCTGCGGATTCCCGCACTCGACGCAGAACTTTCCTGTGTTGCCCGCTTGCCCGCACGAGCATGTCCAACCTCCGGCTGCGGCACCTTGCGGCACATTTGCCCCGCCGCCCCCTACAGGAGCTGCGCCGGATTGTTGCTGCCCTGCAGGCGCATATTGCTGCGGCGGCTGCGCAAACTGCTGCTGTTGCTGCTGTTGCTGCTGTTGCTGCCCCATTGCAAAAAGATTCTGTGCGTTCATGCCGCCCGCATTGGCCGCCATGTTCATTCCCATGAAAGCCATCGCTGCGCCTGTGCCCTCGTTCGAGGCCGCGCTTTGCATGGCATTCGCCTGCGCGCTGACAAGATGCGCCGCAGCCATCGTCGGATCCCTGAAGGCTGCGTTGCGCTGCAGTTCCTTTATCATCGCCTCGTCTTCATCGGAAGCTTTGACCGTTGAAACGCCGAACGACACGATCTCTATGCCGCGCAATTCGCTCCATACGCCGCTAAGGACCTCATTGAGCGCCACGGCAAGTTCCGTCGTATGGCCGGGCAGCATGGAATATCGCACCCCCATCGCAGAAATCTTGGCGAACGCTGGCTGCAATGCCGTGAGAAGCTCGGTTTTCAACTGGCCCTCGATCTGCCCGCGCATATAGCTGGACTCCACGTTTCCGCTGACATTCGTATAAAACAAAATCGGATTCGTGATTCTATAGCTGTATTCTCCTGAACAACGTATTGAAATGTCGATATCAAGCCCGATGTTTTGATCGACCACTCTGAACGGCACCGGCGACGGAGTCCCATATTTATTACCAACAAGCTCCTTTGTGTTGAAATAATACACGCGTTGGTCCTTCGGGGCCTCGCCGCCGAATGTGAAGCGTTTCCCGATGTTCTTGAAAACGGCCGGAATGGACTTGCTCAAGCCGCCGCTGAATAATGTGGGCTCGGTAGAAGCATCGAATGTGAATTCGCCGGATTCGGCGCAAATTTCCACAACCTTGCCTTGTTCTACAATGATCATGCATTGCCCATCAGCGACTGCGATAACAGACCCGCTCGATATTATGTTGTCGCTGCCCTTAGTGTTGGAGCTGCGCCCTGTCACCCGTTTTTGTCCTTTTGTAAGCAGCACGTCCGGCGGAAGCGATTCGCAATAGAAATATTCCTTCCACTGGTCTGCCAATACTCCTCCTGTTGCGCCAAGCGCAGCTTTAATCAATCCCATATTTTTGTCTCCTTACATGTTTTTTGGTTTTCCCCCCGCTTGCTAAATTCAAAGTTTGCAACTATTCTTTGATTATATTTTATCGCCGCCCTTCTGTCAACATTGCAAAAACCATAATTATGTAGTATGATGGAGTCCATGCAGTATCAACCTATCGTATGGGAAAGATAAATGATTAAGAAATTCTTCATAAAACTGCATACCTCGCTCGACAAACACCCAGCCGCATTCATGATTGTCCTCTCCCTCATGCTCAATTGCTTCATCGAGCTCATGGGGAGACGTTCAGTCGTGTCGTTGGCCGTACATATCGCAACGCGCCCACACATATTCCTTCTGAACACATCGATCATCACTTGCACGTTCCTGCTTGCGATTTTCGCCGTCCGCCGCGCATTCGCCGTGCTCCTCATTTCATCGTTTTGGATCATATGCGGCATCATCAACTTTGCTGTCATTACATTTCGCGCGTCGCCATTTACAGCGCGCGATCTTTTTCTTTTGGGATACGGCCTGCGTATCGCGGATGTCTATGTTCCGCCTTTGCTGATGGCCGTAATCATTGTGGCGCTCATAGCGTTGACGGCAGGCACTATCATTGCGTTCATCAAATTGCCGAAAATACGATCGCGCCCCAAACTGACTCGCGCTATATGCATTATTCTTCCCGTTGTCGCGCTTTTGGCTCTGCTTGCAAGCGTGGCGGCGCCCGGATCAAAAGACATCGTCACAAACGGAGTCATAGACGCATATAATGACTACGGCTTTGCTTATTGCTTCACGAGCAGCCTGCTGTCGTCAGGCATTGACAAACCTGACAACTACTCAATGGAGACAGTTTCCGAGATACTGGCGGCGCTCGATAACGAATCACAGCAGATTGCGCAAGAACCGGCTTCGGAACAGCCGCAAGCGGAATCTTCATATTCAAATATCATTTTCGTCCAACTGGAATCCTTCATCGATCCGGCAATTGTCGAAGGGCTCTTTTTGCCTGACGACCCAATCCCTACATTCACAAACCTGAAAGAGTTCTGTCCGCATGGGTATCTCAATGTCCCCGTTGTCGGCGGCGGTACGGCCAATGTCGAATTCGAGGTCATCACGGGTTTGTCGTCAAGGCTCTTCGCGCTCGGCGAATGCCCATATGATTCAATTTTGCGCAAGCGCGGCTGCGAGAGCATCGCATATAACCTCAAAGATCTCGGATATACAGCGACGGCCATCCACAACCACAACGGTACGTTTTATTCACGCAACATCGTATACTCTAATCTCGGTTTCGATAGATTCATCCCTCTTGAATATATGAGCGACGTTTCATACACTCCTGTCGGGTGGGCAAAAGACAGCGTGCTGACGGACTACATTGAGCGCTGCCTGGAGGCAACCGACGGGCCGGACTTTGTATTTGCAGTCACAGTACAAGGCCATGGCAGATATCCAAACGACTTCGACGATTATGCGACCGACGTCCCGGCGATCTTGGGATTGGATAACATTAGCCCGGGCGCGGTCGAATATTATGTCTCGCAGTTGAACGAAACGGATTCTTTCATCGGCGAGCTCATTGATTTTCTTGAAGATTCCGATGAAGATATGACGTTGGTTCTTTATGGCGATCATCTGCCCGCGCTTTCGTTGAGCGACGACAATCTCACTACCGGTTCTATCTATCAAACAGAGTATGTCATATGGAGCAACTTCGACTTAGACACGGACACAGACACAGAAAATCTCTATTCATATGAGTTGACAGCCTATGTCCTCGATATGCTGGATATCGACAGCGGAATCATCACGAAACTCCATCAATCAGATGCCATATCGAGCGATGATGTCTCATTATTGACGACTCTTGGATATGACATGCTTTATGGCGAAAATTACGCCAATGGCGGCGATGATGCGTATATTCCCACGGAGCTTGAACTGGGCCTCGACCGAATAGCTATTAAAGACGCATATGTTGACGATGATGGGACATATATCGAGGGCGAAAATTTTACTGCTTATAGCGTTGTTTTTCTATCCGGCCAACGCATCGAGACGGAATATGTCGATGACGGTTTGCTTCACATTCAAAACACGCTTTCCGAAGGTGATGTCATCACAGTCGGGCAAAGCGGTCCCGACAGAGTCGTTTTAAGTTACACGGACGAATATGTAATACCATAATAACCATAATAACGAGCAGAAAATATTGAAACCGCAAGGACGACATGATACAATCGTTATCAGGAAAACAACGAAAGGAAGGAATAATAATGTATAACTTCAGACCGGTGTCCGACCGAATCGCCACATACAGAGAAAAGATCAGAAACCGAATAATACTCACCGACTCCGAACGCGCAATGATCGTCACGGAAGCATACAAAGACTGCATAAACCTCGTTCCTACGATCCGGCGCCCGACCATTCTCAAAGCCGTCACATCGCAAGTCACGCTCCGCGTTGAAGACGAGGACGTCCTTGTTGGCAACAGAGGCCGCTACCTCTTCAGCTCTCCGTCATATCCCGAAGGCAGCGACGGCGCAGGCCTTGCCGTAATGGGTATCCATACCGGAGAATGGAAGATGGGCGAGGACGGGCTTTACCACAACCCCGACACGGAAGATTTAAACCTCGCAATTTCGCCCGAAGACGCTGCGAACCTTGAGAGCATCGTCGATTTTTGGAAAGACAAGAGCTTTTGCTATGTTGCCGACGGTTGGGCTCCGGCGGGGCTCGACGAGCTGTGCCGCCTCGGCGCCACAAAACACAACATATTCATGAGGCATCTTATCGGCTGCCGCCCGGGCCATCTGATAGCCGGTTACGGAAAAATCATCAACGTAGGTTACGGCGCAATCCGCAAGCAAGCGCAAGACTGGCTCGACGACCACTTTGGCAATGTCATGGGCGACGATGTCATGAAATGCCTGTTCTATTCATCGGTCGTCATAGTCTGCGACGCTGCAATCACGTTCGTCCGCCGTTATGGCGACGAATGCAAGAAAAAGGCCGCCGGTGAACGCAATCCCAAACGCAAGGCAGAACTCGAACGTATGGCTGACAGCCTCTATTGGATTTCCGAAAATCCTGCCCGCACATTTTGGGAAGCCGCGCAGGCAGCGCTGCTCTATGACCTTCTTATGTATCAAGACGGATGCACTGCGTTCTCAATCGGACGTTTCGACCAGTTTACATATAAGCAGTTCAAGGCGGAAATGGATGCNGGCACGCTCACAATGGACGAGGCGCAGGANATCACTGATGCATTTTTCCTCAAGATAAACAGTTTTTATGGCGGCGGACCGCAATTCCTGGTCCACATGATTGGCGCGAACACATATCATCACACGACCGTCGGCGGAGTCGACCGCGATGGGAACGACGCGACGAATCCGATCAGCTATATGGTCCTTGAATCCATCGCGCGGCTAAAGATCCACGATCCCACTATCTCCATGCGCGTCAATAAGGACACTCCCCCCGAAATTTGGGAGCTTGCGCTTGAAACGACAAAAATCGTCGGCGGTCTGCCGTTGTTCCAAAACGATGATGTCATCATTCCGGGTCTTATGAAAGAAAACGGTTTTACGCTCGAGGACGCGCGCGAATACGCCATCATGGGATGCCAGGAAATCATGGGTCCCGGGATGGAGTATCCCTGTGCCAACGGCAATACTGCGCCATATTCCAGCTTGAATTATGGCGTGGTTTTCAGCATGGCAATCAACAACGGCAAAAATCCGTTCAATGGAGAGCAGTGCAGCATACAGACCGGCCACCTTTATGAGATGACTTCAATAGAGGAAGTCCGAGAGGCAATGCGCAAGCTTGTTTTCTATCTAATCAAGCTGCAGGTCAGCATCGATAACTACACGGAATATCTGCATATGCACTACGGCACGGAGAATCTCATATCAATCAGCATGGAGGGCTGCATGGAGCAGGGCAAGGACTGCACATGGGGCGGTTGCAAATACAACTCATACGGTGGAACAGCCACCGGCCTTGCCACGATAGCGGACTGCATCACTACCATCAAATACATGTGCTTTGACAAAAAGCTGTGCACGACTCGCGAGCTTTATGATGCTGTTATGGCGAACTGGGAAGGGTACGAGCCTCTCCGCCAGCAGATACTCTCTGAAGTTCCGCATTATGGCAACGGCGACCCATATGCGGACATGGAGATGCAATGGATGTGCGACACCTATTACAATGCTTGCAAAGAGTGTTACAGCATGCGCAGCAAGGTATACAAAGCCGGGTTATATGGCGCATCCGACCATGTGACCCAAGGCTACACGACTTGGGCGACTCCCGACGGGCGCAGAACCGGCGAGCCGATTGCCGATGCCAGCTCCCCCGCGCAAGGCCGCGATATATGCGGGCCGACGGCAGTGTTCGCATCTTCAGTGTGCTTCGACCACTCCAAGTTCATGGATGGCCTTGCGGTCAACCTGAAAATCCACCCGACGGCGCTGCGTGGGGAAGACGGCAACGAAAAGCTTCGCGACATGACATTGACATATTTCGACAATGGCGGCATGGAGGTGCAGTATAACGTCGTTTCGGCGGACACTCTCCGAGCCGCGCAGGCCGATCCGGGCGAATATAAGGATCTCATAGTACGCATTGCGGGATACAGCGCGTATTTCGTCGAGCTGTCGCTCGATTGCCAGAACGATCTCATCAGCCGCCACGATCATAATCTATAACGCGGGGCTCTGCATTTCTGACGCGCCAATATTAGGCGCGGCGTAATAGACTTATAGAGAGGGGAAACATATGCTAGAAAAACCAACGATTGCGCAACTGGAGACCAACGCATACGAGCTGCGCAAAAAACTGCTCACGATGTGCGGAACATACGATGGCATCGTCCACATCGGAGGCGACCTTTCCATTGCGGACATATTGACCGTCCTTTTCCAATATGGCTTGAATGTCGATCCAAGCAACATTTCAATGCCCACACGCGATCGTTTTATTCTCAGCAAAGGGCATGCGGCAGTATGCATGTATATAGCTATGTCAATTCGCGGGTTCTTCAATTATGACGACATAGTCCGTACGTATGGCAAGCTGGACAGCGCCTTTGGCATGCACCCATGCAAAGTGCAGTTGCCGGGCGTCGAATGTTCCTCAGGTTCGCTGGGGCATGGACTTGCGATGGCCGTCGGCATGGCCATGTCTGCAAAGCAGCGCAAGCAAAGCCATCGCGTGTTTTGCCTGATGGGCGATGGAGAGACTTGCGAGGGTTCTGTCTGGGAAGCCGCAATGGCTGCGGTTGGCTACAACCTTGGGAATCTGGTCGCCATCATCGACCGCAACGGCCAGTTTATGACCAGCTTCTCGGAAGATACGATTAAGCTGGAGCCATATGCGGGAAAATGGTCCGCATTCGGCTGGAACGTGGTGGAGTGCAATGGCCATGATATGGCGGAGCTTGTGTCTGCCGTCGACTCTCTGCCGGCTCCTGACTCCGGCAAGCCGACGGCAATTGTCTGCCGGACAATCAAAGGGAAGGGCGTTTCGTTCATGGAAAGAAACCTCGGCTGGCACGCAGGTTCGCTCAGCGAGGAAGATATGCAACGCGCGCTCGACGAAATCTCTGCAGGAAGGAGCGTGCAATAATGGGAGTGACATTCAATTTCGGCGACATTATGCTGTCCGCAAGATCCGTCATCGGGGACACTCTGCATGACATTGGCCTGAAAGACCGGCGGTTATGGGTGCTTACGCCTGATATCGGCGCTTCTATCACGGAATTCAAAAAAGACTTCAAAGACCGATATGTCGACGTCGGCATTGCCGAGTCCAACGTTGTCGGCATCGCTGCCGGTTTGGCATTAGAGGGCAATATACCCGTTGTGATGGGGATGCTCCCGTTTCTCTCAATGCGCGCCTGCGAGCAAGTCCGCACGGATGTCTGTTATCAAAACCTGCCCGTACGCATAATCGGCACGGGCGGCGGGCTGACTTCGGGCGGCGGCTCGACGCATAACGCAATGGAAGATATTTCTATCATGAGGTCGATGGTCAATATGACCGTCATCTCAATCGGCGACCCGAACATGGTCCGCGACATTCTACATGCGGGCATGGATTATCCCGGCCCGATGTATATTCGTCTGGCACAGGGAAAGCGCGACCTGGTGCTATATGAGCCCGGAAGCATGAAATATGAAATTGGAAAAGGCATCGTTACTCGCGATGGCAGTGACATCACATTGATAGTACACGGCGAAATGGTTGCGCAATCCTTGGAGATTGCTGCCGCATTGGAAAAAGAAGGCATATCGATCCGAGTCGTCGATATGTTCACAATTAAGCCTCTTGACGAAGAGCTGGTGTTGCGCTGCGTCAACGAAACAAAACGCATCATCGTATGGGAGGATCATCTGATGACCGGCGGTCTTGCCAGCGCCGTTGCTGATCTCTTGCTCGATAGCGGAGTTCAGCCCGATGGGTTCAAGCGGTTCGGCATTCCGCAGATTTTCGCGGGTTTTGGCAGCGGCGAAGAGCTGCGCGTCAAATATGGTTATGACCGCGAGACTGTCACGAACGCAGTACGCGAAATGTGTAAAAAATAGTTGAGTTCCAAACTCCTATATGAACTCGCGCTATACAACGAAAGGATGATGAATATGAAAACCGCAGCCGTCACAAAAATCGGCAACCTCAGAGACCCTGACATTTCAAAACGCGGCAAAATCGAATTGATCGACTTTGAACCACATGAGCTCGGCGACGAGGATGTTAAAATCAAGGTTGCATATTGCGCCATCTGCGGCTCAGACCCGCACACCGCCGAAGGCTCTTTCGGCCCGCATGTCCCGCAGCCTCTCGGCCACGAAATATCCGGCGTCATCGAGGCTCTCGGCAAAAACGCGACGAAAAAAGGGTTCAAGATCGGCGACCATGTCGCGGGGAACTTTTTGCAATTTTGCGGCACATGCTACTATTGCCAAAATGGGCAGCAGAATTTCTGCCGCAGCATGCCAAGGAGGCAGAACCCCGGCATGTCCGACCATGTGATGTGGCACGAGTCCCAAGTATACAAGCTCCCTGACGGCGTCAGCCTCAGACAGGGGTGCATACTCGAGCCGTTGTCCGTTGCCGTCCGCGCAGCGGACAAGGTCAGCGCCAAGGCCGGCCAAAGGATCGCAATCAGCGGCGGCGGCCCCATTGGGCAGTTGATCCTGCAAGTCCTCCGTCTTCAAGGCGCAACATCGCTCACAATGATCGAGCCGATAGCGCAACGCAGAGAATTGGCGACAAAATTCGGCGCGCAATACGTCATCGACCCTGTCGCGCAAAACGTTGAGGAAGAGGCTATGCGCATCACCGATGGGTTCGGCTTTGATATTGTTTGCGACGTGTCGGGCGCTCCTGCGGCTGTCGGCGCTCTTCCGGCAATCACCGCGAAGGGCGGCACATTGCTATATGGCGCGATGTATCCCGTCGGGTATATGATGCCGTTCGACCTTTTCACGTATATGTACCGCAACGAGCTGACGATAACCGGTCTATTCCTGTCTCCATATACTTTCCCGCGCGCCGTCCAGCTTATCCCGCATATAGACCTGGCGCCTTTCATCGAAAAGGCTTTCCCGCTCGACCAAGTCGCGGAGGCATTCGACGTGCATCTTTCCGGCGAATATCTGAAGGTTTTGATCCGCTGCAACGATTTGGACTGACGGGAGGCACATATGGAGAAAAAAACGAGTCTTACGCACATTGGCATAACAGTTACGGACATTGACAAGTTTGTTGATTTCTATGGCAAATATTTTGGCTTTGAGCTGAGGGCGCGCGGGGTGTTCCCGCCTGAGTTCATTGCGGGGGCTCCAACGCTTTATAGGCTGAAAGAAGGTTCCTACTCCGATTTTGCTTTTCTGGCCGCGCCAAATGGGGTCGTGCTGGAGCTATTCAAGTTCAACGAGCTGCTGCCATCCGAGGAGCTTGTNTGGAATCGGCCGGGGTANCACCATCTTTGCGTCAATGTGGAAAACGTGCCGGATTTATATGCCGCGATGTCNGCGGACGGCGTCGAGTTCTTTTTCGAGCCCAAGCAGATGGGGCCGAATCCCGGAGCTCATTGGGTGTTCCTAAAAGATCCTGACGGCAACATGATCGAATTGCAAGATACCTGATAATGACATGATTGAATTTTAAGACGCCTGACGCGGCAAGCCATAAATATGTACAAGGGGGACGATTTTCGTCCCCCTCTTTTACTATTGCCCCGATTATAGCGCCGTACCCTTCTTTGGAACAAAAAACCTCGACATGTCCACGCCTTCCAACTCCAATAGTTTCACCTTGATGTGAATACCTCCGCCATACCCGGTCAAGCTGCCGTTCGCCCCGACTACGCGGTGGCACGGTATGATGATCGATATGGGGTTATGTCCGACAGCGCCGCCGACCGCCTGGCTCGACATTCTCTCTTTCCTCATTTTTTTGGCCATTTCTCCGGCTATGTAGCCATACGTGACGACTTCGCCATATGGTATCTCGCGCAGCAAGTTCCATACCCCTTGCCGGAATTCACTGCCCATCGGCGCCAAGCGCAGCTCGGAAATGCTCGGATTCTCCCCCGCAAAATACCTATCGATCCATTCTGAAGCTGCGGCTGACGCCGGCGTACCCTCTCGCATCATGCTACACAATCCCAAGGAATCCCATTTGTACTTTTGCCCATCGATGCACAAATCGACAAGCTCATTGTCTTGGTTAGTAACCAGTTGCAACAGGCCAACAGGAGACATATGCTCTGCAAGATAATACATTTAATCAATCCTTTCAAAATACGTAATCGGATAAATTTCAGCGAAAATTCAGATAGATAACATTTTTTATTCACATTACAACGCTAGGATAGCAACATCGGAAAATTTTGGCTTTTGCAAATCGAAAGGAGGGGATATGATGGAGGGCAGACATGAACTGAAACTCTATGTCAACACTGCAGACTGCTCACAATTACGAGCGCGGTTGCGAATCATCGCCACGCCTGACGTTCATGCGGTCGACGACAGCGGGTATTCTGTCCGCAGCTTATACTTTGACAACTATTCTGACAAGGTTGTCGTAGAGAAGCTGGCAGGAATGAGCAGGCGCGAGAAGTTCAGGCTTCGGTACTATAATGGCGATACTTCGTTTATCAGGCTTGAAAAGAAAAGCAAAGCTAATAAGCTATGTTACAAGGAAAGCCATGTGTTGACGACGGAGCAGTGCACCGCACTGCTTATGGGGCAATATGAGTGTTTGAAAACACCGGAGGCGCCGCTGCTCATGGAGCTATACGCAAAAATCAGATACCAGAACCTGCGCCCGAGGAGCATTGTCGATTATCATAGAGAGGCCTATGCATATCGCCCCGGGAATGTCCGTGTCACGTTCGATAGCGATATCAGGACATCGAACAATACAGCGGGCTTTCTCGACCCGCAATCGGTCACAATGCCTGCGGCCAATGCAATCATCATGGAAATAAAATATGACGGATACCTGCCCGATATTATCCGGGATGCGCTTCAAATCGGCTGGCGTAATCAAACAGAGTTTTCTAAGTATGCCGTGGCAAGGCTCATTTGACAAGAGGCTCCGTATCATTGATGAGTGGCTGCCACATTTATATGATCCCCCACCCTACAACCAAGAGGAGGAAAAATAATGTTAAACGATCTATTCACTTTCAGTTTTCTCGACAAAGCGGCAACCTTTTCCATACCGGACATAGTTATCGCTCTGCTTGTAGCATTTGCGCTGGGCTTGTTTATCTTTGTTGTATACACAAAAACATTCAAAGGTGTAATGCATTCTTCGTCTTTCGGCATATCTTTAATCGCCATGAACCTGATCACGACTTTGATCATATTGGCCGTCTCGTCAAATCTCATCGCTTCTCTCGGCATGGTCGGAGCGCTATCTATCGTGCGTTTCAGAACTGTTGTAAAAGAGCCATTGGATCTTGTATACTTGTTCTGGTCGATAACAATAGGCATCGTTGTGGGCGTCGGGCTGATTCCCCTGGCCATCATAGGCTCGGTGATCATCGGCGTCATCTTGTTCATATTCGTAAACAGAAAAACAAGCGACACGCCATATATTGTTGTCATCAGTTGCATGGGAGATGATGCTGAAACCGGCGCTATCTCGCTACTTGGCTCACAAACGAAGAAGTATGTCATTAAGGCAAAGAGCGTTTCAAGAGATAGCATTGAACTGACTGCCGAAGTGCGGCTCCGAGAGTCATCAATGCAGTTTGTGAATGCTCTTATGAGCATCCCGGGCGTGAATAACGCTACTCTGGTCTCATACAATGGCGATTATTACATGTAGTGGCTGACACGGGGATTCAGCCCCCGCCCGGACGCCGCGCGTTACGGCTAATTCGTTATACGAGCGGAAACTGATTCCGAACCCCGCCCGGACGCCGCGCGTTACGGCTAATTCGTTATACGAGAAGGTGAGAATATGATAGCAAGCAAATATATAAATGCAATTACGGCAGTATTGGTATGCATTTGCCTCATTGGCTGCGGATTCATCGTCTATGCCGCCGGCGCGAACGATACGGAAAAAATTACCGAATATCAAAAGAGGTTGTTTGGAGATATCGTGATAGAGCTCGAGCTGCGAGTCAATGAAGATGACTGGCAGGATCTGCTACGCAACGCTCAGTCGAAAGAATGGATAGCGGGCGACCTTATAATCAACGGAGAAGAATTCAGCACTGTCGGTATCCGGACAAAAGGGAACTCCAGCCTCTCGATGAGCGGACAAAGAATCACATCCGAAAACGCGCGATATAGCTTGCAGTTTAAGTTCAATAAATATGTCAAAGGCCAAACTTATTATGGGCTTGATACATTCTGCATCAATAATATGATGGGTGATGCAACGTATATGAAAGACTATCTTGCATATGATATCATGAAGTTCATAGGAGTCGCAACACCTTTGGTGAATTATGCAAACGTGAGAGTTAATGGCGAGGATTATGGCTTTTGTCTGGCCTTAGAACGGTATGACAGCGCATTTCTGGACAGGGTCTACAACACGACCGCCGGAGAACTATATAACGTCAAAATCGGGATGGGGCGGCGCGGCGATTTTGAAGATATGTGGCAGGATGTCGAAAACAACCTGCCCGGAGCGTGGAGGCCCGATAACGGCGATTCCGATCGGCAGCTACCGGGAGGCGCTGTGCGGCCTGATTTCTCGCAGGATGATATACCTGACTTTTCGCAGGGTGGTTTTCCGGATTTTTCGCAAAGCGACGGCGCCGATGGCGGAGGTCGGGGTGGCAGAGGCGGCCCCGCCGGCGTCCAGCAAAGCGACGGTGCCGATGGCGGAGGTTGGGGTGGCAGAGGCGGCCCCGCCGGCATCCAGCAGAGCGACGGTGCCGATGGCGGCGAGCTTCCCGATTTCTCCCAAGGCGGCGGCTTTAACGGCGGCGGGCTACCGGACATCACGCAAGGCGGCGGATTTAACGGCGGTGGATTCAACAACAGAGGCATTGGCGGCTTCGGAGGCGGCAACGGAGGCGGTTCACTGGTATATACAAGCGACGATCCGGCGGACTATAGTGCTATTTTTGATAACTCCATCAGCAGCGTGTCGGACAAAGACAAGCAGCGAGTCATCACAGCTCTCGAGCATCTAAGCACTGGCACGGATCTGGAACAATACTTTGATGTTGATGAGATATTGCGCTATTTCGCAGCGCACACGGTCGTCGTCAATCTTGACAGCTATACATCCAACATGGCACAAAACTACTACATTTATGAACGCGATGGGAAAATAAGCATACTCCCGTGGGATTATGGTCTGACTTTCGGAGGCTTTCAATCAAGCAGCGCGTCAAGCGTTGTGAATTTCCCGATCGACACTCCGGTCAGCGGCGTCAGCATGGAGGACAGGCCATTGTTGAATGTGCTACTCGCGGTTGACGAATACAGAGAAATGTATCATGATTATCTGAATCAAATCGTAACGGGCTACTTTAACAGTGGGCTGTTTGAGCAAACAATCGACAGACTGGACGCAAAGATCGGCGGGTATGTTATGAATGATGTTTCCGCATACTACACATACGAGCAATATCAATCCTCGCTGCCAATACTAAAAGAGCTCGGCAGACTACGTGCCGAAAGCATTGCAGGCCAGCTTGACGGCTCTATTCCGTCGACATCGGCAGGGCAGAACGCGGATAGTTCATCGCTTGTCGATGCATCAAGCATCAACCTTTCCGTTCTGGGTTCCATGATGGGAGGCGGCGGCGTTGGAGGCGGCGGCGTTGGAGGCGGTAGGCAACGACGATAATGACTGACGGACTCGCAATGCAAGCCAAAACAAGCTATTTGGATCTGCCAGTTACTATCGCCGTGCGCAGCGGCCGGGTTGTGGGGGTGGAACCCCCACATTAGGGGGAGGAAATGGCAAAGATACTGATATGCGACGACGAACAAGGTCTCCGTGCAGTCATCAAGCGATACGCGCAGTTTGATGGGCACGAAGTATTCGAGGCAACTAATGGCGCAGAAGCGGTTGACATCAACAAGAAAGCAGCGCCGGATATCATAATCATGGATATAATGATGCCGGTAATGGACGGATATTCCGCAATCAGGGAAATCCGCAAAACATCCGATGTCCCTGTCATCATGCTCTCTGCCAGAGGAGAGGAATATGACAAAATACTGGGGTTTGAACTCGGCGTCGACGACTATATCGTCAAACCATTCTCATCAAGAGAGATAATGCTGCGAATTTCCGCTATCCTCCGCCGCGCGAGCAAACAAACTACCGACAACGATGGCCATATAATCTACCAAAAGAGCGGATTGCTTATCGACATAACAGCATATAAAGTATATATTGATGAAGAACAGATAGAGCTTTCGCCAAAGCTATATGATATTCTTTTCTTTTTGGTCCGGAACAAAAACATAGCCATTCCACGTGAAAGAATGTTGACGGAAATATGGGGGTATGACTATTTCGGCGATGACAGGACGTTGGACACGCATATGAAGCTACTGCGAAAAGCGCTAGGCCCGTATGCTGATTGCATAAAAACTCTACGTGGGCTTGGGTATAGATTCGAGGGGTGAGTTAGCTGAACATAAAGTTGAAATGGAAAGTCTTTGTCTATTTATTTGGATTTTGCGCTCTCCTCCTTGTTATTTTGTGGCTGTTTCAAACTGTATTCCTGGATGCTTTTTATAAAAACATCAGGATAATGCAGATTAAGCGGGTTGCCGCTGACATTGTCAACAATGTGGATAGTGCCGATCTTGTCGCAATAGTCAACAGTATATCAGAATCAAACGACATAACAGCAGATATAACGGAGCATAACGGAGCAAGCAGGCTGAGACAGACCCCGCTGCAAGATCGCCGCGTCATGGAGGCATACGCGGCGTTGATTTCGCTTGCGCGTGATAATGGCAATGAGTTTTATGAGTATTCCACTATGTCCCCTACGCCGCCCAGATATGGCAGTTTTCGCGACAACCGCATTCCGATGCAATCTCTAATATACGTAAAACTCGCTGATGATGCCATGGGCGAGCCATTCGCCGTCATCATCAATGCGACAATCTCCCCGGTCAACGCCACTGTTGCGACTCTGCGCTACCAACTCTATTTCATATCGGGAATCATGTTGCTTCTGGCTGTCTTTCTTGCAATAATCATCGCCAAACGGGTCAGCAGGCCGATCGAAGCCATCAATAAAGGCGCATTTTCGTTATCAAAAGGAAACTATGCAACCCGATTTACCGGGAAAGGGTTTAAGGAAATCGTCGAGCTTTCCGAAACTCTAAACACCGCTGCCATCGAGCTGGGCAAGGTGGAAAACTTGCGCCGCGAACTGCTGGCAAATGTGTCCCACGATCTCCGGACGCCTCTTTCATTGATATACAGCTATGCAGAATTGATGCATGATTTTCCGGACGAAACCACATCTGAACAAACACAAGTGATAATGGATGAAACAAGCCGGCTTGCAGCATTGGTGAGCGATGTGCTGGACATCTCAAAGTTGGAAGCCGACATGGAGCAGCTTAACACATCGCGTTTCAACCTTACTGCGAATTTATCGGATACTGCAGACCTTGTGGAGGAGCTGCTGCAGAGAGAGGGCTATACCATACGATATGAAAAAAACGGTTACGATGAAATATATGTTGATGCCGACGAAATGAAAATTAACAGAGCATTCTACAATCTTTTGATGAATGCAATAAACTATTCCGGCGACAGTAAGAACATCACAGTCACCCAAACAGTCAATGACAACCATGTAAAGATCAGCGTTACCGATTATGGCGAAGGAATCAGCGCAGAAGACTTGTCCTCAATTTGGGATAGATACTACAAGAGCAGCAAGGAGCATAAGCGCGCTCCGGCGGGTACGGGCCTGGGGCTGTCAATTGTCAAGAAAATAATCGAGCTGCATGGCGGCAGATATGGGGTGATATCAAATATAGACAAAGGCAGCACATTCTGGTTTGAGCTATGCTGCGATGTTACAATTCACGCCCGGTGAGGTAGACGTTTATTGTCGAACGAAGCGAGAGTCGCGTCGCGCTTGCGCGACATGACCGAGCAAGTGACGACATCAAAGGGTAAATACCCTTTATTTTGCTTCCGACCGCGTAGCAAGGAGGCGGAGCGGCGCGAATATGCGCATGGATGCGCACCTGAGCGATGAGGAAGCAAAAAAACGTCTGCCGAGCGCAAGGGCGTGAACAGAAGCGCTGCGAGAGTTTATGATCGCAGCACCCCATGTTTAGTATGATCGCGGAGCCCCATGTTTAGTCTTTACAGCGCATTGGAATGATGATACAATGCTCTGCGAAGCGAGGATATGGATATGAAAAACATGAACACGCAAAATACTCGCCGCAGAAGCAAAATAGCAATGCGAGTGCAAATCATCAACATCTCCATACTGATTCTCATACTAATAGTCACCGTAGTTGCGGCGATGACCATGGCAAAAGGCATCTCCAACAACTCATCGGAAAGGCTTGCCTATTTTTACTCGCTCGAATCCGTTGAAAAGTTCAACTCATATATGACCCGCGATTTCATGCTTGTGCAAAAAGTAGCCAACTCCAAAGCCGTCACAGACTGGTTTGCCGACGAAACCAACGAACTAAAAAAGCTCGCGGCATATTCAGAAATGATGGACTATATCGACCTATTGTCGCTAACAGAGCTGTATTTTGGAATCAACGACTCATTAAACGAATTTTCGATCGCGCAGGGGACGCAATTTGACGAATTTGTCCCATGCTCAAAACTTAACAGGTACGACCCGGACAACCTCTGGTATTATCAATTGCTGGAATCGGAAAACGATTATGAGTTCAGTATTGACGTAGACAAAATTTCGCTGCGATGGCGCATATGGATCAACCACAAAGTCATTTCTGACGGCGCCTATGTCGGGGTGTTCCGCTCCGGGCTGCAAATCGACACATTGCTCTATGATATCTTCGAGAGGTATGACGACATCAATGTCAAAGGATTCATCATCGACAAGAACGGCGTCATACAGCTCGACAGCTCGTTCCAGGATGATTACAAGCTCGGAATCAAGAAATACATCAAGGACAAAAACAGCGACCCGGCGTTCACAGCGTATATATCAGAGTATCTGGGCAATATTTCGGGCTATTTCAACAGAGAAGCGAAACCGTCGATCAAGCAGCTTTCCGATGGCTCGTTCGATTATGTCTCAATTGCTCCGATTGAAGACTCCGACTGGTCGATCGTGACATTCTTCAACAACGATTCATTGTTTAATGCAGCAGACCTTTTGCCCCTCGCCTTGACGCTGTTTTCCGCTTTGATCATATATACCGTTGCCAATATTTTCATTACGCGCCGCTTGGTGTTGAACCCTCTCAACAATCTGACGCACAGCGTGTCGGAAGCGAGCGAAGAAAACGCAGTTATATATGGAGACATGCGCAATGACGAAATCGGCGAGTTGGCGCTCACTATCAAAGACATGTGGAGCCGGCTGAATGCCGGCAATTTGGAGATACGTGAAATGGCTTCCAAGCTGGAACTAGCTCTTGAAGAAGCGAGAGACGCGAGCCTTGCAAAGAGCAACTTCCTTGCAAACATGAGCCATGAGATCAGGACGCCGATGAACGCCATCATCGGCATGACGAGCATCGGCCAGTCTGCTCCCGACTTTGAAAAAAAGGATTATGCGTTCGACAGGATTGACAGCGCGTCGAAGCATCTTCTGGGCGTCATCAACGACATCCTTGATGTGTCAAAAATCGAAGCCGGGAAGTTTGAATTATCTACGACGGACTTCTTCTTTGAGACAATGCTGCAGCGGGTCGTCACCATAAACAATTTCCGCATTAATGAGAAAAACCAGAATCTCTATGTGCACATCGATGATGCGATTCCGAAGATCCTGCACAGCGATGAGCAAAGGCTGGCTCAGGTAATCACGAACTTTCTCAGCAATGCGGTCAAATTTACTCCTGAAAAAGGCAACATCAGCATAGAGTCAAAGCTACTGGAAGAAGACGATGGGCTTTGTACGATAGAGATAAGGGTTACGGACACCGGTATTGGCATAAGCCCCGAACAACAAGCCCTACTGTTCCAGTCGTTCCAGCAAGCTGAAAGCGGGACAGCGCGAAAATATGGCGGCACCGGGCTTGGGCTCGTGATATCGAAGAATATCATCGAAATGATGGGCGGCCGCGTATGGATCGAGTCCGAGCTTGGCAAAGGCGCCACTTTCGGTTTCACTATCAAGGCAAACAGAGTGAACGCCAAGGAATATATGATCCCGGATTGGCAAAACATCCGTATTCTCGCCATTGATGACGACCCTGTCACATTGGAATACATTAGGGAAATCGCGGAACGATTTGGCGCTTCATGCGACACTGCGGAAGACGGGGAAAGCGCGATCAGAATTGTCGATCAGAAGCACAAATATGATTTCTTCTTCATCGATTACGTTCTGCCCGGCATCGATGGTTTGGAAGTTGCGCGCAGAATAACGTCCAAACACGCAGAAACGGGGAAAGGCACCGGCGCCGTTGTCATGATGTCGGCTGCGGATTGGGGCACGATCGAGAAAGATGAGAGCGTCGTCGATGTTTTTAGATATCTCTCAAAACCGCTCTTCCCGTCTCTGCTCGTTGATGTGGTGAACAGCCACATGGGAGTGAGCAGCTCTGAAGCCGATGCCGTGCAGGAACTAACTGATGCTACGTTCGCCGGCCATAATATATTATTGGTGGAGGATGTGGAAATCAACCGCGAGATTGTCCAGACGATCCTCGAACCGACGTTAATAGGCATCGATTGCGCGGAGAACGGCATTCAGGCAGTCGACATGTTCAAAGCCTCTCCCGGCAAATACAGCATGATATTCATGGATTTGCAAATGCCTGAGATGGATGGATATGAAGCGACCACGATTATTAGAGCGCTTGGAACGCAGGAATCCGAGAATATCCCGATCATCGCAATGACAGCTAACGTATTTCGCGAAGATATCGAAAAGTGCTTGAGCGTCGGCATGAACGACCACATCGGCAAACCGATAAACTTCAACGAGCTCATCGAGAAAGTCAAAGAATACACAATTGACCGGTGAAATACTA
Organism: Oscillospiraceae bacterium; assembly: GCA_009776905.1. Lineage (GTDB taxonomy): Bacteria > Bacillota > Clostridia > Oscillospirales > Oscillospiraceae > WRMH01. The sequence continues at coordinate 21,847 of WRMX01000006.1, forward strand.
ACGTGGGGGTTCCACCCCCACAACCCCAACGCCGCGTGCTACGACCAATCTGGACGTATGTTGCGACCGTAAATATTATGGATGGATGTGTGATTATGAGATCAAAAAGAAGACTTTTCGCGATTGTGATGGTTATGTGCATTCTTTCCGGCCTGTCCCTCAGCAGTTGCAGCAATTCAAAACCCATAGAGCTGCGCTTCATGGGATATAACGAGGAATCGTCAAGAGTTACGTATCTTAAATATCTTGATGAAAACTTAAAGGGGATTAAAGTAAACTTTGAGTTTGTGTCGCTCGATAATTTTAGCAGCATTTTGGACACGCAGCTCAAAAACGGCACCGGCCCCGACATCATCGAGGTGGGCGGCGAAACGAAGCTGCTTGCGAACTCGGGTTACTTGCTCGACCTGACGGACCAGGCTTTTGTCAAGAATTATGCTAGGTCCGGCTTGTCCGCATATATCGCAAATGACAAGATTTATGCGACCCCTCTCCAGTCATGGTATGAAGGCATATTCTATAATAAAAGGATCTTTGCCGAAAATGGCATCAGCGTGCCAAAATCATTAGACCAGTTTATATCTATCCACAAGGAACTGTCCGCAAAGGGCATCAAACCCCAAGCGATGGGAGCCCAATCCTGGGAACCAATGATGAAACAGAGCATCGGAATCGTGAATAATGAATTCTATTCTGACACAGCAAACAGGAACTTCGATAATGAATTCAACGATGGGAAGGCTTTTCTCGCCGATTCCTGGCTCGATGCGGTCACTGCATGGTCTGATGTCATCAAGCAAGGATGCTTGACGCCGGACATGTTGAATGTCACGTATGACCAAGCTCTCAGCGAGTTCGCCATGGGCGATGCCGCAATGTGGGAGAGCGGTCCTTGGGCTGTCAACGCCATTGTCGGCATCAATCCGGACATCGAAAAGGATCTTGGCATGTTCCCAATTCCGGGATTGTCCGAGGGGACCGGCTGGTTGGTCGGCGGCCCCGGTTCCGCATTGGCAATCAACGCCAAGTCAAAGCATACAAAACAAGCATTGGAACTGCTTGCATTGACTGCTACTCCTGCGGCACAAGAAGCTCTCATCAAGGACAACGCCGGCAGCTCATTCCTGATTGGCGTGAGGGCAGATTTAGGCGACATATATTCTGACTGCGCGGAAGCGTTCCAGGCGGGCAATGTCTACGCCCCTTGGGTTTCCGTCTGGGAATATGGCAACGTGATCGTCGAAGAATATGGGAAGTCGCTGCAGGATGTGCTTGCCGGCACAAAAACGATCGAGCAAGCGTTGAAGGACGCGGACGCGATCTGCGCCGCAATGCGAAACTAATAGATGACTGTTCAACGCCTTACGCTAGGAGTCGGCACCAAATAGCCATCTAGGATAATCATTCCGAGCGCAGGATCGAATCTTTGCTCAAAGCCTCGATGATGTCCGTCGCCTTTGGCGGGCAACCGGCAACGCAGCGCTCGAACCCTCCTGCGCAGTTGCCGATTCCGATCCCATCGCCGCACTTCCCTTTGAACCCCTGCCCGATGTGGATTTTCCCGTCATAACGCCGCCGATTCATCTTATGCAGCGCGAACACCAGCGACGAATAACAAGCGGAACATGCAGCGTCATCATCGATGTACGCTGCATACTTTTCTGCCAATCGCCCGGCAGCGGGCATATGAATAGGTTTCTCCCCTGCATTTATTTCGACACGCTCAGTCCGCTCGGAATAATACTCTCCAACTCCAAGCTTTCTGCCATAAGCGATATATTGTATTTCATCAGGAGTATATCCGATAAGCTCGGCGCAAAACGAATCGACAGTCAATGGATTCCTGCCGACAATGATTCGATTGGACTCCACAGGATTCCCGCCCTCTTCAAAAGACAAGTCCCCGCATATCCCATCGACGACGCAATATCCTGTTTTCAGCAACTTGTTTAAGACCGCAATCGGCTTATGCAGCCCAAGCGAATGAAACCGCCTCTTCTCGCTGTCCGGTATGCAACCCTTCAGGTTTTTCATGCAGCATGTCAAGCGAGCTTGGCTATGGGCTTTGAGCACCGGGACGTTGATGAGAAAGTCGGCATTCAATGCCGTGCTGCATATCTTCATGCTCAAATCATCATATGATGCAACAACGACACCGTCGTCCTTAAGATCGACGAGAGGAATCCCATATTCCCGCGACAAAAGCTCATATCCGCAATCCTTAAACGCCTGTTTCGTGCTGTCTCCGACCCATGAGCTCTCGATTATCTTTATGTCCGTAATGCCAAATTCTTTGATATATCGAATAACACCTTCGACAACAGCGGGGTGGGTGGTGGCGCCATTGCTCGCAGGGTTTGGGATCACAAGGTTCGGCTTAATTACGACAGACATGCCGTGCCTCAGGAACTGATTGATGTCAGACGCCGCCAACGCATCATAAGTATTCACGACGATATCTTTGCCATATGCTACAACAATCACACCTTGCGCACCTCCTCACATATTATAAAAATATCAGGGGAAGATTTCTCCTCCCCTGATACGCTGCGGCATGCCTCGCCGCGGAGACTGCTCTACAGGAGTACCTCCCGGAGAGGCATGTCACTAGGTTTACTAATTATGACCCCCTCCTTTCTGTTAAGATGGCCACATTATAATATGAATTTCAACAAAATGCAAGGGTTATTTTACCCATTATTTTACCCATGTTTCATATCCGTCGCTTCTTCTGAAGTAATCGTGCTCATTCGACGCCTCCACGATGTCCGCAAAAGCCCAATGCCCCACAATATCGGTGAAGAACCTGACATCAGCAGGAATGTTTTCCGGACGTATCTTCCTGTCCAACATAGTATTGACTACCTTCACAACCTCCGCGCGCGTGATGTTCTGCTGCGGCCTGAACGTGCCATCAGCATAACCATTCACCCAGCCTTTCACATACGCGGAATTTATGTACTCCCTCGCCCAGTGCCCCGCAATATCGGGAAATGCATTGGTATCCACAGCAAAAAGATTGTCGAAGCGCGACGCGACAGCGGCAAACTCGCCTCTCGTTATCGGCCGGTTCGGGCGAAATGTGCCATCGGGATAACCATTGAGAATATCAATCCTTGCAAGATAGTTTACGGCCTGCGCATACCATGCGCCCGGCACTGCATCACTAAACGCCGTTGTCGTCGGGAGGTGCTTGTCGTTGCTGCTCAACAACCTGAAGAAAATCATCGCGACCTCCGCCCTCGTGATTGCATTCCCAGGCCGCACGGTATTATCGGGATAACCGCCGATATATGGCACATGGTCCGTGAGGAATCCTACCAGCGGCGGCCCCTGGTCTCCAATCAACACATCGTTTCCATTGACATAGCCATCATCCCCATAACTCCTCCATTGCGCATATACTTGCATATTATTATATACCCTCGTCGCTGCCGTAAAGCCGGAACCGGTCCCATTCATCGCAGTGTTCCATCCGATAAAAGCAAAACCGTTGCGGACAGGATTGGATGGCATGTTCGACGCGCCTGCAGAACTGCCGCCCGGGATGTTATTCACAATTGCGACGACTGTTTCAGGTGCATAATTGCTGTAGAATGTGACGGAGAAATAATTAACGACGGGCGGTGGGGGATTTGGAGGATTCGGAGGCTCCGGGGGATTCGTGGATGCCGGTTCTACACTCCTGTCGCCACCATCCTCATCGACAGTTAGCGCCACATCCCCGCCGTTGAGGCCATTGCCATCCTTACCGTTCACGGCAACTGTATTGGTAATCTGCTTCCCATACGCATTATCCGCAATTTTCACTTGAAAAGACACTGTCTTTGCTTGCCCTTTCAAGATATTCCCCAGTTCTGCGGTAAACAACCGGGCTTCTGTCTCGTATGCCCATATCCCGGAAGCTATGACGTTTTTATCATCATTTTCATCAAATATGACATATTCGTTTATTTGGTCGCTCAGTATGGCATTAGCCCAAACAGATCCGTCACTGCCAATATTAGAAGCAGTAATCGTATATTTTATGATATCTCCGACACGGTTTTTTCCGTCCGTGCTTGTCAAATTGACCCCTGTTTTCTTTAGCGATGGCACCGCTTGTGAAACTTGCGCGTTTCCTTCGCCGAACGTGACGGCAACAGCATCGCCGGGCAGATATTTCTTATAGTTCCCATATGTTACATCATCGCCAATATATTCGCTGCCTTTGTATCTCACATATATCGTCTTTGCTCCGCTCCCGACATCGCTTGCGCTCGGAGCCTTGCTCACAAACGGCCCGCCGGCGGTGTGCGACCATTCCATCGCCACCGCATCATATCCTGTTACTGTCCTTGTTGCATTATTGGCGGATACATTAGGAATCGGACGCTTTATGTGCATCTTGAACGATGAGGGGCTTTCGACATATGTCTCCGTGGGCGTCGATGCCCTGGCGTTGGCATACATGAAATTCGTGCCATTTGCAATGAATGTCGTGAGCTTAATCAGTTTTAAGCTCGGGAATACCGTTCTATCAAGATATTGAAATGTAAACATATCAATATCTATCAATTCCGAGCCATTATTCGGCATAAAAAACACCATCGCAACGGTCACGGAGCTGCCCGGAGCAATCGTGATAGTCTTCCCGCCTGATGCTGTTGTTATTCTCGTGCCAATATATCCACCGTTGCCATCGCTTTGCAAGGCTGTNGACCCGAGAATATTGAGTTCATCATCCGGCGTTTTGCAATATTTGGCNAATTCCGCTGCGGAATCNCTGAATCCTCCTGCATATTTTCGGGAAGCGTCGTATGTATGGTTGCTCCCGTCCGTCAAAGGATCGTATCTATATAACGACACCTTGCTGCTGAATGTAATCTGAAGAGATACCCCGTTGATTATCAGCGGCTTTGCACCGGTTCCTGAACTACCATTCTCTATTTTGATTTTTGCCGTAATGAGCTTGTTTGCATGGTTTTGCTCAAATTCAGCGACATAGCGCGTGTTTGCATCTGCAACCATATCACCATTTATCGCAATCAAGGGAAAATCTACAAGAGCTGCCATTGCTACCGGAGCCATTGCGAACAGCATGAGCATTGCAATGAAAACAGACAGCATCTTCTTTTTGTTGTTAGTATTCACATTATCAAGCCTCCTCTACAAATTCATCCGCCTCACTCCATGCTGTTGCGGAGTTGCGGAGGAAGCAGCATGGACACTTCCTCCGCATTGCCTGCCTATATGTCGATATCGACATCCTCCGCTCCCGCATAGTCCCAAATGATCCTGTTCCACATCTCGAGCACCATCATAATGTCCTTGCTCTCGACAATCCCATCCGCATTCATGTCGCATGCAGAGTTATAGCGCGAATCGAAAAAGTCAACCCGCAGATCCATCAGTTCCATAATCATCATCAAGTCTTTGCTCTCAATCATAAGATCCCCGTTGCAATCGCCCCACCACAAGTTGAAGATACCGTTGTCCGCGCTGCCCGGAGGCGCAAGCTCGATGATGTCGGGATCTGTCTCGGAAATCGTAACTATCATTGCTCTTGTCAAGTATCCCGGGCGGCTGATGTGCAGCACATATGTGCCAAGCGGCACATTCCCGATATAAAACTCGCTCAGCCCTTCGATTGTTTGGTCCGGCGTCAGCACCGATGTCATGCGCAGCTCCGGGTCGGCCGGAGTGCGGAATGTAGGTCTCAGCTCAATAGTGACTGCATGGAGTTCTCCAAAGCCGTCAAGCCCCAAATCGTCGCTGACCATCGGCCATATATAACCATGCACCACCCTATCTGTGACGGTAAACCCACCGCCGCCATCCTCCTTTTCATCGCCGATATCAGTGCCTCCGTTGTCTTTTCCCATCGCTGACGCGGAATTTAGTATATGTTTCCCCGCAGCGTTTGCATCAACAGTCGCTTCGAACGTTATGATATGCTCCGTGCCGCCGGGAATATTTCCGATTGTCACCATAAGCGTTTTCGTGTTTGGATAATAGAATGAGTACGTGGGGATTTTTCCATCCAGCAATGCGCTGCCGGAAACATATGTCACGCCGTCCGGAATTGCATCGGTCATTACGACGCCGGTCCAAACTGACTTGTATGAGCCATCGTTCCCAACTGTTATCGTGAACATGATCTTATCTCCGATACGTGTCTTTCCGTCCGTGCTCGTCATGTTCGAAGACTTTTTGTCAATATATGGGATCGCGTTTTTCTTTGCCTGCACTTCCGCTTCAGAAGGATCGCTGGGGTCGCTGCCCTCCACAGTCTGCACGGCCTTGATTGTTTCGCCTTCCACAAGATTGATCGAGCCCGGAACGGTTACGCTCCATGTCCCATCCGGTTCGACCGTCACTATGCTCGTTGTGTTGCTTTCGGGATAGAAAATTTCAATAGTTGCTCCCGGCACTCCTGTTCCCGTTATGACCCTGTCGCCATCGTTTATCTCATCAATTGAAGGTTGGTCCGTACGATCGACGATGCTCTGTCCTCCTCCGTCCTCCTCAGTTTCAACAGCCAGGTCGTCGCCACCCTCTCCGTCCTTGCCTTCCACAGCCACACTGTTGAGAATAGTCATACCATAAGCACCTTCGCCCACATCAGCGTCGAATGTGACTACTTTCTGTGTTCCGCCGGGTATGCTGCCCAGCGGCACCGTCAAAACACCATTAACGAATGTAAATCCCGTGCCCGCAGACAACGTGACGTTATCCAATGTGACATTGCCGACGAATGACATCCCCTCAGGGACTTCATCTATCATAATTGCATCAGCCCAAACGGACAAAGGATGCCCATCATTTCTAGCAACAATCACATATCTGATGATGTCTCCCACATGCGTCTTTCCATCGGCGCTAGTCATATTGCTGCTCGTCTTGCTAAGGCTCACATCATCCATGCATGAGATGAAGTTACGCTCGAACTCAACAGCAACGGGAGCACTCGCAATATAACGTTTATAATTCCCATACACGGCATCATCTCCGCTGTACGAGCTCCCTGCCATGCGGACAAAGATCATGCAAGCGTCATCCGGTATTACGGGATGTCCAGTAAAGTACGGTCCGTTTTCTGAATATGACCACTCCATCGTTTCCACAATATAACCTTCCACTACCCTGTCATTCTGGTTTGCAGACACGAACGGCGGCGATTGCAATATATGCAGCTTGAACGATTGCGACACCGATTGACCGTCGAGCTTATTAACAAGATATGTGTCGCTGGTATTGACGCTCCTTTTATCGCCGACAAAGAAATATGTGCCGTTTCCAAGCCAGTTTGATAATTTCTTTAGTTGCAAGCCCGGCGCAAGCGCGTTGTTGAGGAACTCAAATCGAAACATTTCAATATCAAGAGTTTCCTTGCCGTCTATCGGCATAAAGTAAACCTGCGCGACTGTCGCAGTCTGCCCCGGCGCAATCGACAATATAAACTTCTCGCTTGCGGCGGTCACTGTCGCCCCGATAAATCTGCCATTCGCGTCATTTCGGAACGCATGGGAGCCGAAGACGTCAAATTTTTCCGTTGGCGTGCCGCTGATCGGCGCAAAGCAGTATTTGCGTAAGTCGTTTTCATCTATATTCAATGCTCCGTGATATAAACGCGCCGGATCAAAAACGTGATCGCCTGCGTCCCCAACAGGGTCAAATCTATATGGCGCAACCCTTGCATCGAACGAGATTTCAAAACTGGCGCCGCTTATTCGTATCGGCGACGCACCCTGTCCTGTGTTGCCATTGATGATTTTCACAGATGCTGTTATCAGCATTGTTGTCGGATCCTGCGCAAAATCCATAATGAACTGCGTGTTTTCATTTGCTACAAGATCGCCGTTCAGGGCAACAAGCGGAAAATCTTTCAGTTCTGCTGCTGACGCAGCCAGCATAAAAGAAACCAGCAAAAACCCCGATAAAATGATGCTCAGCAGCACGAATATCTTTCTTTTTCTTCTCATGTTGTATCCTCTCCTTTTTTATGAAAATACGTCTACACTTTCCGCTCCCGGATAATCCCATATGATCTTGTTCCACATCTCATAAACCATCATGGTGTCCCTGCCATCGATCACCCCATCCGCATTCATGTCACACGCCGCGTTATATCGCGCATCAAAGGCATCTACCCCCTCTGCCAGCAACTCCATAATCATCATTACGTCCCTGCCATCGACGCACAAGTCATCGTTGCAATCGCCCCACCACAAACGAAAAACCCCCATATCCTCATCCCCCGGCGGAGACAGAGCGTATTTGGAACCTGTCGTATTTGCGATAGTAACCGGCATTGCTCTTGCTATATACCCGGGCCTTTTGATATATAGGACATATTCACCGGGCGGCACATTTTCAAACGTAAACTCTCCAAGCCCATCATCCCCTGCCAATACTGCTCTCACAGAAAGCGAAGAGGCAGCGGGTGTTAAAAATGTTGCTCTCAGTTCGACAGTCACATCATGCTTTTGCAAGAAACTGCTCCCCAACCCGAGGTCGTCGGTAGCCATTGGCCAAACCTTCCCTGTCACCGACGATCCGAAAATACCGGAGCCAACCCATATCGCAGGGCGGTGGTGGGCATATGTGCCTGTTACTGTGTGCTGGTATGCGCGGCCATATGTCACTTCCGATGCATCTCCGGTATATGCGACGCAGCCTGCAGAATACGATGTGTTCCCGGGCGTCCTGAGCCAATATGCAGGCGCGATATACGCTCCGACATACTCCGGGAGAAGCAACTCGCAATTCTTCCTCGCTTCATATGAGCTTTTGAAGAGCTCACCATTCGGCAGAATCTTTGAATATTGCATCGAACAGAAAAGCGCGGCTTCACAGTAACTGAGCGCGAAAGCAATGTCATTTCCTTTTCGCGCTTCCCCTCCTGTCGGCAGGCTCATTCCATCTATATATCCTGCTCCAATCGTGCCTAACACTCTCATTGCATCGTTTGTCACCGCATAATCACGCAGCCTCGCATTACTGCTCAGCTTGTTGTTATACCAGTCATTGATGCTCTTTCGGGTCTGCGAGTTGACGTAAGTGTTGTCCTTGAGCGTGCTGCTGTATGTCGTCAGACTGCTTGTAATAGGTTCCTGTCTCAGGAGAAGCGAATATCCGCCGTATTGCGCAATCTCTATCCATGCAGAGCTGTCGCCTGTTGCTTCGCGCGAGAGCAATCTGCCGCTTACTGCTACCGGATCGTCCAATGCGGTTGCTACTTGGTCTGCCGGTAATACTGCCGCGACCACCGCCAAAACCAATGCCACCGCCATCCCTGCCATCTGCCACTTTTTTCCGGAAATCATTCTTATACCACCCTCCCTATTTTACATGTGCTTGCCACCATGGAAGCACATCGATTATTTATGCCTGTTCAGGATTTGCAAGATTATGAACAGGCATGGCCTTTTGCCTGAAATTATCATCACATAGACCTGAATACTTGTCAAATTAGTAAAAACTAGGCTACTATGCATTTTTCCTATAACAAAACAAGGCCTTCCACCAAAAACGGCAGAAGGCCTATCTAATGTTGCGAAGCGCCAAGGCGCTAATCAACTTGCAATATGTCGTAAAAGAGGAACCGGCGGATCGTCCATAACCTCCTCTGCATCGCCATAAAAAGAAGCATCAGCATTTTGTGAGATCCGGGCATTTGGCAAAGCTCCGGCATTTGGCAAAGCTCCGACATTTGGCAAAGCTCCGGCATTTGGCAAAGCAGCATCGACAGGGCAAAACGAAGGCGAGGCATCCGGCATTCCCACATTGACGCGCGCAAACTGCGCAGGGACCCGATCCCTGTCCCCGGGGAAAACTCTTTTATGCCTCGCCTTTTCTTTCGCATACATGTCGCCTGCATAGATGACGGCTGCGGTGATAACGATCCCTCCGTGAATCAACGCTGAAAACACTCCATCGATAGCTGCCGCCGCCAGATAGCAACCTCCAAGAATGAGCAGGAAGACCCCTGCCAGAATGCACAGTAATACTTTCATGATATCTCCTCCGTAAGTATGGTTATATTTGCAAATAGATGCCATTGTGGCAAAGATGCATATTTTTCCTCTGTACGGAGATAATCATATCACTTCAGGTGTCCAATAAACCTCCCAGTTGGCGTTTTTTCGCAATAATGCCCAGAATCACGCATAGCGCTCATAGCAAACTCGCGGTCATCGGGGAATCAGTGAGTGTTCGGACACCCATAGATTCCCAGAGGGCCGCGAGTTGGATAAGCATATCTCTATTCAGAACCTTGCGCTATATTCTGATTGCCAACTCCGCTCCTTCAAGGACAGCGTCCTTAACAAGCCTTACTTCCTTTGCATCGCCGATGACGTAAATCTCCGGCACTTTTCCTTCCAACTCTTTTTCCAGCGGATTATATGGCAATGACCCCACAGCCCATATAACCATATCAAAACCTTCAAGCGTAACATCGCCGTTCGGAGTCGAGCAAACCGCTCCATCCTTTGTAAGCCGCATGACTTTTGTATTCGTCATAATCGTGGCTCCGCATTCATTCAGAGTTTCGATGATGGCGCCCCCCATCATTACGCCCATGCCCGCTCTCTCCAGCATCTCCACAACAGTGATCGACCTCATCTGCGACAGCAAGAACTCTGCGGTTTCGAGCCCAACAAGGCCGCCGCCGATAATGAGCACCTTCCTCCCGGTGACGATTTCGCCATTGAGAACGGTAGCGGCCTGCGTGGTCGCTATCCCGTCGTTCGCAATCCGCAGCTCGATGGGATTCGCGCCCGTGCCAAGCACGACGACGTCCGGCTTCAGCGAAACGACCAAGTCCGCAGTCGCCTCTGTGTTCAAGCGTAAATCGACGCCATGTTTTTTACACATTGTCGTATAATAATTGATGGCATGCGCAAACCCCTGCTTATTGGGAGGCATGCTTGCAGTCTGCGTCTGCCCTCCGAGCTTGCTCTTCTTCTCAAGCAAAATGACTTTATGCCCACGAGCAGCAGAAACCCACGCGGCTTCCAGCCCGCCAACGCCGCCTCCAACGACTACGACAGTCTTTTGCTTTACTGCAGGCTCAATCTTCATGTCCAGCTCATGCCCTGAGAACGGATTAAACGCGCATGATGTGCCCTCCGGCGCATCCGGCCCTGTAGGACAACGAGCCATACAACCGGTGCAAGGCGATATCTCATCGATGCGCCCTTCAATGACCTTTTTCGGAAACTCAGGGTCGGCAATCGACGCGCGCCCGAGCGACACAAAATCGGCCATTCCATCCTCGATAACCGCATCCGCCATTGCAGGGTCAACGATCCTGCCAACGGTGATCACCGGAATCTTGACAGACTTTTTGATTTCTTCCGCAGCATATGTGTTGAATCCCACAGGCAGCCTATACGACGCAAGCGAATACCCTTTGTCGCCATAAGCGGACGGCATCCCAACAGACACATGCAGAGCGTCAGCTCCGGCTTTTTCCAGGAGCTTTGCCATGACTCTCGTTTCATTGATCCTCATGCTGCCCTCTACTTTTTCATCGCCGCTGATGCGCATGATCACGGGGAAATCCGCACCGCATTTCTTTTTGATGTTTTCGATGACATAGGTCGAAAATCGCGCACGGTTAGTGATATCTCCGCCAAACTCGTCAACACGCCTGTTCGTATATACCGACATGAATTGAGGGAACAAGTATCCATGAGCCCCATGAAGCTCGACTCCGTCATATCCGGCTTTCTTTGCGCGCAAAGCAGCATCGCCGAATTTTTCGATCAGGTCATAAACTTCATCAGTAGTCAGTTCGTGCACGAGCTCGTCTCTTACATGCCAAACGATTGGGGAAGCGGAAACAGTCGACTTTCCCGCAAAGCGGCTGTCTGCCCACTTCCCGCCATGATGGAGTTGCAGGAATATCTTTGTTCCTTCAGCATGGACAGCATCCGCAAGTCTTTTCAAATTTGGGATATACTCGTCAGAATACAGCCTGAACTCGTTAAACGCGCCCATCCCCGCAGGGTCTACGCCGGTGTATTCAGTNATGATCAACCCGAAGCCACCGCGCGCNCGNGCGGTGTAATATGCTATTGACTCGTCTCCGACCGATCCGTCCCTTTCGCTATGTCCGGACCCCATAGCCGGCATAATAAACCTGTTCTTCAGCTCGACATTGCCTATTTTTCCTTTTTGCAACACATAATCAAACACGATCGAAATACCTCCAATAAATATGAATAGTAGCAGAAGTATATCACAGACTGTCAAGCAAAACAATTATGTCTGTCCGGACACAATTAACACTTGCTAACCAATTACAATCTGTGATATTCTATAACAAAACAGTAATCAAAAGTGAATCTATAGCGAGAGGGCAAAAATATGGCAGAAAGAATAATACAGGATTTCGGATATAACAGCGAAACGAAAAACAGCATAGTCTACACCGCCGTCAAACTCTTTGCGTTAAAAGGCTTCAACGCAGTTGGGACGAGAGACATCGCAAAAGCAGTCGGAATGAACATAGCATCAATCTACTATTATTACGAAAGCAAAGAAGCACTTTTGGAAGACATCCTTGACAACGTCGAAAAAGGATACATCCATTATTACGAATGGCTGATCAACGAAAGCAAAAGAGCGGAATCACTGGAAGAATACCTTGACGTGCTTTTCAACAAAGAACTATTAGATATGGCCGCTCCATTAGTATGTCTTGGCATATCTCTCGCTATTAAAGAACAACACAGCAACGCGCACGCAAAAAAACTTGTCGTCGAGCTCTTCACAGAATACAGCATAGAATCGATCAAATCCGGGTTCGACGCTCTTGTTGAAAGAGGAATAATAAAGCCTTTTGAAACAAGAGTGTTGGCGACTTTGTTGTCGTTTGGCGCATTGGGTATCAACGACCTGCGTTTGCACGAGTTTGTCGATGGCGTTTCGCCTGTCGATCATATTGAATTGTACAAGAGCATTAAAGAGCACATACTCGCTACATATCAATAACGCAAATGCCGCTCCTGATTGGAGCGCGTACCGCAGCTTTAAAAGCCCCATGTCATTTTATTTAGAAAAGTGGTAAGAATATTATGAGCAAGCTGGAAAATATAAAAGCATTAAGAAAAACAGAAAGCATACAAGAGCTGCTTGACGATGCAATGGAGATTATGCAAAATCCCATAGCCATGTTTGACATGAACTATTCTCTGATAGCTTATACCGAAGTTGAAACTGACGACCCTGTATGGAACGAACTTATATCGACAGGGACATTCAGCATGGAAACGCAAGCATTCTTTGCCGATGCATATTTCACGCTTAATGTCAGCAGCGCAGACAGAATAGTCGTTTTAAAGAGCGAATTGTTGAAATATGATCGTGTGCTCGCATATGTGTTTAACCGCGACCATATTAAGGTTGCGAATCTTGTAATGGTGGCTTGCAATAATGCCCTCATGGCAGACGATCTGGTTGCGCTCAATGCATTCGCAGAAAAGTTGACCGCCGTCGTCCGCAACATCGATCATTATACCGAATATGGCAGGAATTATCATAACGATTTGATAATAAAAATCCTCGAAGGCGTCATCAAAGACACACGGCTATATGCGCCGCACGTCCAAATACTTTATGACGGATTCGATGACAATCTATATCTTGCAATCATTAACGTCGGCGTGGGCGACTCACGAGAAGAAGCCATTACGCAGATCAGAGACATGCTTGTTGAAATGTATAAGTCATGCAAATTTGCGATATATTCAGGATATATCATTATGCTGATTTCATCAAAGCGCGATGTATTCGATGTTAACAAGGTTTTCGGCAAACATGATGATTTCCTTCGGCAATATGATTTGTCGATCGGTGTAAGCAGCTGTTTTGAAAACTTATATATCTTACGCAAGTATTATGACGAAGCCTTAGCGATGCTTGAGCACATTGACAAAGACGGCGTCGGCGTTCGGGTGCTGCAATACGACAACTTCGTTTAGGCGAGTGAATTTGGGAAGCGTTCTTTACACAGATATTCTTATGTACTAAAATGAGGTTCCAGTTTGGAAGCATGGAAAGGAGTATTTTGAACATATGGAAAGCATGTACGAATTGCGTCTGTATGATACGATGCTCCTAGCCTTTTCGCTTGAAGAGCGCGGTATTGAGGGTTTGGTAGCGAAAATCATAACAGTAAATGATGATAAACAAAAACTGTTGCCGCTCGAACTATCGCTCACAAGCGCGGGCATCGTCAAATGGCTGGAAAACAGGGTTATCCCCAAAAATCGTGCGTTTGTAGATGAAATCCTGAAAAGCCTAAATCTCTCGCACGGTAACACTAAGGGAATCATTGACGTTTGTAAGGGATTGTCGCTCAATGACAGCTATTGGATTGTCCCACAAGGATTTGACGGCACGTTCGCCCAATATAACCTTTATGAGAACCGTTTTTCGGAAATCCTTTCGCTTGTCGCCTACACAGGGATTTGGCAGAGCCACGGTGTGTTTTCCACTTCGCCGGAACTGACCACCAGCGGTATGCTACCAAAAGCGTGGCGTCTAATTGAGGGTGATGGCATCTATCTTTTTAAAGGCGGGTCAAGCGGCGCGGCCAACACCGGACAGGAACCTTACAGTGAGTACTACGCCTGCCAGATCGCTCAGGCGATGGGGCTGAATGCCATAACCTACGACTTGGAAAACTGGAAAGGCATACTGGCCTCAAAATGTAAGCTGTTTACCGATATTGATACCTCATATATCCCCATCGGGCGAATCGTGCGGGCGGGCAGCCTAAAGGCGTGCCTTGATTATTACACGGGATTGGGCGAGGATTTCGTGGAAGATATGCGGAGTATGCTCGTTTTTGACGCGGTGGTGTATAACGCAGACCGCCATTTTGGAAACTTCGGGATACTGCGAGACAATCATTCCGGCGTGATTATTTCGCCCGCACCGCTGTACGATCACGGGCTTTCCTTGTTCAATTACGCCATGATAGACGATATTGCCAACTTGGATGAATATGCGGCAACGCGCTTTCCGGCATACGCCAATATCACGTTTGAAGCGATTTGTTCGGATGTTATGGGAAAAGTACAGGCACAGCAGCTTCGAGCGCTGATTGGCTTCAAGTTCAAGCGGCATCCCTCGATCAACTGGCCGGAGGAACGGCTTGTCGCGATTGAACATCATACGCAGAAAAGGGTACGCCAGTTATTGGGACTAGAACGGTCAAACCGTCATTGCGATATGAAATCTTGACTGAATTTCCTTGAAACAGGGGGACGGTTCTCGTGTTTCACTTTGAGAAACACGAGAACCGTCCCTCTGTTTTCCATCATCATACAAACAAACTATCACCCTTATACTCCCCGTAACCTTCTTCTTCCATTTTCTCGCGCGGAATGAAGCGCAATGCTGCCGAGTTAATACAATAGCGTAAGCCGCCCATGTCTGCCGGTCCGTCAGAAAACACATGGCCTAAATGTGAATCGGCCTCACGGCTTCTGACTTCTGTCCTTATCATGCCATGAGAAGTGTCCTCCTTTTCGACAATGTAGCTCTTATCGATAGGATTTGCAAAGGAAGGCCATCCGCATCCTGAGTCAAACTTTTCGTCAGATGTGAAAAGCGGCTCACCGCTCACAATATCAACATATATGCCGGCGTCATCGTTATTGACGTACTCTCCGCTGAATGGTCGCTCAGTCGCCCCGTTTTGTGTAACTTCAAATTGCATGTGCGTCAATTCTTTTAAGCGTTCTTCCTTAGATTTATTCATTTCCTGTCCTCCTCGCGGATGTGTCTTCATTTTCAAAGCGTTTTTCCGCTATTATCTCGTTGCCGGTCTTAATGACTTCCCCGCCATATCTACGCTGCAGCTGCAGCAGGGCGTCGTTCAAGGCTCTTTTTCTTGATTCCTTTTTGGCTCCGCCAATGTCGTCAAGCGTCATCTGCTTGAAATTCGAATCAGAAAAATTGCTCAGGCTGATCCCGACAAGGCGAATCGGGCGTTTTTCCACAGTGTCCAGCATCGATGCGGCTATTTCATATATGTCCTTTGCGTCGCTAATGGCATCGCCGCTCTTTGACCGAGTGATTTGTTTCATGTTGGCATACTTCACTTTTAGTGTGACCGTGCGCACGAAAATACCGTCAAACCGAATGTTAAGGCTCAACTCCCGTGCAATCAGCCGTAGAGCATCCTTCAGATAATCGAAATCTCTTATGTCCTGTTGAAAGGTATGTTCTCTGCCAAGCGATTTAGCCTTTGACTCGTAGTATGGCGTCACCGGGCGATTGTCGACCCCTTCCGCCAGTTCAATGATTTGCCTCCCCTGATTTCCAAGCAGTCCGATAACAGTCTGTTTGTTGTCCAGTATTTCGCGGACAGTGGCGACCCCCGCGCCTTGCAATAACTCGGCAGTCTTTGGGCCAACCCCATATATTGCCCTCACATTGCGATCCATGATTAGAGTTTTCAATGCTTCTGGGCTTGGGATTTCAAAGTATCCGTCGTGCTTTTTCTCCTCGCTCGCAAGCTTCGCCGACGTCTTGGAGTACCCGACCCCTACTGAGCAGGTCAACCTTGTCTCCGCCGCTGTCCTCTCCTTTATCAAAAGCCCAACTTCTCTTGCCCCTCCAAAGCGCGCCGCCGAACCGGTTACGTCAAGGAAACCTTCATCAAGCGAGATATATTCGATTATATCAGTGTATGTCAGCCAGATGTCATGAATCCGTTCTGAAGCC